>CAIUKV010000156.1 GCA_903899845.1 uncultured Actinomycetes bacterium
CCCGGCCCGCCCGGCCCGCCCGGCCCGCCCGGCCCGCCCGGCCCGCCCGGCCCGGCGGTCGGGGGCTCAGTCGTCGGCCCGGAGGGTCGCGCCCTGGGAGTTGAAGAAGAAGCCGCCGGTGGTCACGAGGGCGGTGCGGGCGTCGGGGGTCTGGCGGACGCCGGCCTGGCCCCGCAGCTGCACGACCGCCTCGCGCAGGTGGCCCGAGCCGCGGGTCGCGCCCTCCGACAGCGAGCCGCCGTGCGGGTTCACCTGGATCCGGCCGTCGATGAGCACCCGACCCGAGGCCTCGTCCCAGTGCTGGGCGAGGAACGCGCCCGCCTCGCCCGGGCCGCACCAGCCCGCGTTCTCGATCCAGGCCGCGGTGATCACGGTGAAGCCGTCGTAGGGGCAGTAGACGTCGAGCCCGTCGATCCAGAAGTCGCTGCGGGCCCGGAGCGCGTCGATCACGACGTGCTGACCGTGGTGGTCGAGCCCGGGGAGCTGGTCCTCGTCGTTCGGGGTCACGAGGCCGGTCGTGGCGGCGTGCACGAGCACCGGGGGCTGGCGCAGGTCGCGTGCCCGCTCGGTGGTGGTGATCACGAACGCGTCGGCCCCGTCGACGGGGAGGTCCATGTCGAGCATGCCGAGGGGCTCGCGGATCATCCGGGCCTCGTAGTAGTCGGCGATGGTGAGCGGCGTGGTGATCGCCGCGAGCTCGTTGCGGGCCGCGTTCGCCCGCATGTTCACCGCGACGCGGGCGAAGGCGTCGCGGGACACGCCGTACTCGGCGAGGTAGCGACTGGCCCAGGCCGCGTAGCCCGCGGCGTTGGCGATGCTCTCGGGGACGGTGGCCATGCCCACGGCCATGTGCCGGCGGAACGGGTCGTTGGCCGCCTGGCGCGAGGCCCACGGCAGGCGCATGTACGGGTAGACGACCAGCGCGGAGTCGCAGGCACCGGCGAAGACCGCGTGCACGGCGTCGGCGAAGGCGAACATCGCCACCGGTGCGGTCCGCGAGAAGTGGCTCACCCGGGCCAGTCCCAGCGCCGACGCGACCACGTTGGGTCCGGGCCCGCCCGGCTCGCCCGGCATGACGATGCCGTCGATGTCGGCGGCGGTCAGCCCGGCGTCGCGCACGGCTGCGGTTGCGGCCTGGATCGCGTTGGCCAGCGGGGTGCGGTCCGACGACCGGGAGAAGCCGGTGCTGCCGATCCCGGCCACCGCGACCCGGTCCTTCAGCGGGTTGCGCCCCGAGTGGCGCGTCGCGAGCGGGCTCACGCCCCGCTCCCGGAGGTGCGGCGGAACACCGGGTGGGGCACGCCGTTGCGCTCGATCCAGTCGAGGGTGACGGCCTGGCCCACGGCCAGCTCCTCCGGCGGGGTCCCGACCACGGTCGAGGTGAACCGGAGCCCGGCCTGCTCGGCGAGCTCCACGGTCACCACCGGGTAGGGCCCGGCGCCGTAGTCGACCCCGGGGGCGGGCGGGCCCTGGTGGAGCAGCATGCACAGGTGGATGGTCCCCGACCCGCTCACCGCCTCGGCGCCCACGTCCCGGGACCAGCACGCCGGGCACCCGGGGCGGGGCGGGAGGAACCGGTGGCCGCAGTCGGCGCAACGGGTGACCCGCAGCTCGCGGGCCAGCCAGCCGCGGTAGAAGGGGGCGGTGTCCTGGTCGACCACGAGCGGGGCGTAGGCGCTGACCAGGGCGTCGTCGTCGAGGGTCTCGGGCACGGGCGCACTGTGGCTCACGGGCGGGTGCCCCCGCCAGCGGGGGCGAGGACCTCGGCCCCGAACCCGGTGACGAGGTCGCAGTACTCGGCCCGGCTGCGGGCCGGGAAGTGGACCGACAGCATCGTCACGCCGACGCCGGCCAGGTCGGCGACGACCTGGGCGAAGGCGGCGGCGTCCCAGCCCGGGGTGCCGTAGGTGTCGACGCCGACCGGCGAGAACATCACGTCGCCGAGGCGCCGGCCGGTCGCGGCCTCGATCTCCCGGGCCTCGTCGAGCCGGGCCGCGAGCTGGGCGACGGTGATGAGCTCGGGCGTCCGGCGGCGGGCCGCCGCGCTGGCGGGGTTGGGGAAGGGCATCCAACCGTCGCCGAGCGTCACCGCCCGGCGCAGGGCCCGACGCGAGTTGCCCCCGATCCACAGCGGGGGATGCGGCTGCTGGGCGGGGACCGGGCGCATGGTGTGGACCGCCCCGGACGCGGGCACCGCCACCGGCTCGCCCGACCAGGCGGCCCGCATGGCCCGGAGGGCGTCGTCGAAGCGGTCGTTGCGGTCGGCGAACGAGGCGCCGACCGCGGCGAACTCCGGCGCGAGGTAGCCGGCGCCGCACCCGAGGATCAGCCGACCCCCCGACAGCACGTCGACGGTCATCGCGGTCTTCGCCAGCAGGTAGGCGTTGTGGTACGGCACCACGCACAGGTTGGTGAGCACCCGCAGCCGGGTGGTCGCGGCGGCGGCGACGGCGAGGGTGACGAACGGGTCGAGCGCGTGGTGGCCGCCGCCGTCGAGCCACTCCTGCTCGGGGAACGGGTGCTCGGTGACGAAGACGGCGTCGAAGCCGGCCGCCTCGGCGGTCCGGGCCACCTCGGCGACCGCGGCGCCCGAGGCGAACTCGGCGCCGAGGTGGACCTTGTCGGTCTGGAGAGAGACGCAGAACTGCATGCCCCTCCCTAGCACGCCGGGCGCGGCCACCCGTGGCGTGGACGGCATGTGGCTAGGTTGACGCCGTGGCCGGGGCGCGGGTGTGGATCCGGGGCGGGACGGTGGTCGACGGCACCGGCGCGCCGGGGGTGGCGGCCGACGTCCTGGTGGTCGACGGGCGGATCGCCGCCGTGGGCCCCGCCGGGGCCGACGCCGGGGCCGACGCCGGGAGCGACGTGATCGACGTGATCGACGCGACCGGGCTGGTGGTGGCGCCGGGCTTCGTCGATCTGCACACCCACTACGACGCCCAGCTGTTCTACGACCCGGACCTGGCGCCCTCGCCGCTCCACGGGGTGACCACGGTGGTCGGCGGCAACTGCGGACTGACCCTGGCGCCGGTCAACCCCGGCGACGAGGAGTGGCTCACCCGCCTGCTCGCCCGGGTGGAGTCGATCCCGGTCGCCGCGCTCGAGGCGGGCCTGACCTACCGGTGGCACTCGTTCGCCGAGTACCTCGACGTGGTCGAGGCCACACCGCGCGCCGCGCACATCGGGTTCCTCGTGGGCCACTCGGCGCTGCGCCGCGCGGTGATGGGCCCGGCCGCGTCGGCCGATCCCGCGACCCCCGAGCAGCTGGCGGCGATGGTGGACCTGCTCGACGCGGCGCTGGCGGCGGGTGGGCTCGGCTTCTCCACCGCCAACGCCCAGACCCAGCTCGACGGCGACGGCCGCCCGACGCCCCCGAACTTCGCGACGGCGGCCGAGTACGTCGCCCTGGCCGCGGTCTGCGGTCGCCACCCGGGCACGGTGCTCGAGTTCATCCCCGACTCGTTCCTGCGCGGCTTCAGCGACGCCGACGTCGAGCTCATGGCCGACATGTCGGCGGCGGCCGACCGCGTGCTCAACTGGAACAAGCCGCTCGTGAACCCCCGGGTGCCCGACCTCCACGCGCGCCAGATGCGGGCCGCCGACGTGGCCGCGGCGCGCGGCGGTCGGGTGGTGGCGATGATGACGCCCCAGAACGGGGCCATCCGCCACGACTTCGAGCCCGGCTACGTGTTCCGGGCCCTGCCCGGCTGGGACGGGCTGTTCGCGCTCGCCCCCGAGGCCCGCCGGCGCGCGCTCGCCGACCCGGCCACCCGGGCCGACCTCGAGCGCACGGTCGCCGAGGCCACCGAGGGCCTCGCCCTGGTCGTGCGCAACTGGCCCGCGTACCGCGTCGCCGAGGTCGACGACCCGACCCAGGCCGGGCTGGTCGGCCGGTCGCTCGCCGACCTCGCAGCGGAGTGGGGGGTCAGCCCGTTCGCGGCGATGTGCGAGGCGGTGGTGCGGGGCGGCATCACGACCGGCTTCGTGCGCCCCCAGTTCGCGGCCGACGACGAGTGGTCGTGGGCCGTCCGCCGCGAGCTGCTCACCGATCCCCGGGTGCTCCTCCAGGCCTCCGACGCCGGGGCGCACCTCGACATGATGTGCGGCGCCGCGTTCCCGGCCGAGGCCTGGGCCGAGCTGGTCCGCGACCGGGGCCTGTTCTCGCCCGAGGCGATGGTCCATCAGCTCAGCGGCCGACCGGCCGCCCTCTACGGGCTGCGGGACCGGGGCCGGATCGCCCCCGGCGCCCACGCCGACCTCGTGGTGCTCGACCCGGACGGGTTCGGGCCCACGGCCATGGAGACCCGCCGCGACCTCCCCGGCGGCGCGGCCCGCCTCCACGTGGGCGCCGCCGGCATGGCCCACGTGCTGGTGGCCGGGACGCCGGTGGTGCGCGACGGGGCGATGACCGGGGCCCGGCCGGGTCGGCTCCTGCGCTCGGGCCGGGACACCGTCACGGTTCCGGCCCGGGGTGCGCACGTGGAAAGATGACCGCACCCGGTCGACGACCGGGGAGCACGGCCGGGAGCACGGCCGGCGAGCGCGGCCGGGACGGCGAGGGGAGCGGGCGATGGCGACGACGGACCAGGGCGCACGGCGGTACCGGGTGATCTCGGGTGACGGGCACCTCGAGATCCCGCCCGACCCGTGGATCCGCCACGTGCCCGAGGAGCACCGGGACCGGGCGCCCCGGCTCATCGCGCTGCGCGAGGGCGGGCACGGCTGGATCGTCGAGGGCAGCCCGCTCATCCACAACGGGCAGAACGTCACCGCGGGTCGGCCGGTGAAGGTGCGGGGCGGCTCGTACTGGGAGGACGACGGCACGCCGTTCCCCGGGACCGGCGACGCCGCGCAGCGCCTGCGCGAGCAGGACGCCGACGGGCTCGACGCCGAGGTGCTCTACCCGCCGGTCTTCATCAGCCGGTTCATCGAGAACATCGAGGACCGTGAGGCCTACGTCGCCATGGTGCGGGCCTACAACGACTTCCTCACCCAGGACTACTGCTCGGTGGCGCCCGACCGCCTGCTCGGCAACGCGATCATCCCGTCGAGCGGCATCGAGGACGCCATCGCCGAGCTGAAGCGGGTCGAGGGCCTGGGCGCGGCCGGGGTGTACCTGTCGTCGTTCCCGGCCGGCGGCGGCACCCCCGCGCCGGAGGACGACGCGTTCTGGCACGCAGCCCTCGAGCTCGGGGTGCCCATCGCGCTCCACGCGGGCCTCGGCGTTCGCAACAACCCCCTGCTCGCGGAGTCGGCCAAGGGGAAGTTCAGCCTGGAGTGGTCGCTGCTGGGCCGGACCAACAACGTGGCCACCGCCGCCATCGTGCGCATGATCCTCGACGGCGTGTTCGACCGCATCCCCGAGCTGCAGGTGTACTTCGCCGAGGCCAACGCGAGCTGGATCCCGAGCGCGCTCTTCATGGTCGACGACTCGTACGGCGTGTTCAAGGAGTGGTACGGCGCCGACCTCGCGATGAAGCCGAGCGAGTACGCGTGGACCCACTGCCACTTCGGCATCGTGCGCGACCCGGTGGCGATGCAGATGAAGCACCTGCTCCACCTCGACCGCATCATGTGGGGATCGGACTTCCCGCACTCGGTGGGCTCGTTCCCCGAGAGCCGGCGGTGGATCGACGAGATCTTCGCCCCGTGCACCGACGAGGAGCGTCGCCGGATCCTGGTCGAGAACCCGTGCCGGTACTTCGGCCTCGACCCCGACGCCACCCTCACGCCCACCCCGGCCTGAGCCCGGCCCGGGCGGGGGAGCGGTCGTGACCGCACCGGGGCTCGCCACCGTGCGCCCCCACATCGACTTCCACGACCTCGAGCGGTTCCCGCGCGAGTGCCGGGAGTGGTTCCGCTGGCTGCGGGCCCACGAGCCGATGTCGTTCCACCCCGGTCCGGCCGTGCAGCCCGAGAACCCCGGCTTCTGGTCGGTGGTGCTCCACGAGGACCTGGCCCGGGTGCACCGGGACTGGGAGACCTTCTCGAGCGAGGGGGCCGACGGGCCGGGCTCGGCCACCGGCGGCGACGCCATCCGCGACATGAGCCGGGCCGACGGGGTGGGGTCGATGATGATCGTCACCGACCCGCCCCGCCACACCGCCTACCGCAAGCTGGTGAACCGGGGCTTCACCCCGGCCGCGGTCCGGCCGCTGGAGGCCCGGCTGCGCGAGGTCGTGCGCGCCGCGATCGGTGCTGTGGCCGACCGGGGCGCCTGCGACTTCGTCCAGGACCTCGCCGCCGCGGTGCCGCTGCAGGCCATCGGCGAGCTGCTCGGGGTGCCGGTGGAGGAGCGCCCGGCGCTGATCGAGTGGACCAACGGGATGGTCTCGCCCCGGGGCGACACCCCCCAGGCGGTCCACGACTCGATGATGGACGCCAAGGCGCAGCTCCTCGCGTACGCGGCGTCGCTGGCCGGGCGCAAGCGCCGCAGCCCCGAGGCCGACCTGGCCAGCCGGCTGCTCCTCGGCGAGGTCACCCTGGCCGACGGCTCGACCCATCGGCTCTCCGACACCGAGTTCGAGCTCTTCCTGTTCCTGTTGATCTTCGGCGGCAACGAGACCACCCGCTCGGCGGTGTCGGCCGGGATCCTCGCCTTCTCCGAGCATCCCGACCAGTGGGCCCGGCTGCTCGCCGACCGCGGCCTCGTGCCCACCGCGGTCGAGGAGGTCCTGCGCAGGACCTCGCCGGTGGCGAGCATGCGCCGCACCGTGACCGGACCGGTCACGCTGCGCGGCGTGGATCTGGACCGCGGCGATCGGGTGGTCGTGTGGTACCCCGCGGCCAACCGCGACGAGCGGGTCTTCGGGCCCACGGCCGAGGCGTTCGACGTGGGCCGGGCCCCGGGCGACCACCAGGCCTTCGGCGCCGGCGGGCCGCACTTCTGCCTGGGGGCGTGGCTGGCCCGGCTCGAGCTGCGGCTGATGCTCGAGGAGCTGCTCGACCGCCTGCCCGACCTGCACGTCGCCGGACCGCCCGCTTGGGCCCGCTCGAACCTCATCCTGGGCCCGGTCCACCTGCCGGTGGCGTACTCGCCCCTGCGCTGAGCACCGGGGTCGCCCGCGGGTGGGGTCAGGCCGGGGTCCAGCGCACCGGCAGGTGCTTCACCCCGTGGCTCGACACCGCCCGCATCCGCACCGCGGGGCCGGTGACCTCGAGGTCGGGGAGCCGCTGGAAGAGGGTGGCGAGCATCACGCCGATCTCGACCCGGGCCAGGCTGGCGCCGAGGCAGTAGTGGGGGCCGCCGGCGCCGAAGGTGAGGTGCGGGTTGGGGTCGCGCCCGACGTCGAAGCGGAAGGGGTCGTCGTAGACGTCGTCGTCGAAGTTCCCCGACCGGAACCACATCACGACCTTGTCGCCGGCCCGCACCGGCGCCCCCGCGACCTCCACGTCGCGGGTGGCGGTCCGGCGCATCAGCGTGACCGGCGTGGCGTAGCGCAGGATCTCGTCGGCGGTGGTCACCGCGAGGCCCTGCGGGTCGGCGAGGAAGCGGGCCTTCTGGTCGGGGAACTCCGCGAACAGCCGCACGCCGTGGGTGATCGCGTTTCGGGTGGTCTCGTTGCCGCCGACGAGCAGGAGCTTCACGAACTCGGCGAACTCGTCCATGTCGATGCTCGCCCGGTTGCCGTCGGCGTCGGTCACCTCGGCGTTGACGATGGCCGAGGTGACGTCGTCGGTGGGGTGCTCCCGCTTGGCCCGCCCGAGGTGCTTGGCGTAGTCCTCGATCGCGTCGGAGGCCGCCACCATGTCCTCCACGGTGCCCGCGTACTCGGGGTCCGACGGGGCGATGAAGGCGTTGGTGTGGCGCTGGACCAGCTCCTGGTCCTCGTCGGGCACGCCGAGCATGGTCGCGATCACCTGGCCCGGGAGCTTCGCGGCGATGTCGGTGACGAGGTCGGCCTCCCCGCGCTCGGCCACGTCCTCCACGATGCGGCGGGCCTGGGCGCCGATGCTCTCCTCGAGCCGGCCGATCATGCGGGGGGTGAAGCCCCGGTTCACCAGGAGCCGGTAGCGGGTGTGGACCGGGGGGTCCATGTTGATGATCGAGGTGCGCACCGGGTAGTCGAAGATGCCGACCGCGGGCACGCTCGTGAACGTCTCGTAGTCGCGGCTGATCCCGAACATGTCGCGGTGGCGCACGAACGACCAGAACCCGGGACCGGGCGGCAGGCCCGCCGGGGTCTGCTCGGCGTCGAAGCCGACCGGGCGCTCGGCCCGCAGCTTGGCGAAGATGCCGTCGACGTCGTCGCGCAGGAAGGTGTCGGGGTCCCCGAGCGCGATCTCGTCGAGGGCCAGGTCGGTGGTGGGGACGGGCGCGGCCATGGCCCAGTCTGGCGTGCGGGCCGGACCGGGGTCCAGCGCCCCGTGCCGGTCAGGCGCCCCGGGGCCGACTCCGCACGACCCGGCCGGGGCGGGCCCCGGTGTCCTCGCCGTCGCGCTGCACCACGACGCCGTCGACCAGGGTGGCGACGAAGCCGTCGGTCCGCTGGACGATGCGGATCGCCCCGGTGGGCAGATCGTCGACGATCTCGACCGGCCGGGGGCTCACCCGGTCGGGGTCGAGCACGTTGAGGTCGGCCTTGTAGCCGGGGGCCACGACGCCGCGGTCGTGCAGGCCGTAGAGCGCGGCGGGCTCGGAGGTCAGGATCCTGATCGCGGTCTCGAAGCCGAGCGTGCCCCGGGCGCGCTCGCGCACCCAGTACGACAGCAGGAAGCTCGGATAGCCGCAGTCGCAGATGACGTCGACGTGGGCGCCGCCGTCGCCGAGCCCGAGCACGCTGTCGGGGTGGGCCATCAGCTCGAGGCTGGGGTCGAGCGAACCGGCGTACCCGCCGAGGAAGAAGTGGACCAGGGCCTGACCCTCGTCGGCGATGGTCCAGTCGTAGAGCAGGTCCTGGGGGTCGCGCCCGGTGGCGGCGGCCTGGGCGGCGAGGCTGGTGGCCGGGTCGGGCTCCTGCTCGGGCATCGGCGCGGGCGGGAAGACCGCGGTCGCCTGGCTCAGCATGAGGCTCGCCAGCGCGGTGGTGCCGGGGGCGCCGTGCTCGGCGAGGATCGCCGCCTTCACGGCCGGGTCGGCCATGCGGGTGGCCCGCTCGGCCGGGGGGAGCCCGGCGAGCGCCGTGTACGAGGGGCGGCCCATGAACGGGTTCATGGTGCGCAGGCCGCACAGGAGGCCCTGGCGGTGCGAGCCGACCTGGGGGTACAGGCGGGCCCCGTTCGCGTTCTCGGCCTCGATGCGGGCGAGGCGGGCCCGCCACCGGTCCGACCCGTCGCTCGACGCGCCGAACGGGAAGGTGACGGCCAGGCCGGTCTCGCGCGAGAGCCGCGCGACCCAGTCGATCTGCTCGTGCCACACGGCGTCGTCGGCCTGGGCGCCGAGGGAGAAGATCGTGGAGAACACCGCGTCGGGCGAGCCCGCGGCCACTGCGTGCGCCAGCGCGAGGATCTCGTCGATCTCGGCGAAGGTCCCGGGCACCTCGCGCCCGTCCTTGGACTTGTGCAGCTCGAGCCGGTTCACCGACAGGCCCACCGCACCGGCGGCGACGCCGGCCTGGACGATCTCGGCCATCCGGGCGATGTCGTCGGCGGTGGCGGGCTCGTTGGCCGCACCCCGCTCGCCCATCACGAACGCCCGCACGGCGCCGTGGGCGATCTGCGCGCCGAGATCGGTGGCGTGGGGGAGCCGGTCGAGCGCGTCGAGGTACTCGCCCACGGTCTCCCAGTCCCACTGGATGCCGGCGCGCAGGGCTCGCCCGGGGATCCCCTCCACGCCCTCCATCAGCTCGATCAGCCAGTCGTGGCGGTCGGGTGCGGCCGGGGCGAACCCGACCCCGCAGTTCCCCATGACCACGGTGGTCACGCCGTGCCAGATCGAGGGCGTGAGCAGCGGATCCCAGGTGGCCTGCCCGTCGTAGTGGGTGTGCACGTCGACGAAGCCCGGCGTGACCACGAGCCCGGTCGCGTCGATCTCGGTGCGCCCGGGGGCGCTGACCTCCCCGACCGCGGTGATGGAGCCGTCGTCGACGGCCACGTCGGCCCGGACGGCGGGCGCCCCGGTGCCGTCGGCGACGCGGCCGTTGCGGATGACCAGATCGTGCACGGTGCCCCCTCGGGTTCGGACTGCGGGAACGGTACTGCCCGGCCGGATCCGGGGCCAGGGTGCCGGGCGGGCTCAGCCGATCACCCCGGCGGCGCGCAGGCGCGCGAGCTCGGCGTCGTCGCAGCCGCCGCGTTCCCGCAGCACCGCGTCGGTGCTGGCCCCGAGGGGCTCGGCCGGGGTCGTCGACAGGTCGACGTCGTCGATCCGGAACGGGAGGCGGGGGCCGAGGTAGCCGGTCGGCGCGCCGGTCGCACCGTGCACCAGCGGCTCGAGCGCTCCGGTCGCCGCGGCGTGGGGGTCGTGGCGCGCCGCCCACGGGGGCAGCACCGGCCCGGCGGGGAGGTCGCAGGCGGCGAACACGGCGCCGCACACGGCGGTGGTGCGGGTCGCGCACCAGGCCGCGAGGGCGTCGTTCGCGCGGGCCAGGCCCGCGCCCCGGCGGTCGGACCGGGTCATCCCGGCGAGGTCGGAGCGCTCCATGCGGGCGCACAGCCGCACCCACTGCGCGTCGTCGGTCAGGACCACGGCGACGTGGCCGTCGGCGGTGGCGTACACGCCGATGGGCCCGGCCCGGGCGTCGAGGTTGCCGGTGCGCGCGGGGACGCCGGCGTCCTCGTAGTGGTCGACCGGCTCGTCCCACACCAGGTCGAGCAGCGCCTCGTACATGCGCACGTCGACGAAGCGGCCCCGCCCGTCGAGGTCGCGTTGGCGCAGCGCGGCGAGGACCGCGACGACGGCGAAGGCCGATGCGACCTCGTCGCCGATCATCGCGCCCGAGCGGACCGGGGGGCCGTCGGGGAAGCCGGTCTTGGCCATCAGCCCCGACATCGCCTGGACCACGAGGTCCATCGCGGGGCGGTCCCGGTAGGGCCCGTCGTGACCGAAGCCGGTGACCGCGCAGTGGATGAGCCGGGGGTTGACCGCGTCGAGCGTGGCCCGGTCGAGGCCGAGCCCGTCCATCACCCCGGGGCGGAAGTTCTCCACCAGGACGTCGGCGCCGCCGAGGAGGCGGCGCAGGAGGTCCCGGCCTCGTGGATCCTGGAGTTCGAGCACGACCGAGCGCTTGCCCCGGCCCCGGCGGAGGGGTCCGAGGGGGAGGTCGAGCGGGCCCGGGGGCCCGGGTGCACGCCGTCGGGGCCGACGAAGGGCGGGGTGTTCCAGGTGGCGTCGCCCCCGGGCGGCTCGATCCGGAGCACCTCGGCGCCCAGCCCGGCGAGGAAGTGGGCGGCGAGGGGGCCCGACACCATCCGCGCGCAGTCGACCACCACGATCCCGGTCAGCGGGCGGAGCCCCGCCGCCCGGGGGTCGCGGTCAGATCCCGAGGGCGTCACGGGTGCGGTCGAGCTCGGCGACGTCGGCGGTGGTGGGGACGAGGAAGATCTCGTCGGCCCCGGCGGCGCGGGCGCCGTCCACCGCGCGCCGCAGCGCCTCGGGGGTGAAGCAGGCCACGCCGTCGGCGCCGTAGCGCCCGGCCGCGTCGCCGAAGACCCGGAGGTAGTCGTAGGCGTACCCGCGCAGGCGGTCCTCGGCGTCGGGGCCGAGCGCGTACCAGACGCTGGTCGACAGGTGGGGCGCGTCGGTCCGGCCCGCGGCCCGCCACGCCGCGCGGATCATGTCGAACGCGGCGCGCACGGTGGCCTCGTCGCCGTCGAGGGTCCAGGCGCCGTCGACCCCGGCCGCCCAGCGGGCGGCCCGACCGATCGCCTTGGGTCCGAGGGCGCCGGCGACGAGCGGCGGCCCGCCCGCCTGGACCGGCGGTGGGCCCACCGGGTCGGCGCCCGGGAACGGGGGCTCGCCGGCCCAGATCCGGCGCATGCGTGCGACCTGGGCGTCCATGCGGGCCCACCGGTCGGCGAAGTCGCCTCCGATGGCGCGGTAGTCGTGCTCGCGCCCACCGACGCCGACCCCGAGGGTCAGGCGGCCGTCGCTGAGCCGGTCGATGCTGGCCATCTGCTTGGCGACCTCGACCTCGTCGTGGGCGGGCAGGACCAGGATCGTCGTCCAGAGCCGAACCCGCTCGGTGAGGGCGGCCGCGGCCGCGAGCTCCACGACCAGCGCGTGCGACGGGAAGGTGATGCGCTCGGGGACGGCCAGGCTCGACCACGGGCCCTCGTCGACGGCGCGGCACCACGCCAGCGTGTCGCGGCGGTCGTGGGGCACCATCGTGGGCAGCGTCATGGCGATGCCCATGCCGCTCGCGGCGGTCACGTCCGGGTCCGGTGCACGACGGGAGGGCGCGGGGTCCGGTGGCTGGGGACGGTCGGTCGGGGTCGCTCGGTCGGGGTCGCTCGGCCGGGGTCAGTCGGCCGGGGTCTCGCCGATGGCGGCGAGCGCGGCCTCCTGCTCGGTGATCTCGGCCACCAGGCGGTCGACGGTGGCGTCGAAGGAGGCGTCGCCGGCGGGGTTCGCGGCCCCGGTGCGCTGGGCGAAGACGACGCCGCCGAGCTCCTCCTTCAGGTCGGAGATCTTCTTCTTGACCTTCTGCTCCTCGATCTTGTCCTGGGCGGCCTTGCCCGCGTCCTTGGCGGCCTCGCCCGCCTTGGCCGCGGTCTCCTTCACCTTGTCCATGAAGCCCATGTCGACTCCTCCTCGGTGCCGGTGCGGATGGGTGCGGGAAGCCTACGACGCCCGCCGGACCCGCGGCGTCGGGTCAGCCCGGGGGCGGGGGGTCGGGCGTGGCGACCCGGCGGGCGAAGCGCCAGGCGCCGTCCACGCGGCGCAGGCGGTCGTCGTAGCGGCCGCTCATCAGCACCTCGAAGCCGGCCGCGCCCTGGCGGTAGGCGAGGAGGTAGGCCTGCCCGACGACGTCGTCGCCGTCGACCGTGAACCGCAGGTTGGTGACGCTGTGGCGCAGGCCCGGGACCGCCTGGTTGGTGCCGGCGGCGAAGGCGGCCAGGGCCTCGGTGCCCTGGGTGGGGCCGCCGAGACCCACGTCGAGGTACCCGTCGGCGGTGAAGCAGGCGGCGAAGTCCGCGGCGCGGCCCTCGTCGATCGCGTAGTTGTACTCGGCGTAGAGATCCTGGAGGGCGAGACGGTCGTCGGCGGAGAGGGGCACGGCGGGTTCCTTCCGGGCGGGGACGGGGGCGGGGACGGGGACGGGGACGGCGGCGCTACTGGATCATGAGCGCGCGCCGGATCTCGGCGGCGACGTCGATCACCTCGGCGCCCGAGGTGTCGATGACGGCGTCGTGGATCGTCAGCGGGTAGGCGAACGGCGGCCGGTAGGCCTCGGTGACCGGGGTGCCGTCGGCGTACCCGCAGGTGAGGCCCTCGCCGTGGAGGGTGAAGCGGATCGGCGTGGTGCGCGGGAGCAGCACCGCGTCACCGACGGTGTTGTCGACCACCAGCGCCGCACGCATCGCGGTGGGCCCGTCGTCACGGCTGGGCGCGACCGTGACCCCGAGGACCCGCCGGCCGGGGGCGAGCGGGGCGCTGCGTAGCGTGATGGTCTCCACCCCGGCGAAGTTGTACGCGTACTCGAGGCACCCGTCGACGACGTGGAGGGAGAAGCCGCCGAAGCGGCCGCCCTGGCCGACGAGCACCCCGGCGGCGTCCGGGCCGACGTCGGCCACCACGACGATCCGGTGGGGCCGGAGCTTGGTGTTGGGGGCCAGCGGCTCGGGCACGGCGGTGGTGTGGGGCCGCAGGTGCACGCGGTTGCGGTTGCCGAGGACCGACGGGCGTCCCGCCGCCATGCCCCGGCCCGACGTCAGCGGCAGGACGTCGTGGCGACCGGCCTCCTCGGACCACCGGTCCTGCAGGGCGCGCAGGCGCTCGGGCTCGGCGGCGGCGAGGTCGTGGCACTCGGAGGGGTCCTCGGCCACGTGGTAGAGCTCCCAGCGGTCGTCGGCGAACGGCGCGCCGGGGTCGTCGCCGGGGAGGTACGGGACGAACGGGTGGAAGGCCACCGCCTTCCACCCGTCGTGGTAGATCGCGCGGCAGGCGAACTGCTCGTAGTACTGGGTCCGCCGGTGCTCGGGCGCGTCGGCGTCGGTGAGGGACGCGCCGAAGCTGGCCCCGGCCATCGGTGCCTGGTGATGCCCGCCGAGGACGTCGGGCATCGCCACCCCGGCGACGTCGAGGATCGTCGCGGCGACGTCGATGGCGTGGGTGTACTGGTGGCGGACGGCACCCCGGTCGGTGGTGACCGGCGCCCGGACGATGAGCGGGTCGCCGATGCCGCCCTCGTGGGTCTCGCGCTTCCAGCGCTGGAACGGGGTGTTGCCGGCGTAGGCCCAGCCCCACGGGTAGTGGCCGTAGGTCATCGGGCCGCCGAGCTGGTCGAGCAGCTCCATGGTCCGGGCCTGGTCGTGGGGCAGGCCGCTGAAGAAGAAGTTCTCGTTGAACGTGCCCGAGGGCCCGCCCTCGGCCGACGCGCCGTTGTCCGAGCACACGAGCACCAGGGTGCGGTCGAGCTCGCCGGTGCCGCGCAGGAAGTCGAGCAGGCGGCCGAGGTGGTGGTCGGTGTGCGACAGGAAGCCCGCGTACACCTCCATCATGCGGGCCGCGGCCCGCCGCTCGTCGGGGTCGAGGCCGTCCCAGTCCGGCACCCAGGCCGGGCGGGGCGCGAGGTTGGTCCCGGGCGGGAGGATCCCCTCGGCGAGCTGGCGGGCGTGGGTGCGCCGGCGGTAGGCATCCCAGCCGTCGTCGAAGCGCCCCGCGTACCGGTCGATCCACTCGGGCGGCGCCTGGTGCGGTGCGTGGCAGGCGCCGAGCGCGAGGTAGCAGAAGAACGGCTTGTCGGCGTCGGTGCCCCGCAGGTCGTCGATCATCGCGATCGAGCGGTCCACCAGGTCCTCGGTGAGGTGGTAGCCCTCGGGCGGGTCGAACCGGATCGGGGAGTTGTCGACCACCAGCTCGGGGAAGTACTGGTTGGTCTCGGCGCCGAGGAAGCCGTAGTAGCGCTCGAAGCCCTGGCCGAGCGGCCACCGGTCCCGCGGCGCGGCGGCGTGGTTCTCGTCGGACGGGGTGAGGTGCCACTTGCCGACCGCGAAGGTCGCCCAGCCCGCCTGCCGGAGCACCTCGGGCACGAACCCGCACGCCTTCGGGATGCGCCCGTGGTACCCGGGGAAGCCCATGGCGAGATCGGTGACCCCGCCGATGGCGCAGGTGTGGTGGTTGCGCCCGGTGAGGAGGCAGGCCCGGGTCGGGCTGCACATCGCGGTGGTGTGGAAGTTCCGGTAGCGCAGGCCGTCGGCCGCGAGGGCGTCGAGGTGCGGGGTGTCGATGGGGGAGCCGAAGCAGCCGAGCTGGCCGAAGCCGACGTCGTCGAGGACCACCAGCACCACGTTGGGGGCGCCGGCCGGGGCGCGGCGGGCCCGGGGCCACGCCGGGACCGACTCGGCGACGGTGAGGCCGATCGAGCCGGGGAAGGGCTCGCCGTCGAGGTACGACCGGACCGGGCTCACCGGTCGGCTCCTGGCCCGTCGCCGGCCGCGGGGGGAGCGACGAGGTAGGAGTCGATGGTGCGGTGCATGTGCAGGAGGTTGACCTCCTGGCGGGGGTTGAGGCGCAGGCCCGTGAACGCCCGCGACTTCATCCCCGCCTGCACCCGGGCGACGTTCTCGTAGTCCTGGGTCGTGAGCGTGCCCCAGTCGCGCGCCCGCCAGTCGGGGAACGACCGCCGCTTCGCGGGCTTGGGGGGTGCGGCGGGGTCGGGCCACTCCAGCACGAAGGTGTCGTGGATCGTGTGGTCGGGGTCGCCGGGGACGGGCCGGGCCCGGAACAGGATGGCGCTGCCCGGGTAGACGGGCCCGACGACGTTGGGGAACACGTAGAGGTCCTCGACGCTGGTCATCCGGTCGGCCCCGAGGCCCGACACGTCGAGGCCGCGCCCGGCGAGCAGCGCCATGCGGCGGTCCTGGTAAGCGCCGAGCAGGGTCTGGCCGGGCGGTGGGCCGGTGGCGATCAGGTCGTCGACCAGCGCCCGCTCCTCGCCGAGGAACGCGCCACCGAGGCCGGCGACCATGGCCCGCAGGATCGTCGCCTCGTCGACCTCGTCGTCGGGGATGCCGAGGCGGGGGCTCGGGCGCAGCACCCGGCGGGCCCCGGGCAGCCGGCCGTAGTGCGCGTGCTTGCCGAGCAGCTCGTAGGCGATCGACACGTCGTCGACGAACGGCAGCACCTGGGCGTGCCCGCCCTGCACGTGGTACGCCTCGTTGAACGCGTCGACGGCCGCCTTCCAGTTGGTCGGCAGCACCGTGGTCAGGAACGAGCGCAGCCGCATCTGCTCGAGGTGGTACGGGCCGAGCACCTCGGGGAGGGGGTGCAGGAAGTCGAGGAGCGGCTCGGCGGCCGGGTCGAGGTTGACGAACACGAAGCCGCCCCACGCCTCCGCCCGCACCGGGGGGAGGCGCAGGTCGGCCGGGAGCGCGGCGAAGTCGTCGGCGTCGACCACCTCGACGCAGCGCCCGTCGAGGGCGTAGCGCCAGGCGTGGAACGGGCAGCGCAGCGTCCCGTCGTCGGCGCAGCCGGAGCCGTCGACCAGGCGGGCGCCCCGGTGGAGGCACACGTTGTGGAACGCCCGCAGGGTCCCGTCGCCGTCGCGGGTGACCACCACCGACTCGTCGCCGATGGAGTACTCCGCGTACGCCCCGGGCGGGTCGAGCTCCTCCTCCCGGCACGCGATCTGCCAGACCCGGCACCACAGCCGGTCGTGCTCGAGGGCGGCGAATCCGGCGTCGGTGTAGCGCGCCTTCGGCACGAAGCCGTCGGGGGCGACCAGCCACTCGGCGGGCGGGGCCGCGACCCCGGTGCGTGTCGCCGTGTTCGCCACGTCCGGCAATGTACTTCCGACGGTCGGAGCGGGTGTGGGGTGGCGGCTCAGCGGTTGCGGCCGTACCGCTCGTGGCTCGACACCCAGTCGAGCGACGAGATCGCCGAGGCGAGGGAGATCTCGCCCGCCAGCACCACCCCGGCCACGATCTCGGCGAGCTTGTGCACCGATCCCCGCCCGGTGCAGCCGAGGATCTCGAGGCACTCGCGCTGGGTGGGCAGGCCGGTGCCGCCGCCGTGGGTCGCCACGATCAGGGACGGGATCGTGATCGAGAGGTAGAGCGACTGGTCGGGGAGGAGGTCGGCGTAGACCACGCCCGCCGACGACTCCGCCACGTTGGCCACGTCCTGACCGGTGGCGATGAACATCGCGGTGATCGCGTTGGGGGAGTGCAGCCCGTTGTTGTTGACGCCGGCGAGGAACGAGCCGACGTTGGCGACCCCGGCGTGGTAGGCGAGGCTCTCGGGCTCCACCCGCATGACCGACATGAGGACCCGGCGGGGGATCGTCACCTCGGCGACCACCCGCTTGCCCCGGGTCCGCATGATGTTGACCTGCGACGCCTTCTTGTCGGTGGCGAAGTTCGACTCGAGGTAGAAGCGGCGCACGGTGTCGACCTGGTCCAGGATCCACGAGCACGCGGCGAAGGTGGCCTTGCCGACCATGTTCTGGCCTGCGGCGTCGCCGGTGGTGAAGTTGAAGCGCAGGAACGCGAAGCGCGACGCGAGGTAGGTGTCGATGTACTGCAGCTTCCCGACGCTGGTCGTGGTCTCGGCCGCGGCGGCGATCTCGGAGAAGTGCTCGTCGACCCAGCGCTTGAAGTCGCGGGCACCCCGGGCGTCGGCGAAGACGAAGACGGGGGCGCGCTGCATGTAGTCCTCGACCACCGTGCAGATCGCGCCGCCGCTCTCGTTGACGACCCGCATGCCCCGGTTGTACGAGGCGACCAGCGTCCCCTCGGTGGTGGCGAGGGGGACGAGGAACTCCCCCTGGGCGTGCTCACCCCGGATGTGGATCGGTCCGGCCAGCCCGATCGGCACCTGCGCGACGCCGACGAACTGCTCGACGTTGCCCTGGGCGACGTGGGGGTCGAACGAGAACCGGGTGAGGTGCTCGGGCGTGGTGCCGCTGAAGTCGGCCAGGTAGCGCTGGCGGGCGGCGACGATCCCGGGGGCGTAGTCGTCGTCGCGGTCCCGGGGGATCCGCTCGCGCTCGGTGGACGCCGGGGCGACGGTGTCGGTGAGACTGAGGCGCAGCGCCCCGAACGGCTCGCTGCGGAACTCGGCGGCGATCGCGTGGGCGCCGTCGGTGAGGGGCGTCGCGACGACCCGGATCGCCACGACGGCCCGCAGCGGGAAGGCGAACCCGGCGCCGAGGGCGGTCGCGGGGAGGGTGCCGCGGTCGAAGTGGAGGGTGACGGTGTCGAGCGGGACCGGCACGCCGTCGACCTCGAGCCGGTCGAGCGCCACGAGGTGCGCGTCGATGAACCGGTTCTTGACCTCGAAGGTGAAGCCGTCGTCGAGGTTGCGCAGGCTGCCGACCGTGTAGAGGTGGGCGAGCAGCGGCTGGTCGAGCCCGGTCCCCGAGTCGTGCGTCCCGTCGCTCGCGGCGTCGCGCGTGGCGTCGCGCGTGGCGTCGCTCATGGCGTCGCTCATGGCGTCGCTCCCTCCCCGGTGCTCCGTCGGGGGCAGCGTAGGCCACCCGTGCCGGACCCGGCGCCGCGGTCGGGGTCCGGTGCGGTGCCGGACGGCGGGACGGGACCCAGGGCCGGCGGAGACGGCGCGGTAGCCTGACCGGCGCATGCCGACCCAGCTCTCGCACCTCGCCGCGCTCGAGGCCGAGTCGATCCACATCATCCGCGAGGTCGCCGCCGAGTTCGAGCGCCCGGTCCTGCTGTTCTCGGGGGGCAAGGACTCGGCCGTGATGCTCCGTCTCGCCGAGAAGGCGTTCGCGCCGGCCCGCCTGCCCTTCCCGCTCATGCACGTCGACACCGGGCACAACTTCGCCGAGGTGATCGACTACCGCGACCGGCGGGTCGCCGAGCTCGGCGCCCAGCTGGTGGTGGCGTCGGTGCAGGAGTCGATCGACGCCGGACGGGTGGTGGAGGAGACCGGGCCCCGGGCCAGCCGGAACCGCTTGCAGACCGTGACGCTGCTCGACGCCATCGCCGCGAACGGCTTCGACGCCGTGTTCGGCGGGGGCCGGCGCGACGAGGAGAAGGCCCGGGCCAAGGAGCGGGTGTTCTCGTTCCGAGACGACTTCGGCCAGTGGGACCCGAAGAACCAGCGGCCCGAGCTGTGGAGCCTCTACAACGGCCGCCACCGCAAGGGCGAGCACATCCGGGTGTTCCCGCTGTCGAACTGGACCGAGCTCGACATCTGGCAGTACGTCGCCGAGGACGGGGTCGAGCTGCCGTCGATCTACTACGCCCACCACCGTCCGGTGGTGGCCCGCGACGGCATGTGGCTCGCGGTCACGCCGTTCCTCACCCTGCTCGACGGCGAGGTCCCCGAGGAGCGCCTGGTGCGGTTCCGCACCGTCGGCGACGCCACCTGCACGGGTGCGGTCGAGTCGTCCGCCGCCACCCTCGAGGCGATCATCGCCGAGACCGCGGCGTCCACCGTCACCGAGCGGGGCGCGACCCGGGCCGACGACCGGATCTCCGAGGCCGGCATGGAGGACCGCAAGCGCGAGGGGTACTTCTGATGGAGCTGCTCCGGTTCGCCACCGCCGGGTCGGTCGACGACGGGAAGAGCACCCTCATCGGCCGGCTGCTGCTCGAGACCAAGCAGATCTTCGAGGACCAGCTCGAGGCCGTGGAGCGCACCAGCCGCGAGCGGGGCTTCGACTACACCAACCTCGCCCTCCTCACCGACGGCCTGCGGGCCGAGCGCGAGCAGGGCATCACCATCGACGTCGCCTACCGCTACTTCGCGACCCCGCGCCGCAAGTTCATCATCGCCGACACGCCCGGGCACACGCAGTACACGCGCAACATGGTCACCGGCGCGTCGACCGCCGATCTGGCGCTGGTGCTGATCGACGCCCGCAAGGGCGTGCTCGAGCAGTCCCGGCGCCACGCCGTGATCGCGTCGCTCCTCCAGGTCAAGCACCTGGTGCTCTGCGTCAACAAGATGGACCTGGTCGACCACGACGAGGCCCGCTTCGAGGAGATCTGCGCCGAGTTCGGGGACTTCGCGGCCAAGCTCGAGATCGACGACCTCACCTTCGTCCCGATCTCGGCGCTGGAGGGCGACAACGTCGTGCACCACTCGCCCAACATGCCCTGGTACGAGGGGCCGACGCTGCTGCACCACCTCGAGCACGTCTACATCGGCTCGGACCGGAACCTCATCGACGCCCGCTTCCCGGTGCAGTACGTCATCCGGCCGATGAGCCACGACCACCACGACTACCGGGGCTACGCCGGCCAGGTCGCGAGCGGGATGTTGCGGCCGGGCGACGAGATCGTGGTCCTGCCGAGCGGCTTCACCACCACCGTGGCCGGCATCGACACCGCCGACGGCCCGGTGGTCGAGGCCTTCCCGCCGATGTCGGTCACCGTGCGCCTCGCCGACGACCTCGACGTGTCGCGGGGCGACATGCTCTGCCGGCCGAACAACATGCCCGACGTCACCCAGGACGTCGACGCGATGGTCTGCTGGTTCAGCGAGCGGCCGCTGCAGGCGGGGGCCACGCTGGCGGTGAAGCACACCACCCGCTGGTCCCGCGCCCGCGTGCAGGCGCTGCCGTACCGCCTCGACGTCAACACCCTGCGGCGCGAGGAGGGACCCGCAGCGCTGGCCATGAACGACATCGGCCGCGTGTCGCTGCGCACGGCCAACCCCCTGTTCGTCGACGAGTACCGCCGGAACCGCACGACCGGGTCGTTCATCCTGGTCGACGAGGGGACCCACGAGACGGTGGGCGCGGGGATGATCCTCGGCACCGGCACCCCTTCGTGACCGGGGCGCCCCGCAGTCCCGACGTCGTCTGGCACGACGACGGCACCGACCGCGACCGGCGGTGGGCGACGGTGGGCGGTCGGGGGGCCACCGTCTGGCTCACCGGGCTGTCGGGGTCGGGGAAGTCGACGATCGCGGTGGCGCTGCTGGCCCACCTCACCGCGGCGGGGGTCCCGGCCTACTGCCTCGACGGCGACAACCTCCGCCACGGCCTGACCGGAGACCTCGGGTTCTCGGCCGAGGACCGGGCCGAGAACGTCCGCCGGGTCGGTGAGGTGGCCCGCCTGTTCGCCGACGCCGGGCTGATCGCGGTGGTGCCGGTCATCAGCCCGTACCGGGCGGGTCGCGACCACGCCCGCCGGATCCATCGCGACACCGGCCTCGACTTCCTCGAGGTGTTCGTCGACACCCCGCTCGCGGTGTGCGAGGACCGCGACCCGAAGGGGCTCTACGCCCGGGCCCGGGCGGGCGAGCTCACCGGCCTCACCGGTGTGGACGACCCCTACGAGGCGCCCACCGCGCCCGACCTCGTGGTGGCGGGGGGGACCGCCACCCCGGCGGCGGCCGCGGCGGCGGTGGTCGGATCCCTGATCGGGCTCGGGGTCGTGCCAGAATCGGCGGGCCGGGACGTCGCCCGGTCCGAGGATCCCGTGGGGGAGGAGCGACCGTGAGCGACCAGACGAGCCCGGCGAGCCCGGCGAGCCCGGCCACCGGGGCCGAGGTGGTCCTGGCCGGCAGCGAGATCGCGATTCCCGGCGACACGGGCCTCGCCGCCGAGCTGGCCGCCGAGCGCACCGTCTGGCGGGCGGTCCGCCGCGACGTGATCCTCGCCACCCCGCTCACCGTCGTCGTCTACGCGGCCATCGTCCTCGCCGCCGTCGGGGGCAAGAGCCCCGAGCACCTGGCGGCGTGGATCGGGATCGGCGTGATCGTCGGGGTGCTCGGCGGCGCGTTCTTCGGGGGCTGGGCCGCGTTCCTGCGCAAGGCCCACGTGCTCGAGGCCGCCGACGCCGCTGCGCGTCACTGATCCGGCCGGGCGCCGCCGCGCCGGCCGACGGCTCACGCCCGGGGGCGGAAGCGCTCGAGCAGGCCGTCGACGCCGGCGCCGTGGAGGGTCATGCCGCCGTCGACCACGAGGTTCTGCCCGGTCACGAACCGGGCCAGGTCGCTCACGAGGAACACCACCACGTCGGCGATGTCCTCGGGCGCGCCGATCCGGGCCAGGGGCGTCTTGGCGGTCATGTGGGGCACCGCCCAGTCGAGCGCGAGCAGCGGGTCGGTCAGGCCGGTGTGGATCATCCCGGGCGCCACCGCGTTGACCCGCACGGTGGGCCCGTACTCGAGCGCCGCGGTGGCGGTCAGCGCCGCCACCGCCGCCTTGGCCGCGGCGTAGGGGGCCTCGCCGCCCGACGGCCGGGTGCCGCTGATCGACGACGTGCTCACGATGGCCCCACCGCCGTTGGCGAGCAGGCGGGGGGCGGCGGCCTTCATCCCGTGGAACACCCCGGTCAGGTTGACCCGCACGATGCGGTCCCACTCCGCGACGTCGTACTCGTGCACCCCGGCGATGGTGCTGGACCCCGCGTTGTTGAAGACCGCGGTCAGCCCCCCGAGGCGGGCGTCGGCGTCGGCGATCGCGGCGTCCATCGCATCCCAGTCGGTGACGTCGACGGCGTAGGCGGTCCCCCCGACCTCGTCGGCGACGGCCTGGGCCGCGTCGCCGTTCACGTCGAGCACGGCCACGGCCGCGCCCTCGGCGGCGAACCGCCGGCAGGTGGCGGCCCCGATCCCGGAGCCGCCCCCGGTCACGAGGGCCCGGGTGGCGTCGAGCAGTCCCACGGTGGTGCCTCCTCGGGTCGGCGGGTGGGGAGCATCATGGTGCCCGAGCCGCGGGCCACCGGCCCACTCCTCGCGGCCCCCGATCTCCCCGATCTCCCCGACCATCCCCGACCGACCGGACCGGGACCATGATCCGAGCGACCCTGCAGGCGATCGCGGCCCACCGGGCCCGCCTCGCGGCGTCGGTCGTGGCGGTCGCGCTCGGTGTGGCCCTGGTGGTGGGGGCCTTCGTGCTGGTCGACACGTTCGAGCGCTCGACCGACGACCTGTTCGGCGCCACCCTCACCGGCGTCGACCTGGTGGTGGCGCTCAAGGACCAGGCGGGTCCCGAGGGCACTCGGGAGCGCTTTCCCGAGGCGGTGGCCGCCCGGGTCGCCGCGGTGCCGGGGGTCGCGACCGCTCGGGGCGTGGTGTGGGGTCCGGCACGGCTCGTGGACGCCGACGGGGTGCCGGTCCGCACCGGCCTCGCGCCCACCCTCGCGACGTCGTGGTCGGCCACCGACCGCCGCGGCCCGTTCCGCCCCGTCGGCGCGCGTGACCGCGCGCCGCAGGGTCCCGACGAGGTCGCCGTCGACGTCGACACCGCGCGCGCCAACGGGTTCGCGCTCGGCGACACCGTCCGGGTCGCCGGCATCGGACCGGCCCGGGACTACCGGGTGGTGGGGCGGTTCCGGGTCGGGGACCGGGCGGGGGTCGGAGGCGTGACGCTCGCCGCGTTCGACCGCGCCACTGCGCAGGCGGTGGTGGGCGCGCCCGGTGCACTCGACGCGGTCGAGGTGGTGCGGGCGCGCGGAGCCGCGGGTGCCGGCGTGGCCGCCCGCATCCGGACCGCGGTCGGGCCGGGGTTCGAGGTCCGTCCCGCCGACGCGGTGGTCGCCGACGCCGGGGCGACCGTCCGGACGCTCCTCGCCCGGCTCGCGGCGCTGCTCCTCGCCGTCGCCGCGGTCGGGATCGTGGTCGCGGCCCTGCTGGTGGGCAACACGTTCGCGGTGTCGGTCTCCGAGCGCGCGCGCGAGCTGGCGCTGCTGCGGGTCCTCGGGGCGAGTCGGATGCAGGTCGTGGGCGCCGTGACCGCCGAGGCGCTCGCCGTGGGGATCGTGGGCACGGTGCTCGGCGGCCTGCTCGGCGTCGGTGCCGCCGTCGCGCTCGCGGACCGCGTGGCGGCGGTGGGCTTCGTCCCCGGGGGTCCGGTGGTCGCCGGGCGGACCGCGGCGGTCGCGGTCGCACTGGGGATCGGCGTGACCGTGGGCGTGGCCCTCCTCCCGGCGGTGCGGGCGGCCCGGGCGGCGCCGGTCGCCGCCCTCACCGGCTCAGGGACGGGTCCGGGGGGACCCGGCAAGCTCCGCACCGGGGTCGGGCTGGCGCTCGCCGGGGCCGGGCTCCTGGGGCTCCTCGGGCTCTCGGGCTCGGGACCGGGGGGCGGGGCGGTCGGGCCCTTCGGGTCGTTCGGGTCGGTCGTGGCGGGCGCCGGGCTGCTCCTCGTGGGCGTCGCCCTCGCGTTGCCGGCGGGCGTGCGCATCCTCGTCGGATCGGGGCTCGGGGGGGCCGGCCGGGCGGGGTGGGCGAGTGCCCGCCGGG
>CAIUKV010000157.1 GCA_903899845.1 uncultured Actinomycetes bacterium
AAGCAGCAGGAGGACCGGTCGATCATCCTCACGACGTTCGACGCGAAGGGCAAGGCGAAGGCCGCCGAGCTGCTGCCCGAGATCGAGGAGCTGTTCGGCGCCCGGACCGCCGCGCAGGTCGTCGACGCGTTCGACGCCACCGAGGACCCGTTCTAGTCGTGGGCGTCGACCCGAGGTTCGGGGACGGCTGGTGGACGCAGGCGCCGACCCGCGAGCAGATCGTGCGCGGCTACGAGCAGATCGAACGTCACAACGAACGCGTTGAACGGGAACGGGTCGCGCACCGCGAGTGGATCGAGCACCAGGAGCTGCCCGGCGGTCGGATCCGCCACCGGCGCATGGTCGGAGGCCGGGTCGTCGAGATCTGGCACACCGAACCGAAGGCGACGATCGAGTCGGCAGCGTGGAAGCCGTCCGGGCGGCGGCTCGCATGAACCACGGCACCCGCTCCTGCTACCAGAAGCACAAGTGCCGCTGCGACGACTGCCGCGAGGCCAACACCACCTACATGGCTCAGCACCGGGACCTCGAGCAGCAGGCCGCACGCGAGCACTACATCCGGATCCGCAACCAGTACCGGGACACCCGGATCAGCATGCAAGACCTCGACGCGTACTTCACCCGGATCGACATCGCCCCGCTCCCCGACGACCTCGACTGGTCGTGGCGGTCGAACGCCCGCTGCGCCTCACCCGAGTACACGTCCGACACGTTCTTCGCCACGCGAGGCCACAACGACACGACCCAGCAGGCGAAGCAGATCTGCGCCGGCTGCCCCGTCGTCGAGCCGTGCCTCGACTTCGCGATGCGCACCAACGCCGAAGGTGTGTGGGGTGGCACCACCGAGACCGAACGACGCCAGCTGCGCAAGGCCCGCCGATGATGCACGCCACGGTCAGCGCCTACAACAGGGGGTGCCGCTGCGACGACTGCACCGACGCGGCCGCCGAGTACCGGCGCCGGTACCGGTCAGCAGGCGCGTTCCTCGGCATCAACCTTTACGAGCAGCACTGGCTCAAGGACGCCAAGTGCGGCGGCATGTCGACCGACGTGTTCTTCTCGGATCAGCCGGGCGGCGCAGGCAACGCCGAAGCGATCGAGATCTGCTCGACGTGCCCCGTCAAGACCGACTGCCTCGAGTACGCCCTCCGGGCCGACGAACGCTTCGGTGTGTGGGGCGGCAAGACGCCCCGCCAACGGCTCCGCATCGCCGCCGAACGTCGACGTGCCCTCCGGGAGGCGTCGTGACCGTCGCACGCCGCAAAGGCGACGCCGGCAAGTGCGACGAGCTCGCCTCGAGGCTCGTGCGCATGCGCGGCTACTGCGAATACCCCGGCTGCGGGTCGACCCAGACGTTGCAGTGCTGCCACATCGTGCCCCGCCGCTACTCGCGCACCCGCACCCGCATCGACAACCTCCTCTGCCTCTGCGCATCCCACCACCGGCTGATCGACACGTTCCCCGACGAGAAGCTGATGGTCTGCCAGGAGGTCTACGGCGTCGGCCACTACATGCAGCTGCGCGACGACGCCGAACAGACCGGCGGTCAACGCTTCGACTGGACCGCCGAACGTGCCCGGCTGCAAGCCCTCTGGGACCGGAGGCCCATGTGATCTACCACGCCCTCATCATCATCACCGGGCACTGCAAGCACTGCCAGACCCCGATCGCGGTGCTGCGCGACGGCGGCGGCGGCCCGCTTCCTGTGGTCGCCTGCCCGACCTGCCACGAGATCGGCGACCTGCTGATGCTCGAGAACCGCATGTGCCACTACCAGGGTGGTGGGGTGACCGCATGAGACCCGACCTGGTCTCCGGTGACGCCCTCTACGTCGGGCACTGCGCCGACTGCGAATGGCCGGTCGTTGTCGTGCGCGATGCCTCCCGGTGGCCGTCGTGGCCGCCGATCGAATGCCCGCAGTGCGGCGC
>CAIUKV010000158.1 GCA_903899845.1 uncultured Actinomycetes bacterium
CCCGACGGTCCCACCGACCAGCAGCTGAGCATCCTGCGGGCGATCGCCACGCACCTCTGGGGCGTGCGCGACGTCGACCTCTCGCCCGGCGCTGCGCTCAGCGCCGCGGAGGCCGGCGCCCGCATCACCGACCCGGTCCTCACCCGCCGCACCCGTGAGCTCATGGTCCTGCTCGAGCTCTGCCGCCACCCGCTCGAGGCGTCCCACCAGCAGCGGGTCGAGGACTACTGCATGGCCCTGGGCGAGGACGGTCCCGGCCTGGCCCTCGCCCGCACCTACGTCGCCGAGGGCGCCGCGGCGGCGTCCGACGACTTCCTCCGTCGCTTCCTCGAAGTGGCCCCGGAGATGATGGAGCCGGCGATGCTCGAGATCGCCGACGCCGAGGAGGCCGAGGCCGCCCGGCGGCTCGCCGAGATCGACGCCGCGCTGCACGCCGCCGCCCCCGGGACGCTCGGCGCCGAGTTCGTGGCCTTCTACGAGCGCAACGGCTTCACCGTCGGCCCGCAGGCCGTCCCCCTGTTCGGACACGACATGACCCACGTGATCGGCGGCTACGACGCCACCCCGATCGGCGAGATCTGCATCGGCGTGATGAAGCTGATGATCACCGACAGCGACGTCCACTGGATCGAGTTCCTCGGCAACGTCATGATCCACGAGACCGGGATCGTCCCCGAGGGCTACACGGCGCACGAGCCCGCGCTCACCGATCCGGCGAACGTCGCCCTCATGATCCGGGCGATGGAGCGGGGTCGGGACACCGCCACCGACTTCTCCAACGTCGACCACCTCTCGATGATCGACTGGCCCTACGCCGACGTGCTCGACGAGTTCGGCGTCCCTCCGCTCTGAGCGCCGGCGTGGGACCCGCCCCGCGGGCCGCGACCGGATGCGTCCCCCTTGGGTAGGGTCGGGACCGTGGGGGACGAGCACCGGTCGCGGATCCTCGAGCCGTCAGGCGAAGCGGTGACCGCGGCCGGCGGCGGACGACGGGTCGTCCCCGTCCCCCGCCCGTGAACCGTCCCCGCGTGGTGGTGATCGGGGCGGGCATGGCCGGGCTGACCGCGGCCCGGCACCTGGCCGGGTGGTCTGACGTGGTCGTGGTCGACAAGGGCCGGGGCGTGGGTGGGCGCCTCGCCACCCGCCGGATCGGCGGGGCGACCTTCGACCACGGCGCCCAGTTCCTCACCACCCACACCGCCGAGTTCGTCGACGCCGTGTCGGAGTGGGTCGGCGCCGGTGCCGTGGTGCCGTGGTACCGGGGCCGGATCGGGCCCAGCGGCGCGACCGATCCCGACGGGCACGTGCGCTTCCGCGGTGCCCCGACGATGAACGCGCTGGCCAAGCACCTCGCGGTCGGCCTCGACGTCCGCACCGGGTCACTCGTGTCGGCGGTGCGCCGCGCTGCCAACGGATGGACGGTGGTCCTCGCCGACGACGCCGAGCTCCGCGCCGACGCCGTGGTCATGACCGCCCCGGTCCCCCAGACCCTCGCTCTGCTGGCTGCCGGGGGCGTGGCGCCGACGCCCCGGGAGCACGACGCACTCGCGGCCGTGCGGTACGAGCCGTGCCTCGCGCTCATGACCGTGCTCGACCGACCGTCGGGCCTCGAGCCGCCCGGTGCGGTCGACCCCGACTCGGGCCCGATCGACTGGATGGCCGACAACCAGGTCAAGGGCGTGTCGGCGGTGCCCGCGGTGACCGTCCACGCCACCGCCGGATTCAGTCACGAGCACTGGGACGCCCCCGACGACGAGATCGCCGACGCGCTCCTGGCCGCGGCGTCGCTCGGGGCGGCGCCGGTGCCCCACGCCCGGTCGATCCAGCGGTGGCGCTACGCCCGGCCGTTCTCGCTCCACGCCGAGCCGTGCCTGACCCTCGACGGCGAGGCTCCGCTGGTGTGCGCCGGAGACGCTTTCGGGGGCGCGAAGGTCGAGGGTGCCCAGCGCTCGGGCGTCGCCGCCGCGGCGGCCGTCGCGACCGCGCTCGGTCGCGACGCCGACCCCGCAGCGACGCGCCGCCGGGCCACGCCGTTGCGTGCCGCGACGGCGCCCCGGGACGGGACGGGGCCGTGAGCACGAGCTGGAACTTCGCCGACCTGTGGGAGACGATCGCCGGGCTCCAACCCGAGCGGCCGGCGGTGATCCGTGGTGA
>CAIUKV010000159.1 GCA_903899845.1 uncultured Actinomycetes bacterium
CGCCGGCGACCCGGCGGTCGACCTCCTCCATCGAGGTGGGGTTGAACGAGCGCAACCCGGCCTCGAGGTGCACCACCGGGACGCCGTGGCGGCGGGCGGCCAACGCGAACAGCGGCACCGTGTAGGTGTCGCCCAGGACCAGCACGGCGTCGGGCCGGTGGTCGCCGACCGCCCGGAATGCGCCGGCGAGCAGTGCGCCGACCCGGGCGGCCTCGTCGCGGGGGAGGTCCCAGCGCTCGTCGGGCACCAGCCCGAGGTCGGCGAACACGCCACCGGCCAGGGCCTCGTCGTGGTGCTGGCCGGTGGCGAGCACGTGGACCGCGTGGTCGGCCCGGCGCAGCGCGTCCACCACCGGCGCGAGCTTGACGATCTCGGGACGGGTGCCGACCGGCACGAGGAGCCTCACGGTCGGACGAACACCGACTCGAGGTACCGGACCATCGCGACCCCGGGCGTGAACTCCAGCCGCTCGGGGCGCACCGGGAGGCCGTGGAGCACCCGCACGTACTCGCCGACCAGGTCGGCGCCCGCGGCCAGCGAGAGCGGCAGGCCACCGGAGAAGCGGGGGTTGACCTCGACCACGGTGGCCGCGCCGGACCGGTCGAGGAAGCCCTGGACGTTGGCGACCCCCCGGAGCCCGACCGCGGCGAGCGTCCGGGCGGTCACGTCGAGCACCGCGGGGTCGGTGAACGTGAGGCCCTTGGTGGAGATACCGGCCCGGGTCTCGATCCGCCAGCGGGGCACGGCGCCGACCAGCGCGCCGTCGCGGTCCACGAGCGTGTCGACGGTGAACTCGCGACCCGGGCAGCGCTGCTGCACGATGGGGTCAGGCACGTGACGGCACGCCCAGGCCACGTCGCGACGGGTGTCCACCGGGTGCACGTCGCGCGAGCCGCGGCCCCGGCGCGGCTTGACGATCCACGGGCCGGGCACGCCGTTCGCGCTGCCCAGCGCCGTCGCCGGGGTCGGGACCCCGGCGGCCTGCAGGATCCGGGCGAAGCGCCACTTGTCGAGACAGGCGTCGAGCGCGTCCGGGTCGGGGAACCAGGTCCCGACGCCGGCGGCGTGGAACTCCTCCTCGCGGTCGGCCAGCGCCCGCAGCTCCTCGGCCACGGTCACCACCACCGCGCTGCAGCGCCGGACCGTCGCCGCGGCCACGACCGCGTCGGCGAAGCCGGCCTCGTCGCTGTGGGGCAGGACGACCCGCTCGGGGCCGAACCGGAGGCCGACCGCCGTGGGGTCCGCGTCGGTCAGCACGACGCCGACCCCACGCGCGAGCAGCGACCGGGCCACCGCGAGACCGGCCGGGCCGCCGACCCCGGTGACGAGGACGGTCGCGTCGAGGCGGGCCGGGACGCTCATCGGACCGCCCCCGCGCCCTCGGCGGCCGCGGCCGGCGCGGCCGGGACCACGGGCGGGATCAGGACCGGTATCCCGACCGGTGCGTCGAGCCTCGGCGCGAGGGTGAGCGCGGCCCGACCGTCGACCGGGCGCCGGGCCAGCTCCTCGTGGGCCCACACCCGCAGGGCGACGAGCCGACGGTCGGCGGCGGGCTCCCACTGGTTGCGGGCCACCGCGAGGGCCAGGGCCTGGCGCACCGCCGGCGAGTTCTCCCGCCGGGCCAACCGGTCCAGCGCGGCGGCGTTGGCCCCGAGCCCCTGGGCCGTGATCGCGGCGATCATCGCGATGCGCCGGCCCTCGTCGGGATCGGCGAGGCCCCGCACCACGGTCCGCCGGGTGCGCCGTCGGGCGATCGTGCGCCAGCCCCAGGCACCGGCCACCGTCCCGAGCGCGACCGCGAGCGCCAGGGTCCGCTCAGCATCCGAGAAGTCCATCCCTCACCTCCAGGGGTTCGGCCCCCCGGGCGGACGCCCGGCGGGGAAGGAGCAGCGCGACCACGAGGAGGTACCCGAAGAGCGTGTACCCGACCCCGAAGACGCTGCCGACGACGTCGTGGAACAGGACCAGGCTCGACCGCCCGGTCCACAGCCCGACCCCGACCGAGGCCGCGATGCGCACGAGGTTGCCGACGACGACCACCGTCGCGGCGACACCCGCCGCGAGGAGGCGCCGCGGCGGCGCACCCCGTCCGGCCACGAGCGTGAGCGCGAAGAGCGCGAGCACCGGCGCGAGCGCCGAGCACGACGCGGTGACGATCACCCGGAACGGGGTGCCGTCGGCGGGCACGACCAGGATCGAATGGTCGGTCAGGCTCGCGACCCGACCCCCGAGGGCCCGCAGCACGTGCACGGTCAGGTCGGCCTCGAGCCGGCGGGCCGCCTCACGGCCCAGCCACGCACCACCGACCACCACGGCGACGGCGGCGGCGATGCCGAGCCAGGCCCGGCGCGCGAGCACGGTCACGGCGTCACCACCGGATCGGCGGCACGACCCGTCTTGACCCAGGTGTAGGGCCTCCCACACACCCCGTCGACCCAGGCCTTCGTGCTGACCAGCGCCGACACCAGGTAGAGGGGCACGAAGGCGAGCACGGTCACCACCGCCCGGCGGGCCGAGCCCGCCACCGCGAGGCCGGCCCCCAGCTCGACCAGGGGGCCGAGGAACAGCAGCGTCCAGAGCACCGGCACGGCCAGCGCCGGGGCCGGGGTGACCGCGCCGGTGGCCCAGAGCGCGAGCAGGCCGAAGCCGAGCACCGACAGCACGGGCACGTGGTACGAGAACAGGAACGCGAGCGCCTCGAGGCGCTCGAGCGTCGAGAGGTGCGGGGCGCGCAGCACGGCGCGCCGGTGGTCGCGGCACACCTGCTGGTGGCCGCGCGCCCAGCGGTAGCGCTGGGTCCAGAAGCGCGGGAGCGTGGTGACCGCCTCCTCGGTGTCGACGGCGGTCACGTCGTAGCGGATGCGGCGCCCGGCGAGGAGCAGCCGCAGCGTGAGGTCGGTGTCCTCGGTGACCGACCCGGGGTTCCACCCCCCGACGCGGCGGAGGTCGTCGGCGCGGATCGCGTAGTTCGACCCGCCGCAGGCGGGCAGCCCGGCGAGGGCCTGGCGGCCGTACTCGTTGACCAGGTAGCCGGCGAGGTAGTCGACCGCGACCACCCGGGCGATCACCGACGCGTCGGCGTTCCCGATCCGGCAGCGCCCCTGGGCGACGGCCACCCCGGGGTCGGCGAGGTGCCGCACCAGGCGGGTCACCGTGTCGGGCGCCGGTCGGTGGTCGGCGTCGAACACCACCACCACCTCCCCGGTCACCGACGGCAGCGCGGCGTTCAGCGCGCCCGCCTTGCCACCGGCGCCCCCGGTCCGGTGCACCACGGTGAGGGACGGGCGGGTGGCGGCGAGCTGGTCGAGCCGCTCCCCGGTGCCGTCGACGGAGCCGTCGTCCACCACCACCGTCCGCAGCAGCCCGGCCGGGTGCTCGAGCCGGTCGCAGGCGGCGATCAGGTCGTCGACCACCCCGATCTCGTCGCGGCACGCCGCCACCACCGTGACCGACGGCGGCGAGGCCGCGTCGAGCACCGGCTGGGCGAGGTCGACCGGGGCGCCCCGCACCGCCGCCACCGCGAACGCGGTGTGGCGGGCCGCGTAGGCGAGGAAGACCAGGCCGGTCACGGTGGCGAGGCCGTCCACGACCAGGGGTCCGGCCCCCACCAGCACCGCGGCGCCGACGAGGCCGGCGACGCCGGGCAGCAGCCAGGGCGCGGCGGTGCCGCGTGGGGTGGCGGTCGCCCGCCCCACGCAGCCCGTACCGCGGCCCGTACCGCGGCCCGCACCGCTGCTCGTGCAGCCGTCGGCCCCGTCGGTCACGTCAGACCCGGACGGGTCCGGCCGGCGAGCGACGACCCTTCACCAGCACGACGCCCAGGGCCACGGCCAGCATGCCGGCGAGGCCGAGCGCCCCCCAGGTGCCCACCGGGACCTCGCTGCCGTCGGGGTCGAGGCACAGGCTGCCGAAGAACGGCTGCCCCTCCTGCCACGAGGCGAAGGCAGTGTTGGTCAGCGTCGCGTCCGCCTCGGAGACCACCGCGCTCTGGATCTGCAGGCAGACCTGCTGCCCGACGTAGCCGGAGCCGATGTCCAGCGTCTCGCTGAAGGTGGTGCCGGACAGCCCCGTGTACCCGAACTCGCACAGGCCGGGGGTCATGCGGCTCGTGAACGGGACGTCGTCGACGCACACGTGCACGTCGGCGAACTGCTCGCCCGATCCGGTGATGTCGAGGTCGACCTGGACCGCCTCGGTGCCGTCACCGAGCAGGGTGCGGCTCACCGTGGCCGAGCCGATCGTGTCGCCGTTGTTGCCCTCCCGGATGGGGACGGTGGTCGCGGCGAGCGCCGGCGCCGCGGTGGCGGCCACGGCGAGCGCCGCGAGCATCACCGTCCCGAGCCACCTCTTCCTCGTCGTCTTCCTGTTCTTCGTCGTCTTCCGTGCGGTGTCGATCATGTGTCGCTCCTGTCGTGGTGGCCCCCGTGGGTCGCGTCCGCTCCTCCTTCCCGGTCGGGCACGGGCGCCGCGGCCCGGCGGTGGTGGTCGGTCGTGCGCGTCGGTCGGAGGTCGAGCACGAGCCGACCGATCTCGAACGCCTCGGCGTGATGGATCCGGCCCTCGTAGCCCCGGTGGCGCGCGAGCGCCTCGAGCGCGGCGACGTCGACCAGGCCCTCGCGCAGGACCTGGGAGAGATGGGCCCGGGCGAGGTCGAGCTTCGCCTCGAGGAACCCGTCGACGTCGACGTAGACGTCGGGCGCGAAGCCCTCGGTGGTCGGTCCCTCGTAGCAGAGGACCCCCGAGTGGCCCCGCGCCGCGGCGAACGTGGCCCGGGCCGCGGCCCGGTGGTCCTGGTGCGTGTCGCGGCGCGTGTGGGTGTAGATGACGCCGGGGCGCACGTCGCGCAGCACCGACTCGATCACCTCGACCGTGGGCCGCCCCTCGGGCACGTGCCCGTCCGGCTGGCCGCCCCACCGCAGGGTCGCACCCAGGCGGGCCGCGGCCTCCTCCTGCTCCTCCACCCGGGTCACGCCGGGGACCGCCCCCAGCTCGCCCTCGGTCAGGACCAGGAGGGTGATCTCGTCACCCCGGGCCCGGTGCACCGCCAGCGTGGCGCCGCACCCGAGCTCGATGTCGTCGGGATGCGCCCCGACCGCGAGCACGTGGCTCCGGTCCCACTGCGCCATGGCCTGCCTCCCGTCCGGGGTCGGTGGCACGACCGCCGTGCGGCCCGTGCCCGCGCACCGCAGATCGGCGCGTCATGGGAAGAGGATCGGCGGTGCCGGTGGCGGGCCGGCGCCCGTGCGGTGACGGTTGGGTGACGCCCGGGAGGAGGGCTCAGTCCCGGCCTCGAACCACGTCAGGGCGTGCGCCGGACCGACGGAGCGACCGGGCCCGGGCGCCCGGGTGGCGGTGGTCCCCCCCTGCCGCCACCCGGGCGAACGAGCTCGGTAATGTCCCGGACGCTCGCACCCGCGACCTCCGAGGAGTCCCCATGCGCCGTCGTCCCGTCGCCGCCGTCTTCGCCGTGGGCGCGATCGCCGCCCTCGCCCTCGCCGGCTGCGGTGGCGACTCGGGCACGAGCGACACCGGGAAGAGCGGGTCGGGGAAGTCCGCCGAGACGTCCCGGAACAG
>CAIUKV010000160.1 GCA_903899845.1 uncultured Actinomycetes bacterium
ACATGTACACGAACGGCCCGAAGGTGCTGGTGTCGCTGCTCGGGGTCCACCTGTTCCCGTGCGTGATCGTGTTCCTCGGGTCGATCGCCCTCGTCCCGGCCCTCGTGTGGGGCACCGACCCCGTCGGCGTGCTCGACTGGGTCGCGTTCGCCCTCGGGTTGGGCGCGGCGGCACTCGAGTTCGTCGCCGACGAGCAGATGCGGCAGTTCCGGAAGGTCAAGCAGCCCGGGCAGGTCATGGACCGGGGCCTGTGGGCCTGGTCCCGGCACCCGAACTACTTCGGGGAGTGGTGCTTCTGGTGCGCGTTGTTCCTGTTCGCGCTGGCCGCCGATCCCGCCTGGTGGTGGACGGTGGTGGGTCCGCTCGCGATGCTGGCGATGTTCGTGTTCGCCTCCATCCCGATGCTCGACCGGCGCAGCACCGAGCGTCGCCCCGAGTTCGCCGCCTACGCGGCCCGCACGTCCGCCCTCGTGCCCCGGCCGCCCCGGCGGCCGTGACCCTGCTCGTCCTCCACCTCGCCGGCGCGGCGGGCATGGCCGGCATCGGCTGGTTCGTGCAGGCAGTGCACTACCCCCTCTTCGGCTACGCCGCCGGAGCCCGGTGGCCGGAGTTCCACGCCGAGCACTCCCGTCGGACCGCGCTGGTCGTGGGACCCCCGTGGGCGCTCCAGGGGTTCACGGCGCTCGCCCTCCTCGCGGTCCGGCCGGCGGGCGTCCCGCTCGGACTCGTCGTCGCCGCCGTGCTGCTGGCGGGGACCACGGTCGTCGCCACCGTCGCCTTCGCCCTCCCGGCCCACGGGCGTCTCGCCGCGGCGCACACCGACGCCCTGCAGCGGCGCCTGCTCCGCACCGGGTGGCTGCGCACCTGGGCGTGGACGGCCGCGACCGCGGTCGCGATCGCGATGCTCCTGGTCGTCGGGCCCGGGGCCTGATCGGCACGTCGCACCCGTCGACCGCGAGAATCCTGCCGTCATGCGTGCGCTGCTCCCGATCCTGCTCCTCGGCCTGACCGCCAACCTGGAGCCGGGAACGCTCGTCGTCTTCGTCGCCCTGCTCGGGACCGACCGGCCCCGCCGCAACGCGCTCGCGTTCCTGGCCGGCTGGTGCACGTCGCTCGCGGTGGTGTTCCTCGTCAGCTACGCGATCCTCGGTGGGCAGCCCCCGGTGAGCGGATCGACCGAGGACGTCGTCGTGCGCATCGCCGAGATCGTGGTGGCCGCGATCCTCGCCTGGGTGGCGGTGCGCGAGTGGCGGCGCCGGCACGACACGCCCGGGTCGGGCCAGCCCCGCTCGTCGGGCTGGTTGACCCGACTGGGCCCCCGCACCGCGTTCTTCGCCGCGATGTGGGAGCAGCCGTGGACGGTGACGATGGCCGCCGCGATGGTCGTGGTGCGCGCGCACCTCGGTCTGGCCGAGGCCGCCGCGGCCTTCGTGGTGTTCGCGATCGCCTCGACCGCGCTGATCGGGACGGTCTGGCTGGGGTACCGGGCCGACCCCGCGCGAGCCCAGGCGCTCCTGCGCCGGGCCGAGATCGCGGTGCGGGCCCGGGGCCCGCGCGTCTTCGCGGTCGTGGCGGCCGTCGCCGCGCTCGCGTTCCTCGCCGACGGCGTCTACGGCCTGGCCCAGCGCTAGGCCGGTCCGGGCGGGGCGGCACGGTCAGGGCGGCGCAGTCGCCTTCGGTACGATCGGCGCCGTGCGCACCGCCCGCCGTCGCTCCGTCGCCCTCCTCGTCGCCGGCGTGCTGGCCGCCACCGGCGTCGCCGTCGTCCCCACCCCGGCGCAGGCCGACGACGGCGCCCGGACGGTGACGGTCCCCGCCCTCTGGGCCGGACCCGACGCCAAGGGGCGGACGGTGAGCGGGATCGAGCGCGCCACCGTCACGACCCGCCGGACCCCACGACCCGAGTTCGAGGTCGACCTGCGCTCGGTCAAGGCCGAGGGCGCCGGGCCCCAGTGGGTCGCGGCCTCGGCGGTCGCCGCCGCCGTGGGCATGCTCTACGCCGGCAACGACCCCCGCGTCTACGGCGCGCGCTACACCGTGACCGGGCCGATCGACGGCCCCTCGGCCGGCGCGATCCTCACCGTGGGGACCCTCGCCGCCCTCCGGGGCGACCGGCTCGACCGCAAGGTCACCATGACCGGCACGATCGCCCCCGACGGCACCATCGGACGCGTCGGCCTCGTGCTCGACAAGATCAAGGCGGCGGCCAAGGCCGGCTTCTCGACCGTCCTCATCCCCTACGGCACCGAGCGCCAGACCAGCCCCGAAGGCCCGGTCGACGCCCGCAACTTCGGGGCGGACCTCGGCGTCGAGGTCGTCGTGGTCGACGACCTGGTCACGGCCTACCGCGCCTTCACCGGGAAGGATCTCGTGCCCGCGCTCGTGGGCCTCCCCGAACCCGTCGGTCCGGTCGAGGCCGTGGCCGTGGCCACCGCGCGCGCGCTCGCCGACCGGATCGACGTCGCGTTGGCCGCGCTCCCGGCCGGGGTCGACCCTGCGGTCCGGGTCACGCTCGAGGTGGCCGCAGCCGACGTCCGGCGGGCCGTCGTCGTCGGCGACACCGACACCGCCTACGGGCTCGGGGTCGACACGTACCAGAACGTGGTGCGGGCGGCGGCCGAGGCGCGCACCCGGCAGGCCCTCGCCGACACCGGCCCGGTGGCGGTGCGGGCCGCGCTCAGCGCCGAGGTCGACGCGCTGATCGCCGACGCGACGCGCCGGCTGACCGCGGGCGCCGACGTCTCCGGTCTCGGTCTCGGTCAGCAGCTGGCCATGCCCATCGCCCTCGGGTGGCAGACCTTCGCGCTCGGCTCGTTCGAGTTCGCCCGGACCGTGCTCGCCGACCCTGCGGCCACGCCCGACGACCTGATCCTGGTCGCCGACCTCCTGGCCGACCAGCGGGCCGGGGTCGAGGTGTTCGGCCCCGACGCCGAGGCGGCGGTCCGGGCGATGCCGGCGGAGCGGGCCCCCGCCGCCGGTCGGCTCGCCGGGTTCCTGTCCGGGTACAGCACCTTCCTGCGGACCTCGGGTGACGCCAACGTGAAGTACGTCCGTGCGCTCGCCGGTGGCGGCGACCTGACGGACATCAACCCGGTCGTGGCCGGCACCGTGCTCGCGATGCAGCAGAACAACGACTCGATCGACGCCCGCACCGCCTCGCTGGCCGACGAGGTGACCCAGCTGGCCCGGGCGGTGTCGTACTTCGCCCAGGCCCAGATGCTGGTGAGCGGGACCTCGTTCGGGCTCGTCGGGTTCGGCGCCGGGGGCGACGCGCGCCTGCAACGGTCCGATCCCACGCTGCTCGCCAACTCGGTGTGGGGCGGCGGGGCCCTGGCGATGCGGTCGGCCGCCGAGACCGGGGAGTTCGGCGAGCGCAGCGACTACGGCATCTGGCAGACCGAGTGGGCGCTCGCGCTGTTCGACGCGCTCGACGGCACCCCCCGGATCGGCGCGGCCGGTGCGATCGCGTTGGGGGAGATCTGGTACGCCCTGATCGGCAGCCGCATCAACATCGCCGCGGTCGAGGCCTTCGACCGCCGCTGAGCCCAGTCAGCCGACGAATCGGACCTCGGCGACCCGGGCCCGCTCCCGCAGGAGCGCCAGCACCCGGTCGTGGCGGGGCGAGCCCAGCCCGGTGACGAGGTCGTACCCGGGTCCGGCCTCGTAGCCGGGACCGTAGGCGTCGTTGGTGCCCTCGAGGATGTCGCGCACGATCCCGGCCGGGTCGCCCGCCCGTGCGAGGTCGTAGAGCATCGGGTTCACGAAGCCGACGGCCGGCCGCCCCTCGGCGCGCGCGATCGCGGCCTGGAGGGCGAACGCCGCCGCGGTGATCGGCCCGGCCGCCGACGTGCCCCCGACGTAGGACCAGGCGCCCCCCTGGTAGTGGAGGTAGCCCGGGTACAGGTCGGCGAAGGCGGCGACGTCGGGCACGAGGCGGGTCGCGCCCCCCGGCGCCCCGGGCGCCCCGGCCTGGAACCAGGGCCGGGGGGTGGCGGCGCTGTACCCACCCCCGCCGGCGCAGCCGAGGCACGCCGACGCCCACGGCTCGCCGTAGCGCACGTCGTTCCAGCCGCCGGTGGTGACGATGGCGTTGTCGGGCGCGAGCGTGAGGTTGGTCCCGCCGACCGACGTGACCCAGGCCGCGCTCGACGGCCACCACACCGACGGTTCGGTGTCCTCGAGTGGGGGGAAGGCGTCGAGGCACCCGCTGGCGCCGTAGTCGCCCGAGGCGACGTACACCCCGACCCCGGCCGCGGCGGCGGTGGTGAGCATCTGCTCCGTGATGTCCCGCAGTGGCGCGAATCCCGGATCGGCCGCCGACAGGTAGCCCTCGCAGTACCCGTAGCTCAGGCTGACGACGTCCGGGTCCTCGCCGTCGGTCAGCGACGCGTCGAGGGGGTTCGCCAGCATCTCGAACAGCTGACGGGTCGGCTGGTAGCTGCCGCCGTCGGCGTCGTAGCCGACGAACAGGTCGATGCGGGCGGCCCGGGGCGCGACCGACACCACCCGCTGGAGGTCGATCGTGGTCTCGAGGTTCACCCCGGGGAGCACGGTCCCGACCACGTGGTCGGTGACGGGCGTTCCCTCGAGCCCGAAGCAGGCCCGGTAGG
>CAIUKV010000161.1 GCA_903899845.1 uncultured Actinomycetes bacterium
CATGCCGGACCTCCCTGCCCACGACCCGGTCTTCGTCGACCTGGCCGTCCACCCGGGGGTGACGCCGTACGTCACGGCGCTGCTCTCCGACGACTGGCTGTTCTCCAACTTCTCGGGCAACAACGCCCTGCCCGGCAGCCGCTCGATGAACGCGCACAACGACCAGTCGACCCTGCACCCCGAGCCCTGGTCCGACCTGTGGGCGCTCAACGTGATCTGGTGCCTCGACGACGTCGACGAGGAGAACGGCGCGACCCGCTACCTGCCGGGCAGCCACCGGTACACCCGCTTCTCCGAGGTCCCGGCCGACCCGAAGGCGGGGATGGTCTCGTACGAGGCGACGGCCGGCTCGGTGATCGTCATGCACGGCCGCACCTGGCACACCTCGGGCGAGAACCGCAGCGCCGACCGGGAGCGGGTCATGCTGTTCGCCCTGTACGCGCGGGCGTTCCTGCGGCTGCAGGCGAACTGGTGGCAGGTGATCCCACCCCAGGGGATCGCGGCGATGAGCGAGGAGGCCCGGCTCCGCTTCGGCCTGGTCTGGCCGAACCGCGGCTACGGCTCCTACCTGGTGCACACCAACCCGCAGCCCGTGCTCGGCGGCGGGTGATCCGGGGACCGGTGCATCCCGACGAGATCGCGATCCGGGGGCTGGTGCACGCGTACTGCGAGCGCCTCGACGCCGGGGACTTCGACGGGGTCGCCGCGCTGTTCGCGCGCGGGGCGTTCCGGTCGCCGGCGGGGACGGAGCTGGTCGGCGCCGCCGCCGTGCGCCGCATGTACGACGCCGTCATCCGCTACGACGACGGCACCCCGGGGACCAAGCACGTGCTCGGCACCGTGATCGTGGACGTCGACGCGGTCGCGGGCACGGCGACGGCGCACAGTCACTTCACCGTCTACCAGCAGACCGCGACGCTCCCGCTGCAGCCCGTGCTCGCCGGCCGGTACCACGACCGGTTCGTGCGGGCCGACGGGGAGTGGTGGTTCGAGGAGCGCATGGTGCGCCCGGACCTCGACGGCGACCTGTCCCACCACATGGCGTCCCGACGATGAGCCCGGGGATCGACGCGGCGGCGGTGCTCGCGGCGCGTGCCACCGAGCGGTTGCGGCCCGGGGCCACCGCGGTGGTGGCGGTGGCGGGTCCGGTGGCGGTGGGGAAGTCGACCCTCGCGGAGCTCCTCGCCGTGGGCGTGCGCGCCCGCGGCCTCCGGGCGGAGGTGGTGAGCACCGACGGCTTCCTCCTGCCCGGGGCCGAGCTCGCCGCCCGGGGCCTCACCGAGCGCAAGGGCTTCCCCGAGAGCTACGACGTGGCCGCGCTGCGCGCCTTCTGCGCCGCCGTCCGTGACACCCTCGACCGGGTCGATCCGGTGGCGGTGCCCGTGTACTCGCACGAGACCTACGACGTCCTGCCCGGGGTCCACCACGCGGTGGCGCCGACCGACGTCGTGGTCCTCGAGGGGGTCAACGCGCTCTCGGCCACCACCGGATGCACCGATCTGGGCGTCTACGTCGACGCGCCGCTCGGGTTGATCGAGCAGTGGTACGTCGAGCGGTTCCTGCGCCTGGTCGCCGCGGCCGGCGCGGCCGGCGCCACCGGCGGCGGGTCGTTCTACGACCGCTTCACCGGGCTGGCCGTCGATGCGCAGGCGGACATCGCCCGGTCGGTCTACCGGAGCGTGAACCTCCCGAACCTGACCGAGCACATCGCCCCGAGCCGCGACCTCGCCGAGGTCGTGGTGGTCAAGGGCGCCGACCACGAATGGGCCGAGATCGTCGACCGAGGAGCCGCCCCGTGAGCACACCCCCCGACGCCGCCGACCGGGCCCTCGTCGATCGGCTCGACGACGTCTGGTCCCGCCTCGCCGACCTGGGCGCGACGCTCAGCGCGGCCGAGTGGGTCCGGCCCACTGCGGTGCCCGGCTGGTCGGTGCAGGACAACCTCGCCCACCTCACCGACCTCGAGCGGATGCTCCTCGGCCGGGACCCGGTGGACCACGAGGTCCCCGAGGGGCTCGCCCACCTCCGCAACGACGTCGGATCCCGCAACGAGGTGTTCGTCGACGCCCGCCGGTCCTGGAGCGGCGCCGAGGTGCTGGCCGAGTTCGTGGAGGTCACCGGCGCGCGGCTGGCCGTGCTGCGGGCGTTGGGGGCCGAGGGCTTCGGCGCCGAGTCCTGGACCCCGATGGGCCCGGGGACGGTGCGCGACCTCCTCCCCTTCCGGGCCTTCGACTCCTGGGTCCACGAGCAGGACATGCGGGAGGCCCTCGGCCGACCCGGCGGGTGCACCGGCCCCGCCGCGGAGGCGGCCATGGACCGCATCGTCGGCACGCTGGGCTTCGTGGTGGGCAAGAAGGTCGCCCCGCCCGACGGCACCGTCGTGGTCGTCACCACCACCGTCCCGCTGGCCCGCACCGTGGTGCTCGAGGTCGTGGGCGGCCGGGCCGCGCCGCGCGACGAGGCACCCGCCGACCCCACCGTGCGCATCACGATGGCGGGCGACGCCTACGCCCGTCTCGCCTGCGGCCGTGCGGACCCCGCCACCGTCCCGGTGACCCTCGACGGCGACGCCGACCTCGGCCGTCGCATCCTCGCCGCGCTGAACTTCCTGTTCTGACCGGTCGAAGGCTTCCGGGCCGTACCGCGGACCGGGCGAGCCCCGGGCCGCACGGGCCTACAGGACGAGCTCGGCCATCACCCGCAGGGCCTCGGGCTGGGTCGCCCCCACGACCAGGGTCGTGACCCGGGACTCCTTCCACGCCTCGAGCCGGTCGGCGATCCGCTCCCGGGGCCCGATCAGGCAGACGTCGTCGACGAGGTCGTCGGGGACCAGTGCGGTGGCCTCCTGCTTCTTGCCCGAGAGGTACAGGTCCTGGATCTCGGCCGCCTCGGCCTCGTAGCCGTAGCGGCAGGCGAGGTCGTTGTAGAAGTTCTTGCCCCGGGCCCCCATGCCCCCCACGTAGAGCGCGACCATCGGCTTGGCCAGGTCGCGCAGCCGCTCGACGTCGTCGCCCACGATCACGCTCACGGTCGCGGCCACGTCGAAGTCCGCGGCGGCCCGCCCGCCGGCCGCGAGCCCGGTCTCGATCGCCTCGCCCCACACCGCCTCGGCGCGGGTGGGGGAGTAGAAGATCGGCAGCCAGCCGTCGGCGATCTCGGCGGTGAGGGCCACGTTCTTCGGTCCGATCGCGGCGATGTACACGGGGAGGCTCGGGGTGCGCGGGTGCACGATGAGCTTCAGCGGCTTCCCCAGCCCGGTGGCGCCGGGTCCCGTGTAGGGGATGTCGTAGTGCTCGCCGTGGTGCTCGAGCGGCGCCTCGCGGGCCCAGACCTGGCGCAGGATCGACACGTACTCGCGGGTCTTGGCCAGCGGCTTGCCGTAGCGCTCGCCGTACCAGCCCTCCGACACCTGGGGGCCGGACGCCCCGATGCCGAGCAGGAAGCGTCCACCGCTCATGAGGTCCAGCGTGGTCGCGGTCATGGCGGTCATGGCCGGGGCCCGGGCCGGCATCTGGGCGATCGCGGTGCCCATCTTCAGGCGCTCGGTGTGGGCGAGCAGCCAGGTGACCGGGGTGATCGCGTCGGTGCCGTAGGCCTCGGCCACCCACCCCGACTCGTAGCCGAGCCGGTCGGCCTCCTGGGCCAGCGCGATCGCACCGGGCAGCCCCGATCCCCAGTCCTGGTACCCGAAGCTGATCCCGAGTCGCATGCGCCCTCCCGCGTCGCGCCCGGCGGCCGGGCGGACCCTCAGTCTGGCCTACCGCAGCTCGCCCGGGAGCACCGAGCCGATCACGAAGTCGACGCGCTCCCCGAGCCGGTCCTCGAACGAGCGCAGCAGCCCCTCACGGCGGAACCCGCAGGCCTCGGCCACCCGCTGGGAGGCGGCGTTGCGGGCGTTGATCATCACCTGCACCCGCAGCAGGCCGAGGTCGCCCAGCGCCCACCCGGCCACGAGCCGGACCGCCCGGCGGGCGACGCCCCGCCCCCGAGCCTCGGGCACCACCCAGTACCCGATCTCGCCCGACCGGCGGCTGCGGTCGAGCACCAGGCCGCACACCCCGACGAGTGCGTCGGTGGTGGCGTCGGCGACCACGAGGTGGGCCCCGGTGCCCGCCCGCAGCTCGTGGGCGGCGTTGCGGACGAAGGCCTGGGCGTGGACCCGGGTGTACGGGACCGGGATCCGGGTGAAGCGGACGACGGCGGGGTCCTGGCTGCCGGCGTGCACCGCGTCGACGTCGCCCCGGCCCGGGGGGCGGCACCGGACCACGCCGTCGCTGAGGTCGGGCACCTCGATCACCCCGGGAGCGTGCCATCATCGGGGGCCGCGTGCGAACCCGATCGCACCCCGCCGAGGCGAGGTCCCCCATGGCGCAGCTGGTCCACAACGTGGTGGCTCCCCCCACCGCCGAGCGCGTGTTGCTGCTGTGCCACGGCTTCGGCTCCGACGAGGTCGACCTCGGGGGGCTGCTGCCCTACCTCGACCCCGACGGGCACTTCGTGACCGTGCTGCCCCGGGGCCCCTACGGACTGCCCGGGGGCCAGCCCGGGTACTCCTGGTTCTCCTTCGGCCCCGAGGGGATCGCGACCGACGAGTACGTCGCGTCGCTCGACGCGCTCGACGACCTGCTCGACGAGGTCTGCGCCACGCACGGATTCCGGCGGGCCGACGCGGTGGTCGGCGGCTTCTCCCAGGGTGGGGGCATGGCGCTCGCCCTGGCGCTGCGCCCGAGCGACCGCCCGCACCCGGCCGGGGCGCTCGGGCTGAGCACCGCGGTCTTCGCCGACCTCGACGGGCTCGACGCCGCTGCGGCCCCGACCCTGCCCGTGCTGCTCCAGCACGGCCTCGACGACCCGATGATCCCGGTGGCACGGGCCCGCGAGACCGCTGAGCGCCTGGTCGCGCTCGGGTGCCCGGTGGTCTTCGAGGAGTACCCGATGGGCCACGCGGTCGCGCTCGAGAGCATGCAGGCGGCCCGGGCCTGGCTCGACCGGATCCGGTCGGGCGAGCGGCCGGTCGCCGCCATGCCCGCCCCGCCGCCCCCGGCGCTCGTCCCCGCGGTCACCACCGCGCAGTTCGAGGCCGAGGTGCTGCGCAGCGAGATCCCCGTGGTCGTCGACTTCTGGGCGCCGTGGTGCGGGCCGTGCCGCCAGGTCGCCCCGGTGGTCGAGCAGATGGCGTCGATGCGCCAGGGGTCCTACAAGTTCGTCAAGGTCAACATCGACGAGGAGCCCCAGCTCGCGCAGGCGTTCAACGTGCAGTCGATCCCGCTGATCGGGTTGTTCCGCAACGGCCGCATGGAGCGCCAGTCGCTCGGGGCCAAGCCCCGGCCCCAGCTCGAGGCCGAGCTGGGGATGCTCGTCATCCCGTAGATCCCGGAGATCCCGGAGATCCCGGAGATCCTGGAGATCCCGGAGATCCCGGAGGACCGACCACCCGGATCGTCCCCGGCGCACCGTCGGTCAGGCGCCCGATCACCGCAGCGGCGGGGGTGCCGAGGCGCTCGCACGCCGCGACCAGCGCGTCGGCCGCCTCCGGGCTCACCGCGAGGAGCAGGCCGCCCGAGGTCTGGGCGTCGGCGAGCAGGTGCTGCTCGGTCTCGGCGATCCCCCCGAAGTCGACGACGTCGGCGACGAACGCGTGGTTGCGCAGCGTCCCGCCCGCGACCATCCCGGCGGCGAGGAGCTCGCGCACCCCGTCGATCACGGGCACGGCGGCGAGGTCGATCTCGGCCGCGACCCCCGACCCGGCGCACAGCTCGCGCAGGTGCCCGAGCAGCCCGAAGCCGGTGACGTCGGTGGCCGCGTGCACGGCGTCGCCGAGCCCCACCGCGGCGTCGCGCGCGCCCGCGTTGAGCGTGGTCATGAGGTCCACGGCGGTGGCGACCAGCGCGTCGGGCGCGGCATCGCGCTTGAGCGCGGTCGAGACGATCCCGAGCCCGATCGGCTTGGTCAGCACCAGCACGTCGCCGGCCCGGGCCCCTGCGTTGGTGAGGACCCGCTCGGGGTGCACCGTGCCGACCACGGCGAGCCCGTACTTCGGCTCGGCGTCGTCGATGGAGTGCCCGCCCGCCACCAGCGCCCCCGCCGCCCGCAGCACCGCGGCCCCGCCGTCGAGGACCCGGGCGAGGAGTTCGAAGGACAGGCCCTCACGGGGCCAGGCGACGAGGTTGAGCGCGAGCAGGGGAGTCCCGCCCATCGCGTAGACGTCGGAGAGCGCGTTGGTCGCTGCGACCCGGCCCCAGTCGAAGGGGTCGTCGACGATCGGGGTGAAGAAGTCGGTGGTGACCACGATGGCGAGGTCGTCGCGCAGGCGGTACACGGCGGCGTCGTCGGAGGTGTCGAGGCCGACGAGCAGGTCGGGGTCGTCCGGCGCGTCGCCGAGACCCTGGACGAGACCGAGCACGGTGCGCAGGTCGGCCGGCGACAGCTTGCACGCGCACCCGGCCCCGTGCGAGAAGTCGGTGAGGCGCACGGACGCCGCGGACGAGGTCACGCGGCGATGGTACGGGACGGCGGGGCCGGCTCAGCCCGGCCGCACCGCGCCCTGGTAGAGGCTGATCGGGTGGATCCGGATGATGTCGCCGGTGCTCGGCGCGTTGATCACCTGGCCGTTGCCGACGTAGATGCCGACGTGCCCGGGGAACCACACGATGTCGCCCGGCGCGACCTCGCTGAGCGGCACCCGGGGCAGCGACCCGAACTGGGCCTCCGAGTTGCGGGGGATGGCGACCCCGGCCTCGGCCCACGCCATCTGGGTCAGGCCCGAGCAGTCGTAGCAGTCGGGGCCCCGGCCGGCGTAGCAGTAGGGCTTGCCCATCTGGGCGGTCGCGTAGGCGACGGCGACCGCGGCCTTCCCGCTCACCGGGGGCAGCGTGGAGGGGTCGAAGTTCACGTTGGCGGCCCTGAGCCGGGCGGCGGCCGTGGCCGCGGCGGCCTCCTCGGCCGCTCGTCGGCGGGCCTGCTCCTCGGCGACGAGGCGGGCGATCTCGCCGTCGAGCCCGCGCTTGATCCGGTCGAGCTCGCCCTGCTGGGCCTGGAACTCGCGCTGCTGGGCCCGGAGCGCGTCCTGGCGGGTCTGGACCTCGGCCCGGAGCCGCTCGGCCCCGGCCTCCTTGGCGGCGAGGTCCTCCCGGGCCCGGTCGAGCTGGGCCAGGGTCTGGGCGTCGCGCTGCCCGGTGGCGTCGGCGTAGGTCCGCCGCGACGCCTGCTCGCGGACGTCGAGGTCGAGCCCGGCCGTCCCGCCGAGGCTGGCCCGGCGGTAGACGAGGGCGGCCCGCCGGTGCACCAGGGCGGTGATCCGGGCGACCTCGGCCTGGGCGGCCTGGATCCCGGCCTGGGCCTCGGCGATGGTACGGCGGGCGGCGTCGAGCTCGTCCTCGGCGGCCTTGATCTGCTCGTGGAGCACGCTCAGCTGCATGCTGAGGGCGTTGATCTGCTCCTCCACCTGGGCCGCCTGGGTCCGGAGGTCGTCGACGGGGGCCGCCCGGACCGGGGCGACCGGCACCGTCACCGCCGCCCCGGCGAGGGTGGCGACGAGCAGGAGGATCGCCCGGGGGCGACGCAGGAGGCGGGGGAGCGCCGTCATGGGGCCACCGAGGCTAGCCGGGTCGGCCCCGTGCTGACACAGGAGAGGTCGATGTGGTCTGTGTTGCTCGTGGGGGTCGCCCCCGGTCGCACCCGTGCCGGGTGGACCGGGCTCAGACCAGGGCGGGCCAGCCCGCGGTGGGGGCGGGGTCGCCGGGGCGGCCCACCTCGGGGTGGGTCCAGGCCATGGCCTTGCCGATGGCCCGGGCCACCCGCTGCCACTCCTTCGGGTCCCACCCCTCGGCGACGTTGGCCAGGCTGGTGTCCTGGCGCAGGTGCACGAGGGCGGGCAGGCGCTCGAGCCCGAGGCCGGCGATGAGCTCCCGGTCGGCGTCGCAGAACACCGGGTACGTGCGCCGGGCCCCCTCGAGCAGGCGGTTGGCCATGGCGGGCGGGCCGGGCACGCAGAAGGCGACCTTGGCGTCGGAGTCGCCGAAGGTGGCGAAGATCCGCTCGGCGATGGGCACGAACTGCGCGCCCTCGGGCCGGTCGGGCAGCACGACCAGGACGAGGTGGAACATCGTGGTCCAGTCGTCGAGCGTGCGGGTGGTGCCGGCGAGGTTGGTGAGCGGGAGCGTGGGGTCCGGGTTCTTCGCCATCGCCGGGGAATGTACCGCCCCCCGGCGGGCGCCCGGGACTACGCCTCGCCGAGGCCGATCGCCCGCTGCATCGCCGGCGGCATCTCGTCGCGGCCCTGGGCCAGCAGCGCGGCCCGCTCCACGTTGATCGGGTCCCTTTCGGCCCGGTCGATCCAGGCGTCCCACGGGCCGGGCCCGATCCGGCCCGGGTCCCCGCCCGCGGTCACGCACGCCCGCAGGTAGGCCTGCAGGTCGCGGATCTCGGGCTCGCCGCCCACCGGGCCGTGGCCGGGGACGACGGTGGTGGCGAGGTCGACGACCACGTCGAGCGTGTCGGCCCACGCCGCCGGGTCGCCCTGGAAGGCGAGCGGGGTCACGCCGAAGAAGCACAGGTCGCCGGCGAAGCACACGTCGGCGTCCTCGACCAGCACCAGCAGGTCGCCGGAGGTGTGCCCGGAGGCGGTGAGCAGCTCGACCCGCTCCGTGAGTCGGGCGGCCCCGTCCACCTCGTGGGTCACCGGTCGGGTCCCCACCTCGGCGAGGTCGTCGAACTCGTCGGCGAACGCGGTCATGAACGACTTGTAGGCGTCGAGCGGCATCGGCTGGTCGAGCGCCCAGCTCGCCGCCGGGGTCGCGTAGATCGCTGCGGCCGGGAACGCCCGGGTGCCGCCCACGTGGTCGATGTGCGCGTGGGTGAGCACGCAGCGGCGGACCGGCCGGTCGAGCTCGGCCACCGCGGCGGCGAACGGGGCCCACTGCGAGCGCACCATCAGGGTGTCGACGACCGTGAGCCCGTCGGCGTCGGCGATCACCCCGGCGTTGGCGACCCCGTTCTCGCCCCCGGGCAGCAGCCAGACGAACACGCCGTCGGCGATCTCGTGGAGGGTCTCGGTGGGCAGGTCCCGGGCCACGGTCCGACCGTAGTCCGCACTAGCGTCTCGCCCATGTCGGAACGCACCCGCAACCTGCCCCGCCGGACCTGCCACGCCACGCCCGGCTCCAACGAGAAGATGCTCGGCAAGGCGCCCGGCCTCGGCGCCGACCAGGTGTTCCTCGACCTGGAGGACTCGGTCGCCCCGCTCGAGAAGGAGGCGGCCCGGGCCAAGGTCGTCCGGGCCATCAACGAGCAGGACTGGGGCGACACCGTCCTGTGCGTGCGGGTGAACGCCTGGGACACCGAGTGGACCTACCGGGACGTCACGTACGTGGTCGAGCACGCGAGCGAGCGCCTCGACGAGATCATGCTGCCCAAGGTCCAGTCGGCGGCCGAGGTCGTGGCCCTCGACCTGCTGCTGACGCAGATCGAGAAGGCGACCGGGCGCACGAGCCGCATCGGCATCGAGGCCCAGATCGAGACCGCCCAGGGGCTCATCAACGTCGAGGAGATCTGCGCGGCGAGCGACCGGCTCGAGACGATCATCTTCGGCCCGGCCGACTTCGCTGCGTCGACCGAGATGCCGGTGCTCACCGGGGGCGTGCAGATCCCCGAGTACCCGGGCGACCACTTCCACTACGTGTTCGCCAAGATCCTGATGGCGGGCCGGGCCAACGGCCTCCAGGTCATCGACGGCCCCTACCTCAAGATCCGGGATCTCGACGGCCTGCGCGACTACGCGATGCGGACCCGGATCCTCGGCTACGACGGCAAGTGGTCGCTGCACCCCGACCAGGTGACGGTGATCAACGAGGTCTACACCCCGACCCAGGACCAGTTCGACCACGCGTTCGACCTGCTCGAGGCCTACCGGGTCGCCACCACCGAGGGCGACCGTCGGGGTGCGGTGATGTTCGGCGACGAGATGATCGACGAGGCCAGCCGCAAGATGGCGCTCAAGTTCGTGTCGCGCGGCGAGCGGGCCGGCATGACCCGCAGCGCCGGGGACTGAGTGCGCCTCGCGACCGTCCGCACCCCCGACGGCACCCGTGCGGCCCGGGTCGAGGGTGCGCGCCTGGTCGAGCTGGCCGCCCCCGACGTCCGGGCCGTGCTCGAGGCCGGCGGGGCCGACGCGGTCGCCGCGACCGGGATCGTCCACGACGTCGCCGACGCGGTGCTGGCCCCGGTGGTGCCGCAGCCCGAGAAGGTGCTGTGCCTCGGCCTCAACTACCGCGAGCACATCCTCGAGATGGGACGCGAGCTCCCCGACCACCCGACGATCTTCACCAAGACGGCCCGCGCCCTGATCGGCGCCCGCGACGACATCTGGATGCCACCGGAGTCGGCCGAGGTCGACTGGGAGGCCGAGCTCGGCCTCGTGATCGGCCGGACCGTCCGGCGGGCCACCGCGGCCGAGGCCCGCGTCGCCATCGCCGGCTTCACGGTCGTCAACGACGTCAGCATGCGCGACTGGCAGATGCGCACCACGCAGTGGATCGCGGGGAAGACCTGGGAGCACGCAACGCCGGTCGGTCCGTGGCTGGTCACCCCCGAGGAGGTCGACCACGCCCGCGACCTGCGGATCACCTGCGACGTCGACGGTCGGCGGGTCCAGGACGCCCGCACCGCCGACATGCTCGTCGACCCGGTCGAGGTCGTCCGGTACTGCTCGACCTTCGTCACCCTCGTCCCCGGCGACGTGCTGCTCACCGGCTCGCCCGCCGGGGCCGGGTTCGGCCGCACGCCGCCGGAGTACCTGGCGGTCGGCGCGACGGTGCGCACCGCGATCGAGGGGATCGGCGAGCTGGTCAACCGCTGCGTGGCCGATCCGACCGCCTGAGCGGCGGCGGGGACGTCAGGCGTCGGTGGCGCGCAGGGCGTCCTCGGCGAGGCGCCGGGCGATCACCCGGAGGCACAGCGTCTCGTCGGCGCCCTCGAAGATCGAGAGCACCCGGGCGTCGACGAAGTAGCGCGACACCGCGTACTCCTCGGCGTA
>CAIUKV010000162.1 GCA_903899845.1 uncultured Actinomycetes bacterium
CGCCGTCGGGGACCTCCGCGTAGTGCGGCGCGAAGGGGAAGTCGGGGAGGTCGGTGAACCGGTCGTCGGGTGTCCGCAGGATCTCCATGGCGCCTCTCTCGGCGGGGGTCCGGCGGTCCCGCCGCCGGCGGGGTCCACGGCGGGCCGGGTCCGTGGTTAGCCTGACCGCACCACCCGATGGGCGCCAATCCCCAGCCCGAGCACGTCGCACCGCCCCCGGAACCGGGCGGCGCACCGGCCGACACCCCGCGGCCGGGACTCCGCGCGCGCTTCTCCGCCGGGCGCGTGGCCCTGCTCGTGGGCACCGCGGTGTCGCTCTACCTCCTGGCCCCGAGCATCGGCGAGGTGTTCTCGGCCTGGGACCGGCTCGGTGACTTCGATCCGCTCGCGCTCCCGGTGGCCCTGGTGCTCGAGGTCGCGAGCTTCGCCTGCGTGTGGTGGCTCACGGCCCTGGCGCTCCGACGCGACCACTGGGACGCGATCGTCCTCTCGCAGCTCGCCGGCAACGCCTTCAACCGGGTCACCCCCGGTGGTGGCGCGACCGGGACGGCCGTGCAGGCCCGCATGCTCGCCGACGCCGGGTTCCCGTACACCACCGCGCTCACCGCGATCACGGTGCAGTCGCTGCTGGTCACCGCGGCGCTGGTCGCGATGCCCGTGCTGGTCGTGCCCGCCGTCCTGACCGGGACGGCCGTCCCCGGGAGCCTGCTCCCGGCGGCGTGGCTCGGCGCCGCGATGTTCGCCGTCGTCGCGGTGGTGGTCGCGCTGTTCCTCGGGACGCGCCGGCCGGTCCAGGCGCTCGGCCACGGCCTCGAGCGCCTCGTCAACCGGGTCCGGCGCCACCGCCCCCGGGTCACCGGGCTCGGCGATCGCCTCCTCGCGGAGCGCGACGAGATCCGTACCACGATGGGGTCCCGGTGGCCCGAGGCCGTGGCCGCCGCGGTCGGGCGGTGGTTCTTCGAGTACCTCGTCCTGCTGCTCGCGCTCGTCGCCATCGACGCCCGGCCCGATCCCTGGTCGGTCCTGCTCGCGTTCGTCGCGGCGTCGGTGCTCGGCCTGATCCCGCTCACCCCGGGGGGACTCGGCTTCGTCGAGGCGGGCCTGGTGGCGACCCTCGCCGCCGCCGGGGTGAAGCCCGAGGCGGCGGTGGCGGCGACGCTGCTGTTCCGTTTGGTGTCGTTCTGGCTGCCCCTCCCGCTCGGGGCCGGGGCCGCGTGGTGGTTCCGCCGCCGCTACCCCCGGGCCGACCGGGATCGCCTCCCCACCTGACCCGGGGTGGCGGGGCAGACCGGGAGGCGCCACAATTCGGGCGTGCCGACGACCTGGGATCCCACCACCATCGACATCTACGACCCCGACGGCTACGTCGCCGCCGCGCCCCACGAGGTGTTCGCCTACCTGCGACGTGCGCACCCGGTGTGGCGCCAGGAGATGCCCGACGGCACCTCCTATTGGGCGGTGATGCGCCACGCCGACGTGGTCGAGGTCTCGCGCCAGCCCTTGCGGTTCTCGGCCCAGGTCGGCGGTGTCGTGCTCGAGGACATGGCCCCCGAGCAGCTCGAGCAGTCCAAGAACATGCTGCTGATGATGGACCCGCCCCGCCACACGCAGCTGCGCAAGGAGGTGGCGCACCTGTTCAAGGCCCGGGCGATCGCGACCCTCGAGGCGGCGATCCGCAAGGTCTGCCGTGAGATCCTCGACCGGGCCGCGGCGCGTGGTGACGTCGAGTTCGTCCACGACGTCGCCGCCTTCCTGCCGTCGCAGGTGTTCGGCGAGATGATGGGGATCCCGGAGGCCGACCGGGCCGACATCAACCGCTGGGCCGAGCAGTCGACCTCGGGGAGCGACCCCGACGTCAACCCCGACGCCGACGCGGGCGGCGAGACCGGCGGGGGCTCGATGCAGATGGCGATCTACGGCTACGAGTACGCGGTCCGGCGGCGGGGCGAGGAGGGCGACGACCTCGGGCTCGCCCTCCTGCGCACCGAGATCGACGGCCAGCCCATGACCGACCTCGAGTTCGCGTACTTCTTCGTGCAGCTCGTGACCGCCGGGAACGACACCACGCGCACCATGCTGTCGTCGGGGCTCCTCGAGCTCCTGCGGCATCCCGACCAGCTGGACCGGCTCCGGGCCGATCGGTCGCTCATCCCGTCGGCGGTCGAGGAGATCCTGCGCTACGCCAATCCGCTGCACTACTTCCGGCGTACGGCCACCGAGGACACCGAGATCGCGGGGCAGCCGATCGCCTCGGGCGAGAAGATCGCGATGATCTACACGTCGGCCAACCGCGACGAAGCGGTCTTCGCCGACCCCGACCGCTTCGACATCACCCGGTCGCCCAACCCGCACCTGTCGTTCGGCATCGCCGACCACTTCTGTCTCGGGGTGCACCTCGCCCGGCTCGAGGGGCGGATCTTCTTCGACGAGCTGCTCGACCGGTTCCCCGTGATCGAGCAGACGGGGACGCCGGCCCGGTTCCGCTCGAACCTCAACAACGCGTTGAAGGCCCTGCCGGTCCACCTCGGCACCTGAGTGCCCGTGGCCGACGACCGCACGCCGTGCCCCCTCCCCGGCGGGACCGACGGCGTGTCCGCCTCCGGCGTTCGCCCCGGCCCGGTGCCCCCGGCGCACGGGACGCTCGATCCGGCCACGGTCGCCGTGACGGCGGGTCGGCCGGCGGTGGCGCCGGACGCGCCGCTGAACGAGCCGGTCACCTTCGCCTCCACGTACCACGCCGGGGGCCCGGTCGCCTACGCGCGTGACGGGAACCGCACGTGGGCTGCACTCGAGGAGGTGCTCGGGGCGCTCGAGGGGGGATCGGCCCTCACCTTCGCGTCCGGCATGGCGGCGATCGCGGCGGTGTTCGACACGCTCCCGATCGGCGCGCGGGTCGTGCTTCCCGCCGTGGGGTACAGCGGGACCCGGGTCCTCGTCCGCGACGCCGGCCCTCCGGGTCGCTGGGACCCGGTCTTCGTCGACGTGACCGACACCGACGCCGTGCTCGCCGCGGCGGCCGGAGCCGCACTGGTGTGGCTCGAGTCGCCGACCAATCCGTGCAACGGGGTCGTCGACCTGCCGGCGGTGATCGCGGGGGCCCACGAGCGGGGCGCGTGCGTCGCCGTCGACAACACCTACGCGACCCCGCTGCTCCAGCAGCCCCTCGCCCTCGGCGCCGACGTGGTGGTGCACAGCGTCACCAAGCTGCTCGCCGGACATTCCGACGTCGTGCTCGGCGCCACCGTCACCCGCGACGCCGACCGCTGCGAGGCGTTCCGGCGCCACCGGTCCGCCTACGGCGCGATCCCGGGACCGATGGAGACCTTCCTCGCGCTCCGGGGCGTCCGGACCCTCGGGGTGCGCCTCCAGCGGGCCCAGGCCACCGCCGAGGTGCTGGCGGCCCGGCTCACCGAGCATCCGGCCGTGGCCCGGGTTCGGTATCCGGGGCTGCCCGACGACCCGGGCGCCGCGCGCACCCGGGCCCAGGCGGCCGGCCCCGGGACGATGGTGGCGTTCGAGGTCCACGGCGGCGCCGCCGCTGCCGAGGCGACGGCCCGCGCGACCCGGGTGATCGTCCACGCAACCAGCCTCGGCGGGGTGGAGTCGACGATGGAGCGCCGGGCCCGGTGGCCCGAGGACGCAGGGGTCCCGGCGTCGCTGCTGCGCCTCAGCGTCGGGTGCGAGGCGGTCGAGGACCTGTGGGCCGACCTCGAGCGGGCCCTGCGCATCGGGGCGGCGGCCGCGGCGTCGGCCGACCCTGCGCTCTAGATTCCCCGGGGCCGGGACCGGCGGGGCCCCGGGTGGATCCGAGGGGGAGCCGTGAGCGCAGCGAGTGACGCGGGCACCGAGGGCACCGGGGGAACCGAGCGGGTCCTCGGGGGCGTCGGGACCAAGGTGCTGTTCGAGAACGAGTACTGCCGGGTGTGGGAGATGGACCTCGCCCCGGGTGAGTCCGGCGCGGTCCACCGCCACGACCACCCGTCCGTCCTGGTGATCCTCGACGGGGACCGGATCGCGGCGGTGCCGGAGCCCGACAGCGCAGTGCACGGGGAGTACATCGAGGTCGACGTGCGGACGCCGATGGTGGTGGAGATGCCGCCCGGCGGGATCGAGACGGCCAAGAACGTCGGGGAGCGCCGCTACTACGAGCTCCTCATCGAGATCCTGAAGTAGCGGGTCCGATGACCGCCGAGGGATCGCCGCCGGCACCCCGCGCGCTCGAGGGCCTGCGGGTGCTCGACCTCGCCATCTTGTTCTCGGCACCCCAGATCGCCACCATCCTCGGCGATCTCGGGGCCGACGTCGTCAAGCTCGAGCCGCCTGCACGCGACGGACGCGCGGGCGGCGACCCGATGCGGGTGATGGGGGCCCGCCGCGGCGACCGGTCGCTCACCTGGGCGTCGGTCTCGCGCAACAAGCGCACCGTGACCTGCGATCCGGACACGCCGGAGGGCCGGGCCCTGCTGCACCGGATGGTGGCCGCCGCCGACGTGGTGGTCGAGAACCTCCCGGCCCCGACGCTCGAGCGGTGGGGCGCCACGCCCGACGAGCTGCTCGCCGTGAACCCCGACGTCGTCGTGGTGAGCGTCAGCTGCTACGGCGCCAGCGGTCCGTATGCCGGTCGCGACGGCAACGGGTCGCTCGCCGAGGCGTTCGGGGGCCTGACCAATCTGACGGGGGAGTCCGACGGGCCCCCGATGCTGCCGTCGGTCGCCCTCGGTGACGTGCTCACTGCGATCGCGGGGGTCGTGGGCACGCTGGCGGCGTGCTACCACCGTGACGCCCGCGGGGGACGGGGCCAGAAGGTGGACGTGAGCATGGTCGAGCCCGTGCTCACCCTGCTCACGAGCGCGCTGGTGGGGTACGCCGACGGCGATCCCCCA
>CAIUKV010000163.1 GCA_903899845.1 uncultured Actinomycetes bacterium
CGTCGACGGTCGGCTCGTGCGCTTCGGGTCGGCCCGGGAGGACTACGGCGCCACCGTGCAGCTGCGGATGGCCGACCGGTTCATGGAGCGGGCGAGCGCCGCAGGGGCGCCGTTCTTCCTCTACCTCTCGCTCTACGCCCCCCACGATCCGGCCACCCCCGCACCGGGTGACGACTTCCGCCACGCCGGCACGCTGGCGCCCCGCACCCCCGCGTTCGACCAGCCCGACGTCTCGGGGATGCCCCAGCACGTGCGCGACCTCCCCCGGCTCACGGCGAGCCGAATCGCCGAGATCGACGCGCTGCACCGGCTGCGGCTCGCGTCGCTGGCGGGGGTCGACCGCACGGTCGCCGGCCTGGTCGACACGCTCACCCGCATCGGGCAGCTCGACAACACCTATCTCGTCTTCACGTCCGACAACGGGTACCACCTCGGTCTGCACCGGATGCCCGCCGGCAAGCAGACGCCGTACGACTCCGACACCAACGTGCCGCTCCTCGTGCGCGGCCCCGGCATCACGCCGGGGACCCGGGTCGACGCCCTCACGGGCAACGTGGACTACGTCCCGACGTTCCTCACCATGGCGGGCGTGCGAGTCCCGCGCTACGTGGACGGACGGTCGTTCCTCGGCCTGGCCGCGTCGCCCGGCCCCACGAGCCGCATCGGCTGGCGCACCGGGTTCCTGCTCGAGCACTGGCGCGAACGGGGCCTCACGCCGACGGACCCGCCCACCGTGCGCTCGCCCACCGACGAGCGCCCCGACCTCGACCAGCGCTCGCTCCCACCGCCGGCGGGCGCGCCCGTCGCCGACGCCACGGCCGACGGGTCGGGCGGGGCACGGATCGTGCGCACGGCGTTCTTCGACGCGTTGAACGGCATCCCCGACTACGTCGGGGTCCGCACCGCCACCCACATCTACGTCGAGTACGTCACCGGGGAGCGCGAGCTCTACGACGTGCGCACCGACCCCGACCAGATCCGCAACCTCGCCTCCGATCCCACCACGGCGATGCTGCGTCGGGTCCTTTCGATGAAGCTGGCCGAGCTCGCCCGGTGCCGGGGCTGGGCCTGCCACCGCGCCGACCGGGTCTTCCCCGACTGACCTCGGGGTGCGTCCTGCGGTGGCGCCGACAGGGGTCGGGCCGGAGGGCCGCGTGGATCAGGTCGGGACGAGGCCGGCGAGGTCCGGTGCGCGGGTCACGACGACGTCCCACGTGGCCGCGTCCACCCCGGCGTGGATCTGGGTCAGCACCCCCACCAGGGCCGCCGGGCTGAGGGTCGTGGCGAGGTTGCGCAGGCGCGCCTCGAGGTGATCGGGACTCAGCGCCGCCGCGATCCAGGGTTGCAGGTGGGGATCGGCCGGTGTCGACGCGATGATCCGCCGGAGCAGGGCGCCCTGGGCGTCGGCGTCGAATCGGTCGGGCACCTGGCTGAGGATCTCGGCGTCCTCGGCGTCGAGGTGCTCGACGAGCGAGTCGCGCAGGTCGCCCGCGGCCGGTGCGATGGCCGCGAACGCGGACGCATCGCCGTCGGCCCGGGCGCCGAGGACCGCGCACCCGAGCGCGTACACGGCCAGCTGCTCGGCGCGGTGGTCGTCGACGAACCGGTCGGGCACCCGACCCCCGGCGGCGACGACGGCCGGGAACATGACGACGTCCTCCACCTCGGAGTGGTGGCGCAGCTCGGTGCGGAACCGGCCGAGGCGGGTGTCGAAGGCGTCGAGCGCCTCGGAGTCGCCGGGGACGAGCGCCGGGGCGAGGTCGGCGAGGGCGCGGGCCTCGTGGGCGAGGGCCTCGTGGAGGTCGTACCAGGTCCGCAGCGGACCGGTGATCCGTCGGGGGCCGGGGTCGTTCGCCATGCTCGTCCTCCCACGTCGGGAGCAACGTATCCGATCGACGGGGGCGACCCGGCGGCGGGTGGCGCCGACACTGCGGGGTGCTCGGGGCGCACGGCCCGAGCCGGGAGGAACGCCGGCATCGTCGCGGTCACCGCCCGGCATCACCGACGCCGTCGGCCCGCGACGACGCTGCGCGCCCGGACGGCCACGCTGCGGAGGCGGCGTCGGAGGCGATGCGGTCGCCACCGCCATCCCCAGTAGGCACGGGCCACGCCGCGGGCCCATCGGCCGGCATCGGGAACGGGCCGGCCCGAGGCCGTCGGGCCACCCCCGGCGAGCCACCGGACGCTTCGGGGCAGGGCGGCGACGAGCAGGTCGGGATAGCGCTGCAGTTGCATCCGACGGAACCGGGCGCCCCATTCGGGTGTGCTGCGGACCGCCATCAGCGAATCCGGTCGGACCCGGTACTCGAACGCCGGTCCGGGGAGGTGCCGGAACCGCCACCCGAGCGCAGCAAGGTGGAGCCAGAGCTCCCAGTCCTCACCGCACTCGAGCGCCTCGTCGTACCCGCCGGCTTCCGCCCAGGCCGCACGACGGAACATCGCGCACGCGTCGACCTCGTTGACCTCCACCGCCCGCTCGACCCGGAAGTCGGGGACGACGTCGTCGTCGGTGCGTCCACCGATGAACCGTCGGTCCCCGTAGACCACTCCGAGACGCGGATCCTCGGCGAACGCCGCGAGGGCCCGCTCGACGAACCCCGGGAGCAAGCGGTTGTCGGCATCGAGCGGCAGGACGAACGTCCCCTGCGCCTGCGTGATCAGCCGGTTCCGTGCCGCCGGCAGTCCCGCGTTGGCCTGACGGACCATGCGATGGCCGGCCGCCTCCAGCCGGTCGAGCACAACCACGTGCTCGGGGTCCGTCGTCCCGTCGTCACAGATCAGCACCTCCGCGGTGCCGCCGGTGCACCGAGCGACGCTCGAGAGCGCTTCGACCAGGAACGGTGCGTCGTCGTGGGTGCACAGCACGATGGACAGATCGTCCATCGTCGCTCGGGACGCGACCGGTGGACCCGATGACGCGTCCGCAACCGAGTCTCCGAGGGGGTCGGGCAGATCGGCGGCGCGCTCCAGCGCGTCGTAGAGGTCGAAGCACTCGGTCCAGACCGCCCGGGCCAGTCGGGTCTCGAACGCGGACCGCCGTCTTCCCCCGGGAGCCGGTGCGCCCACGGGAGGATGCTCCGCCGGCGCACCGAGGAGGACCGCACCGAACCGATCGGTGAGGAGTCGCGCGATCTCGTCGGTCTCCGTGGTCAGCACGGCGGCGTTGACCACGGCACAACGGTCACGATGCCGCTGCACGAAGTCCAGGAGACGCTCGTTGTAGTGACGCCAGATGCTCCAGGGCGCGCTCGGGTCGCGCAGGAACACGTCGGCGCCCAACCGCTGGATCGAGTCGGCCACCAGGTCGGGACGGCGGTAGACGACGAGGTACCGGGCATCGGGCACACAGCGATCCCAGAAGTCCAGCACCACCGTGGCCCGGGGATCCTTGAACCCCCACGGTCCACCGGACGCGGCCCGGTCCGCGACCAGGCGCTCGGCGACGCGCCGCCACGGCTCCAGATCGTTCGCCGACACGGTGGCGGCACGGGTCCACCCCCAGTCGGCATGGGCACCGTCGGCGGCGGGCAGCACGGCAGCGAACGCCTCCTGGTGGAGCCGCACCACCTCGACGTCCTCGAAGTACCCCGCCGGGTTCCCGCGATCGGCCGGGATCATCCGCAGACCCATTCCGATGCCGCGTCGATGGAGGAAGCGCGCGGCCGCCGACGTGCCCGACCGGTGCATCCCGGCGACGATCCAGGGGGAATCCGGGGACGGTTCCGGTTTGCTCACCGCGCCGTCCCGCGGACCCGGCGCACGAGCTCCAGGTCCCGGGTCACGAGCGGGCCCACGACCTCCGCGATCTCCGCGTCCGGGACGTGGTCGCGCACCGAGGCGTTCTCGGCGCGGATGTGACGCCGCAGCGTCGTTCCGAACGTCCGGTCGAATCGGGTGATCGAATCCGCGTACGCGTCGGTCCACCCGACGAAGTCGAACGTCTCGAGCCGTGCACAGGCCCGCTCGAGCGTTGCGTCGTCGGCCGGCGGCGACTCCTGCGGTCGCTCCGGATCACCCGCCGGCACCGTCCCGAAGATCCGGGTCTGCAGGTCGACGACATGCCCGGAGAGGAACCCCTCGTCGGCGAGGAGATCGGCCACGGCGCGACCGCTCTCCCGTGACCGGAGCCGCACGATCGACACCGACCGGGCGACCGGCTCCCGGAGGAACGTCGCAGTCCGGTACGGGACGGGCAGGCGATCGGCGACCGCCGCGAGGTAGTGGCCGACGAGCACACGGTGATCGCGGACCTCGGGCCAGCGTCGCAGCACCTCGGCCGCGGGCTCGTACCGACGGTCGGGGCGGGCGTCGAGCTCGGCCTGGGAAGGGAACACGCCCGCCGACCCGATCGTCGCCTCGAGGGCCCATCGCAGCGACGTCCCCCCGGTGCGCTGCACGTGGACGACGAAGATGCGCGCCCCCACCTGGACTCCCCGCTTCCGCCCCCGACGACGCAACCCTCTGATCACCGAGGTCTCCCCATCGTCCCGCGGCACGTCCTGCGGCTGCTCCTGCGGCCCCGGTCGGGTGGAGCGCCGACCGGGGCGGCAACCTACCTGTCAGCCCCGGTCGGGCTCGCTGGGGCCCGGGAACCTGGTCGACGACCGCGGGGAACGACCAGTTCGTCGGGCGGGGCAATGCCCGTCCTCCGGCGACACGACGCCGGGGACGACACCTAGTGTTCCAGGCATGATCTCCACCGACTCGGCCGGCCCCGCCGGTCTCGCCGACTCCGCCGAGACCGGGTACGAGGCGCCCACGATCCGACGCCGGTTCGGCGTCTCGGCCCACGCGTTCACGAGCGACCCGCCCGGCTCCATCTACCACAGCGACGGGCCGTGAACGGGATCCGACGACACGGCATGGTCTCGCGGACATGACGACCGACGGCACCACCGACACCGCCGGCCCCGGCTACGAGCCGCCTGCGATCGACCACCGCGAAGCCCTCACCGGCCTCCTCGCACCGGACACGATCAAGAGCGACCCTCCGCCGCCCTGCGCGCTCTTCACCTAACCCGAACCCCGCACTGCCGGCGCAGCCGCCCATTCGGGGCGGGGCCGCAGGACCGTCGGTGGTTCGTCGAGATGGTCGACCCGCCGCGCGCGCGACGGCACGTGTCCGACCAACGGGCGTCCCAGAACCGTCCGGGGTCCGACACCCCCCTCGACCAGCAACGACGGCATCCCCTCGCCGCCTGACCACCACGACGGCACCGCACCTCGAGGTCCCCCGCCCCACGGCGGGGCCCCACCGCGCCCGCCGCCCGCTCCACATCCCCCAGAGGCCCCCGGGACCCGCCGACCCTCCCCGAGTACCGTCGCAGACGGTCTGGAACGGGCTCGGCCGACACCCCGCGGCGCACTGTCACCACGGCTGTCACCACACCTGTCACAGGCCCCCCGCCCTCGTAGCTCAGGGGATAGAGCGTCGGTTTCCTAAACCGTGCGTCGCAGGTTCGAATCCTGCCGAGGGCGCCC
>CAIUKV010000164.1 GCA_903899845.1 uncultured Actinomycetes bacterium
GCGACCGGGTGGCCGCGCTCGGTGACCTCGAGGGACTCGCCCGCCTTGACCCGGTCGAGGTAGACGCTCAGGTTCTGGCGGAGCTCACGGACGCCGACCCGCTGCATGACGCACAACGTAGCACACGGGTCCCGGGGTCACTCGGGGGCGAGCACCTCGGCGGCCGCCCCGAGCGCGTTCACGGCGGCGGGGACCCCGGCGTACACCGCGGTCTGCATGAGCACCTCGACCAGCTCCTCCTTGGTCCAGCCCACGTTGCGGGCGCCGCGGAGGTGGGCCTTGAGCTCGTCGGTCTTGCCCAGGGCCGCGAGCTGGGCCACGGTCACCAGGCTGCGCTCCTTCACGCCGAGCTGCTCACGCGCCCAGAACATGCCGAAGGCGAACTGCTGGACGAGCGCGAAGAACTCGGGCGCGAGGCGGGCGGCGGGGAAGCCCCCGCCGCCGCCCCCGGTCATCGGACCCCAGAGCTGCTCCTGGACCGCCTTGCCGGCGGCGGCGAGGTCCTCGCTCACGCCGGCACCTCGATGCCGTACATGCGCACCCAGTTGTCCCAGAGGATCTTCTGCTTCGTCTCGTCGGACAGCGGAAGCTTCAGGAACGCCTTGAGCGCGTCGGGGTACTTCGAGTCCCCGTGCGGGTAGTCGGTGGAGAAGACGAGGTTGTCGTCGCCGAACGCGTCGACGTAGTACTGCACGCTGTCCTCGTCGGCCTCCACGCCGAGGAAGCAGTTCGACAGGAAGTACTCCGACGGCGCCCGGTCGAGCTCGGGCGCGTCCATGGCTCCGACCCACTCCCAGTGCTCGTCGAGGCGCTGCACGAACCACGGCGCCCACCCGCAGTTGCCCTCGAGCAGCGCGGCACGAAGGTTCGGGTGCCGGTGGATCACCCCGCCGCTGGTGAAGCTGGTGAGCACCGCCATGATCCCGAGCGGCTGGTTGAACACGTGCCAGTGCATCAGCTTGTCGAACACCTCGAGCGAGTAGTCGGGCCGGAGGTACGTCTGCCCGCCGCCGTGGAAGCTGATCGGGATCCCCTGGCGCTCGCACTCGGCCCAGATCTGGTCGTACTCGGGGTGGTGCCACGGCCGGCGGTTCACGTGGCCCGGGTGCAGCATCACCGTCTTGAAGCCGAGCTCCTCGACGCAGCGCTTCACCTCGTCGCGGGCGAGCTTCGGGTCGTGCGGCGCGATCAGGCCGGCCCCGAACAGCCGGGTCGGGTCCTCCTGCACGAAGTCGGCCATCCAGTTGTTGTAGGCCCGGGCGATGGCGGCGGCGTAGTCGCCCTCGAGGCCGTCGCTGCCCATCTGCTCGGTGCTGTCGAGGCCGAGCACGAACAGGCCCCGGCTCGGGAACAGCACCGCGACGTCGAGACCCTCGTCGTCCATCGCCTGGAGCTGCGACGCCGCGCTCCACCCGGCCGCCTCGGCCCGGGCGTAGACGTTGTCCTGCTCCTCCGACCAGGCCGAGACCCCACCGGTGTTGGCCCGGACCCGGCCCATGCGCAGCATCGTGTGGTTCTTCACCCGGACGCGCATGTCGCGCACCATCTCGGTGGTGCCGATGGGCGCGGCGTGGGCCCACTCGGGCTCCATGTACCGCTGCCACAGGTCGGCCGGCTCCATGACGTGGAGGTCGCTGTCGGCGGCGCGCCATCCGTTGATTCCCATCGGGTCCTCCTCGCTCGGGTCCCGGTCACCTCGGGTGGTGCCCGGATTCTGACGTGCTCGTCATAATCGCACATCCGGAGCGGCTCCGAAACCACGACTCCCGGCCGACTCCAGGGCGCCCCGAACCACGCCGACTAGCCTTCCGTCGACGTGACTGCCGTCACGCACCCAGCCCCGTCCGAACCCCGGCCCGGCCCCCCGGCGCAGGTCCGTCGAGCCCCCGGGAGGTCCC
>CAIUKV010000165.1 GCA_903899845.1 uncultured Actinomycetes bacterium
CACCGCTCGGATCCTCGAGTTGGCGAAGGCCAACCTCACCGCGTCTCCCGGTCCGAGCACCCCCCCGAACCGGTGAGACCAGCCCCATCGTGGGGCACGACGCGAACCGACACCAGGGACCTTCGACCCGAAACCCGCTGGTCAGCCGGTGAACGTGGGACGCGGCGCCGGCTCCGGCTCGGGCGCCGGGGGCCGCAGGGCGGAGGCGTCGACGGCCAGGAGCGCCAGGGCGGTCGTGGAGGTCGGGATGGCCAGGGTCGCGTCCACGGTCGGCTCGTCCCCGGTGTTGGTGCAGGTGCTCTCCGGGATCGGGTAGCCCGCGGCGGTCAGCGCCAGCGCACCGGTCACGGCGTCGAAGGTCGTGACGAGCGTCAGGGGGGCGATGGTCACCGAGCAGTCGGTGATCGAGGGTCCGGGGAGGGTGATGCCCACGGTCCAGCCCACCGGACCGAGCGTGCCGGAACCGGTCTGGGGGATGGTGCCGGTGACCGCGGCGCTGACGGCGGAGAACGCGAGGGTGAACGCGTCGCTGGCCGAGGTCGTGCCCGAGAGGTTGAAGGCCGGGATCGTCAGGGTTCCGGCGAACGCCCCGGTGTCGGGGTCGTAGGTCCCCTCGAGCTGGGCCCCGGCCACGGCCGGGACGATGAGCTCGGTCCCGTTGATGCTGAGTCCCCCTGCGGTGATCGGGACCACCACCGGGGTCGGGGCCGCGGTGCCCGGCGCCATCGGCACCAGGGCAGCGGCGACCACGACCGTCGTGGCGACGAGCAGGCGGAGGGAGCGGCGGGTTCGGAGGGGCGTCGAGGTCGGCATCCGCGCAGGCTACGGAGCCCGGTACGCCGCACGACGGGACCACGGTCCCGATCGTTCGGGCCGTGTGCCCCGATTCGCGCGCGACCTCGAACGGGTCAGACCGGTCTCCAGCGCGTGCGCGCCGCGCCGGTGACGCGACCGTCCGCCTTGAGCGCGATGAGGTGCGCGTGCACCTGCCACCCGGCGGCGGTCACCAGCTCGGGGGGGAGATCCGAGCCGCCGTAGATCGCCGCGACCAGCTCGGAAACGGTGCGGGGCCGCTCGGCCACGAGCCCGGCGATCTGAGCCGCGCGCGCGGCCCGGTGGTCGAGGTAGTCGCGGATCACGACGCGCGGCTCGTCGATCGCGTCGCCGTGAGCCGGCGCGATGCGGGTGAGGCGCAGGCGCTCGAGCCGTTGCAGCGTCGCGACGTAGACGGCCATGTCGCCGCCCCGCGTCGGGTTGACCACCGAGTACATCCCCCCGAGGACGACGTCGCCGGTGAAGAGGGTGCGCTCCTCCTCGAGCAGGAAGCACAGGTGCTCCGGGGCGTGGCCCGGAGTGGCGAGGGCCTCGAGGCCGAACTCCGTGCCCTCGACCGTGTCGCCGTCGCGCAGCACCCGGTCGACCACGGCGTCGGCGTCCTTGGGCAGCCGTCGGGTCGAGGCGAGCACCTCGGCGCCGGTGCGGGCGACCAACCGGGCCGTGGCGGGGAGGTGGTCGGGGTGGAAGTGCGTGAGCAGCACCCACTTGATGCGCTCGGGCATCGCCGCGCCGACGATGGCGTCGACGTGCCCGGCGTCGTCGGGACCGGGGTCGATGACCGCGACCTCGTCGACGCCCACCAGGTACGTGTTGGTGCCGGGGCCGGTGAACGGACCGGGGTTCGGGGCGACGATGCGTCGGACCAGCGGCGACAGGGCGCTCGCCACGCCGGAGGTCAGGTCGGGCACGTCACTGCGCCCCGGCCGGAGGTGGACCCATCCGCATCACGAAGCCGGACGCCGCGTCGTCGGCCGCGTGCTCGGCGTCGGTCGTGAGGTCGAGCTGCCACCCGCCGTCGGGGTCCATGACCCGCAGGGGCGCCGGCCGATGCCAACGGGCCCGGGCCGCGGCGACGACCGCGGCGGCCGACCGGAAGCGGGCGAGGACGAGGAGCGAGCGGATGGTCGGGTAGATCAGCTCGATCCCACCGGCGCGCGCGCGGGCCAGCGCGTCGGCCGGGCGGACCCACTCCGACGCCACCATCTCACCGGTGGCCACGTCGTCGTGGGCGTAGGTGTGGCCGTCCGGGGCCGAGGCGACGAAGAACCAGGTGTCGTAGCGCTTCGGCGCCCCGACCGGCGTGATCCAGCGTCCGAACGGCACGAGCGCACCGAGGTCGAGCACGGCGTCGAGCGCGTCGAGCTCGCTCGCGAGGTCCCCCTGCTCGCGCAGCAGGCGCACGCGTGCTTCGGCGAGACCGACCGGGTCGGTCCCGGCGTCGAACGGCGTCCCGTCGCCGCGGTGACGGGCCAACAGGACCCCGGCCTCCTCGAACGCCTCCCGGACCGCCGCGACGAAGAAGCGGACGGCGCCCGGGCCACCGCAGGCCGCGTCGGCGCCGGCCGCGTCGAAGCCGGCCGCCGGGAGGCGGGGGTCGGCGTCACCCGGATCGACGCGCCCACCGGGGAAGACGTACGCGCCGGGCACGAAGGTCGAGGCCGGGTTGCGCCGCTGCATGAAGACCTCGATCCCAGGACCGATCCCAGGACCGACCTCGGGACCGACCCCGGGAACGGTGCCCGGACCCGGACGGTCGGACGGCGCACCCGACGGTGCATCCCGTCGCGGGATCGCCGGCGCGTCCCGCACCAGCATCACGGTCGCCGCCTCCTGGACGGCGACGGTGGCGCCTGCGCTCACCCCCGCAGTCTACGAGCCGGTCCGCGAGCGCCGTACGCTCGTCGGTCATGCGTGCGTCCGCTCCCGAGCCCACGGCCGACCCCCGACGGCACCTCCCGTCGGTCGATCGCGTGCTCGGTCGGCTCCACGGTCTGCCGCCCGCCCTGCTCGCCGACTGCGCGCGTGACGCGATCGACGCCGCTCGGGACCGGGCGAACGCCGGAGCCACCGTCACCGAGGACGACGTCGTCGCCGACGCACAGGCCCGCGCCGACCGGCGGGCCCGGCAGATGCTCCAGCGCGTCGTGAACGCCACCGGCGTGCTCGTGCACACGAACCTCGGTCGGGCGCCGATCGACCCGGAGTCCGTGGCGGCTGCGGCATCGGTCACCACCGGGTACTCCAACCTGGAGTACGAGCTCGAGTCCGGGACCCGCGGCTCACGCCACGTCCATGCAGGGAGCCTGCTCGCGCGCGCGTGTGGCGCCGAGGCCGGCATCGTGGTGAACAACAACGCCGCCGCCGTGCTGCTCGCGCTGGGCGCGCTGGCGCGCGACCGCGACGTGCTGGTGTCACGCGGAGAGCTGGTGGAGATCGGGGGTGGGTTCCGGGTCCCCGAGATCATGGCCGAGTCGCACTGCCGGTTGATCGAGGTGGGCACCACCAACCGGACCCGGCGGGCCGACTACGCGGCGGCGTGCACCGACACCACGGCGCTCGTCCTGAAGGTGCACGCGTCGAACTACCGCATGGTCGGGTTCACCGAGGCCACCCCGGTGCACGAGCTCGCGACCCTGGGCCCGCCCGTGATGGTCGACGCCGGCTCCGGGCTGCTCGACGAGCAGACGCCGTGGCTGGGCGGTCGACCCGAGTGGCTGTTCGACGAGCCCGGGGTCCGCCAGGCGGTGGCCGCCGGAGCCGGGATCGTGACGTTCTCCGGGGACAAGCTCCTCGGCGGCCCGCAGGCCGGGGTGATCGTCGGACGAGCCGACCTCGTGGCGGCGTGCGCGGCGCACCCACTGGCCCGGGCCGTGCGGGCCGACAAGATGACGCTCGCCGCGCTCCAGCACGTGGCCCTCGCCTACCTCGACGGGCGCGCCGCCTCGCTGCCGATCTGGCGGATGGCCGCCCGCACCGTGGCCGAGCTGCGCGTCCGGGCGGAGGCCGTCGCCACCGCGGTCCCCGGGGCGACGGTCGTCGCCACCGACGCGGTCGCCGGGGGCGGGTCGCTCCCCGGACTGACCATCCCGTCGGTCGGCGTCGCACTCCCGGCGGGCGACGCCGACGCGACGCTCGCGCGCCTGCGGGCGTCGGGCGTGGTCGCCCGCATCGAGCACGACGCCGTCGTGTGCGACCTCCGGACGGTGGATCCCGACGACGACGAGCGCCTCGCCACCGCGCTGGCCGCGGCCCGGAGCTGACCGGGCACCGTGCGCACCGTCGCCACCGCCGGGCACGTCGACCACGGCAAGTCGTCGCTCGTCCTCGCGCTGACCGGCACCGATCCCGACCGCTTCCCCGAGGAGAAGGCCCGCGGGCTCACCATCGACCTCGGGTTCGCCTTCGCCGCACTGGCCTCGGGTGCCGAGGTCGCGTTCGTCGACGTCCCCGGGCACACGCGCTTCATCAAGAACATGCTCGCCGGGGTCGGGGCCGTCGACCTCGCCGTGCTCGTGGTGGCGGCCACCGAAGGCTGGATGCCCCAGACCGAGGAGCACCTCCGGATCCTCGAGCTGCTCGGCGTGTCGCTCGGGATGGTGGTCGTGACCAAGGCCGACCTGGTCGACGACGAGACGGTCGAGCTCGCGGTGCTCGACGTGCTCGAGCACCTCGAGGGCACGGTGCTCGCCGACGCTCCGATCGTGGTGTGCGACAGCCGGTCGGGGCGCGGCCTCGACGAGGTGCGCAGCACGCTCGACCAGGCGCTGACCCGGGCCCCCGCCGTGCCCGACACCGGTCGGCCCCGCCTGTGGATCGACCGGGTCTTCGCCGCCCGGGGGGCCGGCACGGTCGTGACCGGCACGTTGACCGGCGGCGCGCTCGCGGTCGACGACGAGCTGGTCGTGGCGGGGAGCGGACGGTCGGTGCGGGTCCGCGGCCTCGAGTGCGCCGGGCGACGGCGGACCGAGGTCGGCCCCGGAGCCCGGGTCGCCGTGAACCTGGCCGGGGTCGACCACCACGAGGTCGCCCGGGGCACGGCGCTGGTCCGACCCGGTCAGTGGTGCACGCCGACGGTGGTCGACGTGGTCGTGCGCGCGGTCCCGGGGGAGACCCCGCCGCGGCGGGGCCGGGTCCGGCTGCACGTCGGGTCGGGTGAGCACGGCGCCACGATCCGGGCCCTCGACCCCGACGCGCGCTTCGCGCGGCTCCGGCTCACGGGCGCGCTGCCCCTGGCCCCCGGCGACCGGATGGTCGTCCGGGACCCGGGCCGGGGCCGGACCACCGCAGGGGTGGAGGTGCTCGACCTCGACCCCGTCGGCCGGGCCGTCGACGCCGCCGACCGGCTCGGACGCCCGCTCGGCGAGCGCCTGGTCGCGAGCCACGGGTGGGTCGCGACCGACGACCTCCCCCGCCGGACCGGACTCGACCCGTCCGCCGCCACGGCCCTCGCCGGCGCCCTGGTGGCCGGGGGACACGCCGAGCTCGTCGACGGTTGGCTGGTCGATCCCGCCGTTCGGGCCGGCCTGCGCGAGCGGGCCCGGACCACCGTCACCACGCACCACCGCGACCGCCCCACCGACCCCGGCATCGAGCTCGGGGCGCTCGCCCGGACGCTGCGGACCGATCCCGACCGCCTGCGTGCTGCGCTCACCGACACGCCCGGGCTGGTGGTGGAGCGCGGGGTGGTGCGCGACGCCGCGCACGTCGGATCGGTGGCCGAGACCCCCGAGGCGATCGCGCTGGTCGCGCGGTTCGTGGCGTCACCGTTCGCGCCCCCGGCGCCCGGCGAGACCGGAGCCCCGCCCGCACTGATCCGGGCCTGCGTCCGCGACGGGCTGCTGGTGGACGTCGACGGCACCGTCTTCGCGGCCGAGGCCCTCGAGGCGGCCCGCGCGCGCGTCGTCGGCCTCCTCGCCGACCGGGGCACGATCACCGTGGCCGACGTCCGCGACGCGCTGGGCTCGTCGCGGAAGTTCACGTTGCCGATCGTGGCCTGGCTCGACCGCAACGGCGTGACCCGCCGACGCGGCGACGACCGCATCCCGGGGCCCACCAGCGGACTGGCCTGAGGCGGCGCCTCAGCCCGGGCCCGACGGACCGTCGCGTCCGTCGTCGGGCGACCCATCGCGTCCGTCGTCGGGCGACCCATCGCGTCCGTCGTCGGGCGACCCATCGCGTCCGTCGTCGGGCGACACATCGGGTCCGTCGTCGGGGTCGGTCGCCGCGTCGGCGTCACCGCGCGCCGCAGCCTCCTTCGCGGCCTGGGCCAGTCGCTTGCGTTCCCGGTACTCCTCGCGGTGGTCCTTCGCGCCCCCGGTCTCGGGCTCCACCTCGAGCACCAGCCCCGCGACCTCGATCACCCGCACGGGATCCCCGGCCGCGATCGGCGTCGCCCGGTTGGTCCGGGCCAACCAGCGGGCACCGTCGATCATCGCGACGCCGTCGGGTGCGATCGGGACCTCGGCCGTCCCCATCCGACCCACCATCCCCTCGCGACCGATGGTGGGCGTGGAGAACCGGGCCCGGACCGCAGCGGTCATCCCCCACAGGAAGAACAGGACCGCGCCCCCGACCACGAGGACCGCGACCCACCAGGCGACGTCGAGGCGCGGCGAACCGCCGTAGAGGAAGAGGGTGCCCACGACCAGGGCCACCGTCCCGAATCCCGTCCAGAAGCCGACCCCGCCGGCCTGCACGTCGACCGCCAGTCCCACCACCCCGGCGACGAGCAGCGCGACCGCCCACCATCGCGTGGGCAGATGGGAGAACCCGTAGGTCGCGCCCACCACCGCGATCGCACCGGCCATCCCCACGAGGCCGATGCTGATCGCGAAGAACTCGAACGCGATCAGGGCCAGGCCGGCCACGAGCAGGAAGTACGCGACCGACGGTCGGATGAGGCTGTGCTGGGTCTGCCCGCCCAGGCCCATGCCGTCGAACACGACCTCCTGGTTGGGCTCCCGGCGACGGTCACGGCCCTCGCCGACCACCCGCGCGGTCTCCACCGTGATCGAGCCGGCGGCGGTCTCCACGGTCTCGCCGTCCATCGTGACGACGACCTCGCCCAGCGTCGGGCGCACCCGGTCCACCAGTCCGGCGGCCTCGGCCTGCGCCGCGGTGAACGACCGGCGGGCGGACCGGGCCGCGGCGTCCGGATCACGTCCGTTGGCCTCGGCCAGGCGGGCGAGCTCGGTCGCGACCGCGCCGGCCGGGATCGCCTCGGGATCCCCGAGGTCCACCGGGGCCCCGGGGCCGACCGAGGCGCCGTTCGCGACGTAGGCCCGGTGCGCGGCCTGGAGCACGAGGAGCGCGCCGCCCTCGGCCCGGCCACCGGGCGGCCCCGCCCACGCCACGACCGGGATGCGGGAACGCTCGATCCGCCGGACGAGGGCGTCGACGTCGACGTCGACGGCACCCCGGGAGTCGATCTGGATCACCAGCATGGTGCGGCGGGCGCGGTTGGCGTCCCGGAGCGCCTCCTCGACCAGGGTGGCCGTGGGCGGGTCGAGCAGGCCCTCGATCTGGACGACCGCGATCCCCCGGCGTCCCCCCGACTCCTGGGCCGACTCCTGGGCGCCGGCGGCGGGCAGGAGCGCGACCAGTCCACCCACGACCAGGACCGCGGCCGCGACCAGGCGCGCCCACGCGCCTCCCGACGGCACCCGTCGGGAGGGTCGGGGCGCCCCCGTACCATGCGTGTCATGGAGCTTGCGCAGTTCTGCGCCTCCTCCCGGATCGTGATCGTCGCGGGCAAGGGTGGGGTCGGGAAGACGACGGTCGTCGCCACCCTCGCCACCATGGCCGCCCGGACCGGACTGAGCGTGCTGGTCGTCGAGGTGGAGGGCAAATCGGGACTGTCGGCCGCCCTCGGCCTCCCACCCCTCACCTACGAGGAGGTGGAGGCTAGGCCGCGTCTGCGGGTCCGCGCCCTCTCGGCCGACGACGCCCTGCTCGAGTACCTCGACCAGCGGGGACTGAACCGGATCTCGGGCCGCCTGGTGCGGTCCGGCACCCTCGACGTGGTGGCGACGGCCGTGCCCGGCATGCGCGACATCCTGCTGCTCGGCAAGGTCAAGCAGCTCGAGCAGGCGGCCTCGGGCCCCGACCTCATCGTGGTCGACGCCCCGGCGGCCGGCCACGCCATCACCTTCCTCACCTCGGCCCGGGGCCTCCAGGACGCGGTGCGCCTCGGACCGGTGCGCCAGCAGGCCGACGAGGTGGTCGCCCTCCTCTCGGACCCCACCCGCTGCCAGGTGCTGCTCGTCACGCTGCCCGAGGAGACCCCGGTCAACGAGGTGGCCGAGACCGCCTTCGCGCTCGAGGACCGGGTCGGCATCGCGCTCGGACCCGTGGTGGTGAACCAGTGCCTGCCCGCACGCTGGAGCGGCAGCCCCCACGCCGTGGCCGACGCCACCCGGGCCCGGGTCGACCTCGGCGCCGACGACGCCGTCGCGCTCGACCGGGCCACGGCGTTCGTGGGCGCCCGCCGGGCCATCCAGGTGGAGCAGATCGCCCGCCTGGCGAGCCGCCTCCCCCTGCCGCAGATCCAGCTCCCGTTCCTCGACGAGGAGATCGGCCCGGCGGCGATCGAGCACCTCGCCGAGGCCTTCGCCGCCCAGGTCGCGACGCTGAGGGCACCGTGAGCCCGCTCGACGACCTGGTGGCGAACCGGCACGTGCTGGTGTGCTGCGGCACCGGCGGGGTCGGCAAGACCACCACGGCGGCGGCGCTGGCTCTGGCCGGCGCGCAACAGGGACGGCGGGTCGCCGTGATCACCATCGACCCGGCCCGTCGACTCGCCGACACCCTCGGGCTCGCGGGGCACGCGGACGCCGAGGTCGACCGGGACCGCTGGGACCCGGAAGGGCGCGCGCCGGGCCGGGCCCGGCTCACCGCGATGATGCTCGACCCGAGCGAGACCTTCGACGGGCTGGTCGCCCGGTACGCGCGCGACGAGGAGCAGCGCGACCGCATCCTCGGGAACCGCTTCTACCGCAATCTCGCCGGTGCGCTCTCGGGGACGCAGGAGTACATGGCGATGGAGCGCCTGCACGAGCTGCACGAGACCGGTGCGTACGACCTCATCGTGGTGGACACCCCGCCCACGCGCCACGCGCTCGACTTCCTCGACGCGCCCCAGCGCCTGATCCGGCTGCTCGACAACCGGGTCTTCCGGCTCATGATGGCCCCGGCCCGGGGGGCGCTGCGGATCGCCGGCACCGCGCTCCACCTGTTCGTCCGCCAGCTCGGTCGGGTGGTGGGCACCGGGGTGGTGGACGACATCATCTCGTTCTTCCGCGCCTTCGACGGCATGGAGGAGGGCTTCCGGGCCCGGGCCGACGCGGTCCGGGCCCTGCTCGCCGCTCCCGACACCGCCTTCGTCCTCGTGACGTCGCCCCGACGCGACTCGATCGACGAGGCGCGCTACTTCGCCGAGCGGATCGCCGACCACGGGCTGGCCGTCGACGCGCTGGTCGCCAACCGGGTCCTGCCCGCCTTCGCCGAGGCCGACGCCGCCCCGGACCTCCGGGCCCGGGCCACCGCGTTGCGGCATCGGCCCGCCACCGACGATCCCGACGCCGACGCCGCCGGCCGGCGCCTCGCGGACCGGTACGACACCCTCGCCGATCTCGCCGTCCTCGGCGACCGGGAGCGGACGGTGCTCTCCGAGGCCGCAGTGGCGATGGGGACCCGGCCCGTGTACGTGCCCTACCTCGACCACGACGTCCACGACCTCCGGGCACTGCGGGAGATCGGTCGGCACCTGGTCGGCTAGCCTCCGCCCCCGATGGCCACCGTGCTCGTTGCCGCCGACGGACAGTGGGTCCGCGACCAGGTCCGCACCGCCCTCGCCGCCTCCGACACCTCGGTGATCGAAGTCACCCGGGGCCAGGACGTGCGGATCGCGGTCGCCGAGTACGCCCCCGACCTCGTCATCCTCGACATGCAGATCGCCAACATGGGCGGGGTCGCCGCCGCCATCGACCTGCACCTCGAGGCCGAGGCCGGCCGGGTGCCCGACACCCGGATCCTGCTCCTCCTCGACCGGGAGCACGACCGCTTCCTGGCCAAGCGGGCGGCCGCCGACGCCGAGCTGGTCAAGCCGGTGGACCCCGGGACGTTGCGCCGGACCGTGCGGCGACTGCTGAGCCCGGAGCCCGGTCCCGCGACTGCGCCGGCGACCGACGCCGCCCCGGTCTGACCCGACCCCGTCCCGCTACACTCCCACTCCCCCCACGGGCTGTGGCGCAGTTTGGTAGCGCGCTTCGTTCGGGACGAAGAGGTCCCGGGTTCAAGTCCCGGCAGCCCGACCACCAACACAGCACGACCCACGTAACCTGATGCCATGTCTCGGATCCGCCCGCTCCTGCTCGCCGTCGTCGTCGCCCTCGGCGTCCTGGTCGTCCCCGGCACCGCGTCGGGGGCCGACGGCCCGCCGCCCACCACCGCCCAGGTCTGGGTCGTCCACGGTGTCCCGGGGGTCACGGTCGACGTCTGCGTCGACGGCACCGTGGTCATCGAGGATCTCGAGTACCTCGATGCCGCGGGGCCGCTCACCGTCCCGGTGGCGACGTACGAGCTCGCCCTGACCACCAGCACCTGCGACTCGGAGATCTACCTGACCGAGGTCGACACCACAGAGCCGTACTACGCGCTGGTGGCCACGCTCGACCCGTCGTCGAACCTCGACGTCCTCGCGTTCGGCGTCTGTGGCAACTGCACCCCGGCGGGCAACGGCCAGTTCCAGGCGCTGCACGCGGCGGGCCCGACCGGACCGGTGACCGTCACCGTGGACGGCACACCGGCGGACACCGACCTCGGATACGGCGAGTACGCCAACGTCGACGGCCCGGTCCGGACCTTCGCGCTGTCGGTGACCCGCAACGCCGGCGGCGCCTCGCTGCTGTCGGGTCCGGTGACCCTGATCGAGGGTGTGAACCTGGTCAGCGTGATCGTCCCGGGTGTCGGCGGGGACCCCGACGTCGTCGCGGCCGTCGCCTTCCCGGTGGCGGTCGGCGTGTGCACGCCGCCGACGCCCGAGCCCGACCCCGAGCCCCCCGCACCCCGCTTCACCGGCTGATCCCGACGCCGTCCTCCGGCGTCCCTCGACCCGGGCCGACGCTCAGCCCGGGAAGTTGTACAGGGCGCGCGCGTTCAGCTCGCCGATCATGCGGGCGTCCTCGTCGGGGACGTCCACCATGGCGTCGGCCAGCATCTTGCGGCTGTTGGGGTAGTTGGAGTCGTTGTGGGGGAAGTCGCACTCCCACATGATCTTGTCGATCCCGATGAGGTCACGGTTCCGCAGGGCGTAGTGGTCGGCGATCATGCAGACCCAGAAGTGCCGGCGGAACACCTCCGACGGCGGCAGGTCGTTGCGCAGGCCCTCGTTGCGGCTGCGCTCCCACGTGTAGTCGGCCCGCTCCAGGACGTACGGCACCCAGCCCGCCCCACCCTCCGAGAGGGCGATCTTGAGGTTCGGCAGGTCGTTGCACATGCCGCTGTAGATGAGGTCGACGAGAGCGCTCATCGAGTTCACCCCGCACAGCGCGACCCCGACCGAGCTGGTCGACTCCGGCGACGGGCTGAGGAGCCCCGACGACGTGCCGATGTGCATCGACAGCGGCAGGCCGGTCTCGTTGCACGCCTCGAACACCGGCCGCCAGTGGCCGGTCGGGAACGAGGGCAGGCCGAGCGGGTGCGGGTTCTCCACGAACAGCACGGCCCGCGAGCCCTTCGCCGCGCACCGCTCGATCTCCTTGACCGACTCGGGCACGTCCCAGAGCGGGATCAGGGTCTGGGGGATGAAGCGGTCGGGGTAGGCCGCCCACCACTCGTCGAGCATCCAGTCGTTCCAGGCCCGCACGATGGCGAGGGCGAGTTCCTTGTCCTGGGCCTCCAGGAACAGGGTGCCGCCGAAGCGCGGGAACTGCGGGAACTGCAGCGCCGCGTGCACGCCGTCGACGTCCATGGCCTCGACCCGGGCGTGCACGTCGTAGACGGCCTCGATCATGTCCTCGTAGCGGCGGGCGTTGAGGTCGGCGCCCCGGCCCTCCTCGCCCTCGCGGAAGTGCCGGGTGTGGATGTTGCCCTGGAACGACAGCGGGTAGAAGCGGTCCTCCCACAGCCACCCCTGCCAGGTGTCACGCTCGACGATGCGGGGAGCGCGGTCGCGGAACTTGGGGTCGATGTGGTCGACGAAGACGTGGGGCGCCTCCACCACGTGGTCGTCGACGGAGATCAGCCTGGTGTCCTCGGGCAGCGGCACGGTCCCTCCCGGTGCTCGGCGCCGACGCGGAGCACGTCGACGGCGTGGAGCAACGCTAATCCACCGGGGACCGGGGGTGGGACGGGCGCAGCCGGGTCGGCTCAGCCCTCGTAGCCCGGGCGGCCGGCGGCCTCCCAGCGCTGGTAGAAGTCGAAGAAGTCCTGGCCGAACGGGTCCTTGCCCCGGACCGGCAACGAACCCCGCTGGATCGTCCAGTCGTCGGGTGCGAGCGCGAGGGCCCGGTCGAGGTGGGCGTGGCCGAGGTCGGTGGCACCGGCCCGGAGCAGGTGCATGGCCAACCGCCGCTCGGCCCGCGCCTCCTGGAGCCGCGCGTCGGGGGCCGACCGGCGGGCCCGGATCTCGGCGTCGGCCATCGGGGCCACCCCGTCGCGCACCCAGGCCCGCAGCGCCGCGTGGTGCGGCTCGGCGCTGAACCCGACGAACTCGATGAACTTGTCGTCGCCGGGGGCGATCGCGGGCGGGCGCACGATGCGGTCGTCCTCGTCGACCCAGATCGTGGTCGGCACGTTGATCACGCCGTACCGCTCGGCCCAGGCGTGGTCCCGGTCGATCAGCACCGGGAAGGTCAGCGGGACCGGGGACTCCTCACGGGCGCAGGCCCGGGCGGCCTCGACGTCCTCGTCGAGCGAGATCGCCAGGAGGACGAGACCGGCGGGCGCCAGCTCCTCGTACAGCGCCTGCCAGACCGGCAGGTCCCAGCGGCAGCCTCACCAGGACGACCAGGCGAACAGCAGCTTCTTGCGCCCGGCGAAGTCGGCGAGCGCAACCGGGGCGCCGTCGAGGTCGGGCAACGTGAACGCGGGCGCCCGGCCCTCGACGATCGATCCCGCGAGATCCGCCGGCGCGTCGGCGAGCACGGCCAGCGCCGCGGCGGGCTCGACCGCGACCGCTCGCTGCAACGCCCCGGCGAGCGCCCGCAGCTCGACCGCCTCGTCGGCGCCGGACCCGGCGATCGCGTCCGCACCGAGCGCGGCACGCGGGATGCACACGTCGTCGCGGCACAGCCCCTCGGGCTTGAGCGACCACCCGGTGACGGTGGGGACCGCGTCGGACCGGAGCCACACGGCGTCGTCGCGGACCGCGCCACTGACCGCGTGCACCGTTCCGTCGGCGACCACCGTGACCGTCGTCATGACGGTCAGTCTTGCACGAGCAGCTCGGCGAGCTGGACCGCGTTGAGCGCCGCCCCCTTGCGGAGGTTGTCGCCGGTCACCCACAGGTCGAGGGTGTTGGGCTGGGACTGGTCCTCCCGGAGCCGCCCGACGAGCACGGGATCGATGCCGGCGCCCTCGAGCGCCGTCGGCGCGCCGTGGCCGTCGTCGACCAGGACCACGCCCGGCGCGACCGCGAGCAGCGCGGCGGCCTCGTCGCGCCCGAGCGGCCGCTCGAACTCGACGTTCGCGGCGAGCGAGTGCCCCACGTAGACGGGCACCCGCACGCAGGTGGCGGTGGCCCGCAGGTCGGGGGCGTGCAGGATCTTGCGGCTCTCGTGGACGAGCTTCCACTCCTCGGAGGTGTAGCCCGCCTCCTTGACCGACCCGGCCTGGGGGATCACGTTGCCCGCGATCGGTCGGCTCCACACCTCGCCGGCCCCGAGCAGATCCGGGGTCGTTCCGGCCCGCCGCAGCGCCTCTTCGCGCCCCGCGCCTGCGGTCCACTGGGAGGCGAGCTCGCGCAGGCCCGGCTGCCCCGCCCCCGACACGGCCTGATAGCTCGCGACCACCATCCGGCGGATCGTGGCCGCGCGGTGCAGGGGGGCGAGCGCGGTGAGCAGCACCATCGTCGTGCAGTTCGGGCAGGCGATGATGCCCTTGGGTGCGTCGCGCACGTCGTCGGGGTTCACCTCGGCGACGACCAGGGGCACGTCGGGGTCGGCGCGGAACGCAGCGGAGTTGTCGACGACCGTGGCGCCCGCCGCCGCCGCCCGGGGCGCCCACTCGAGCGCGAGCGGGTCGTCGACGTCGATCACGACGAGGTCGAGGCCGTCGAAGCACCCGTCGCGCAGCACCTCACAGGTGACCGTGCCGCCCGCGAAGGGCAGGGCCCGGCCCTCCGAGCGGGCGGAGGCGAAGGCCCGCAGCTCCTCGACCGGGAAGCCCCGCTCCGCGAGCAGGCGCAGCATCTCGGTGCCGACGAGGCCCGTGGCCCCGACGACGCCGACCCTCACGACGTCCCCAGGTCGAAGGCCCGGTGCAGGGCGACCACCGCTCGCTGGACGTCGGCCTCGGCCACCACGCACGACACGCGGATCGTGGAGGTGGAGATCATCTCGATGTTGATGCCCTCGGCGGCGAGCGTCTCGAACATCGTCGCCGCCACACCGGGGTTCGACTTCATGCCCGCGCCCACGATCGACACGCGACCGACGTCGGCGTCGTGGGTGATCCCGGCGGCGCCGATCCCGCCGAGCTGGGCCTCGACCACCTTGAGGGTGCGGGCGAGGTCCGCGTGCGGGACGGTGAACGAGATGTCGGTGTGACCCTCGGTCGACACGTTCTGGACGATCATGTCGACGTTGACAGCGTCGTCGGCCAGGGCGCGGAACAGCCGGGCGGCGACACCGGGCCGGTCGGGCACCCGCGCGATGGTCACCTTGGCCTCGGACGTGTCGTGGGTGACCCCCGAGATGATCGCCTGCTCCATACCTTCCACTTCCAGCTCCTCGTCGGGGACGACCCAGGTGCCCGGCTCCCAGGTGAAGCTCGACCGGACGTGCACCCGCACGCCGTGGTTCCGGGCGAACTCGACCGAGCGCAGGGCGAGCACCCGGCCGCCCGTGGCCGCCATCTCCAGCATCTCGTCGAACGACACCCGGGGGAGGCGACGGGCCTCCGGCACCACCCGGGGGTCGGCGGTGAACACCCCCGTGACGTCGGTGTAGATCTCGCACGCCGACGCCTCGAGGGCCGCGGCCAGGGCGACGGCGGTGGTGTCGGAGCCGCCCCGGCCCAGCGTGGTGACGTCGCTCGCGGTCGAGACCCCCTGGAAGCCCGCGACGACCGCGACGCTCCCGGCGGCGAGCGCCTCGCGGAGGCGGTCGGCCCGCACGTCGAGGATCTTGGCCTTCGTGTGGGTGGTGTCGGTGAGGATCCCGGCCTGGGACCCGGTGAAGCTGACCGCGGGCTCGCCCAGCTCGATGATCGCCATGCAGAGGAGCGCCATCGAGATCCGCTCGCCCGCGGTGAGCAGCATGTCCATCTCGCGGTCGGCCGGGGCCGCCGACACCTCGTGGGCGAGGCGCACCAGGTCGTCGGTGGTCTTGCCCATGGCCGAGACGACCACCACGACGTCGTCACCCCGGCGGCGGGTCGCGACGACGTGCTCGGCGACCGCCCGGATGCGGTCGGGGTCGGCCACGGAGGTCCCGCCGAACTTCTGCACCACGAGCGCCACGGGCGGTGACGGTACCAGCGCCGTCCGGCCCGATCCCCCGGGTTCCACCGCCGCGCCCCGCTCCCCCGACGGCCCGGCGTGCGCCGGGTCGACAGGCGGGCGGGCGCCGCTCGTAGACTCCGCTCCCGTGACGCAGTCCGGGAAGTCGACGAAGCGCGAACGGCAACGGGAGAACCGGGCCCGCAAGCTCGAGGCCCAGGCGGCGGCCGAGAAGCGGCGTCGGCTCTGGCGGTCGGTGCGGGGCTTCGCGTTGCTGCTGATCCCGGTGGCGGCGATCTTCTTCTTCCTCGTGGTTCGGGGCGGCAACGACGACGGGGGCCAGTCGGCGACCAGCGCCACCCGGCCGGAGACCACCAAGCCCGCGACCAGCACGATCACGACCCTCCCGGCCAAGGCGCCGCTGCCCAAGCCCGAGGTCACGATCGATGCGGCCAAGAAGTACACGGCCACGATCGAGACCACGCAGGGCAAGATCGTCATCGCGCTCGACGCCGCCGGTGCGCCCGTCTCGGTGAACAACTTCGTGTACCTCGCCCGCAAGGGGTACTACGACGGGCTGCTCATCAACCGTGCGTCGAAGAACTTCGTGATCCAGACGGGCAGTCCGAACAACACGCAGTCCGGTGGACCCGGGTACAGCATCCAGTCGGAGCCGCCGCCCGGGGCCTACGCGATCGGATCGGTTGCGTGGGCCAAGGCGGGGAACGAGCCTGCGGGCACGGCCGGATCGCAGTTCTTCATCGGCACCGGGAGCAACATCACCACCCTCCCGCGTGACTACGGGTACATCGGCACGGTGACCGAGGGCATCACGGTCGCCCAGAAGATCATGGGCTTCGCCCCCGCCTCCAGCGACGGGCCCCCGAGTCCCCCGGTGCAGATGACGAAGGTGACGATCACCGAGTCGTGAGACCCGGGGTCGGCGCGGTCGGCGCGGTCGCCCCTCAGCCCAGGGTCGGCACGGCGTCACCCGCCGCGTACCGCTGCTGCGTCCGGCCCTCGTAGACCGTCACCGCACCGGCGCCGGCCACCCGCCACGAACCCGAGCGGTCACGGACGAGCGCGGTGTCCTCGTCGATGCCGACGAGCTTCGCGGTGGGCGGCAGCAGGTCGACGGACCGCTCACGCATGTGGTCGGCCGCGGTGCCGTGGTACGGGAACACCGCCAGGTTCGGGACCACCGCGAGGCCGACGGTGTACGCGCCGCCCCGGGGGTCCACCATCGGGTCGCCGACGAGCGTCGCGCCCGCACCCGAGGCGACCAGCACCCCACCCCCGTGGAACGCCGCGAGCACGGCCTCGAACAGCGCCGACCCCTTCAGCACCGACCGCAGGTGCAGCGGCGATCCGTCGGCCAGGTGGACGAAGCGGGCCTTGCGTACCACCTCGGCGAGCGCCGGGTCCTCGGCGTCGCGCCGATGGAGGACCGGGAGGGTCCGGACCGAGGCGCCGAGGCCCCCGAAGTAGGCCGCGGCCCGCTCGCCGACCCGCTCGGGGTGCTCGTAGGCCGCGGCGGCCGGGATCACGACGACCTCGGAGGCGCCGGCCGCGGCGAGGAGGTCGGCGTCGAGGTCCCGGCAGCCGCCCCGCCACTCGCCGCCCCCCAGCAGCACCAGGGTGCCGCCCCGGCGGGCCGCCGGGCTCACGCGGCCGCTCCCGGGCGGGACGGACCCGAGGCGCGGGGCGGGTGGCGGCGGACGGATCGCGGCGCAGGCACGGACCGAGACTATCGGCGGCGTCCCGGCTCCCCCGGCCCCGTCCCGGCTCCGCCTCGGTCGGGCCGAAGTACCGGTGGGTAACCTCATGGGCCGGTTGCGCGACCGCCGACCGGCACACGCACGGCACCGGGCGGATCGCCCCGGACCGAGGGGACGAGGGGAGCAGGCCGATGGCCGTCGAGCGGATCGGGATCGTGGGTTCCGGGATCATGGGGTCGGGCGTGGCGGAGGTGGCGGCGAAGGCCGGGCACACGGTCGTCCTGCGGAGCCGCACCCAGGCCGGCGCCGACGCCATGGTGGCCGGCCTCGAGAAGTCGCTGGCCAAGCAGGTCGAGCGCGGCAAGATCGACGACGCCGAGCGCACCGCCGTGCTCGGCCGGGTCCGCGGCGTCACCGACCTCGGCGAGCTCGCCGACTGCGATCTCGTCCTCGAGTCGATCGTGGAGGACCTCGCCACCAAGCAGGCGCTCTTCAACGAGCTCGACCGGATCTGCGCCGAGTCCACGATCCTGGCCACCAACACCTCCACCCTGCCCGTGATCGAGATGGCGATGGAGACGAGCCGGCCCGACCGGGTCTGCGGCGTGCACTTCTTCAATCCCGCCCCGGCGATGCCCCTGGTGGAGATCGTGCGGGCGTTGACCACCTCCGAGGCCACGCTCGCCACCGCCCGGGACTTCGCCGACCGCTGCGGCAAGACGGTGGTCGACGTCAAGGACCAGGCCGGGTTCATCGTGAACGCGCTCCTGTTCCCGTACCTCAACAACGCGGTGAAGATGCTCGACGCCGGCGTCGCCACCCGCGAGGGCATCGACGCCGCGATGAAGGGCGGGTGCAACTTCCCGATGGGCCCGCTCGAGCTGCTCGACCTCGTCGGCCTCGACACCAGCCTGTCGATCCTCGAGGCGCTCTACGCCGAGTTCAAGGACCCGAACTACGCCCCCGCCCCACTGCTCAACCGCATGGTCAGCGCCCGTCGCCTCGGGCGCAAGACCGGCGAGGGGTTCTACGACTACGCGAAGAAGTGATGCCCCGATGAGCGCCACGCTCCCCGCCGCCGACCGTCCCTGGGTCATGCGGACCTACTCGGGGCACTCGTCGGCCGGGGCGTCCAACGAGCTGTACCGCACCAACCTCGCGCGCGGCCAGACCGGGCTCTCGGTGGCGTTCGACCTCCCGACCCAGACCGGGTTCGACCCCGATCACCCGCTCGCGCGCGGCGAGGTCGGCAAGGTCGGCGTCCCGGTGCCCCACCTCGGCGAGATGCGCACCCTGTTCGAGGGCATCCCGCTCGAGGACATGAACACCTCGATGACGATCAACGCCACGGCGGTGTGGCTGCTCGCGCTCTACCTCGCCCTGGCCGAGGAACGCGGCGACGACGTCGCCCGGCTGTCCGGCACCACCCAGAACGACATCGTCAAGGAGTACCTCAGCCGGGGCACCTACATCTTCGGTCCCGAGCCGTCGCGGCGCCTGACCGTCGACCTGGTGTGCCACACCGTGCGCCACGTGCCCCGCTGGAACCCGATCAACGTCTGCTCGTACCACCTGCAGGAGGCCGGCGCGACCCCGGTGCAGGAGGTCGCCTACGCGCTCGCCACCGCGATCGGGGTCCTCGACGCCGTGCGGGAGTCGGGGCAGGTGACCGAGGCCGAGTTCCCCGAGGTGGTGGGCCGGATCTCGTTCTTCGTGAACGCCGGCATCCGCTTCGTCGAGGAGATGTGCAAGCTGCGCGCGTTCGGGCGCCTCTGGGACCGCATCTGCCTCGCGCGCTACGGCGTGACCGACGAGAAGCTCCGGCGCTTCCGCTACGGCGTGCAGGTCAACTCGCTCGGGCTCACCGAGGCCCAGCCCGAGAACAACGTGCAGCGCATCGTGCTCGAGACCCTCGCGGTCACGCTCTCGCGGGACGCCCGGGCCCGGGCCGTGCAGCTCCCTGCGTGGAACGAGGCGCTGGGCCTGCCCCGCCCGTGGGACCAGCAGTGGAGCCTGCGGATCCAGCAGGTGCTGGCCATGGAGACCGACCTGCTCGAGTACCCCGACCTGTTCGAGGGCTCGCACGTGGTCGAGGCCCGCACCCGGGAGATCGAGGAG
>CAIUKV010000166.1 GCA_903899845.1 uncultured Actinomycetes bacterium
CGGTCTACGGCGGCAACGTGGTCGCGATCGACGGCACCTACGACGACGTGAACCGCCTGTGCGCCGAGCTCGCGGCCGAGTACCCGTGGGCGTTCGTCAACGTCAACGTCCGGCCGTTCTACGCCGAGGGCTCGAAGACCCTGGCCTACGAGACCGCCGAGCAGCTGGGCTGGGAGGCCCCCGACCACGTGGTGGTCCCGGTGGCCAGCGGGTCGCTGCTGACCAAGATCGACAAGGGCTTCCGGGAGCTCCACCGGGTCGGCCTCCTCGACCGGGAGCCGACGGTGCGGGTGTCGGGTGCGCAGGCCGCGGGCTGCAGCCCGGTGGCCACTGCGTTCGCCGACGGCGTCGACGACGTGCATCCGGTGAGACCGCAGACCATCGCCAAGTCGCTCGCCATCGGCAACCCGGCCGACGGCTACTACGCGCTCGACGTCGTGCGCCGCACCGGCGGGGCGTGCGCCGCGGTGACCGACGCCGAGATCGTCGACGGCATCCGTCTGCTGGCCCGCACCGAGGGCGTCTTCGGCGAGACCGCGGCCGGGGTGACCATCGCCTCGCTGCGCCGGCTGGCCGCAGAGGGCGTGATCGGGCGTGACGAGCGCGTCGTGGCGTACGTCACCGGCCACGGCCTCAAGACCCTCGACGCGATCGAGCCCCACGTCTCGGTCAGCGCCACCATCCCCGCATCGCTCGACGCCTTCCGCGCCGCGTTCCCCGGCGTGGGGGAGGAGGACTGACCGTGGCCACCGTCCGCATCCCGACCCAGCTGCGCGGCCTCACCGGCGACCGGGCCGAGGTGGAGGTCGCGGGGGCGACCGTCGGCGAGGTGCTCGCCGCGCTCGACGCGGCCCACCCCGGCTTCGGGGAGCGCCTCTTCGACGACCAGGGGGCGCTCCGGCGCTTCGTCAACGTGTTCGTCGACGACGAGGACCTGCGCTTCCTCGACGGACTGACCACCCCGCTCACCGACCGCTCCGTGGTCAGCATCGTCCCGGCCGTCGCCGGGGGCTGAGCCGGTTCCGGGCGCCCGGTGTGGCCGCCGGGCCCCGAGCCGGGACGGGTCCCGGACCGGACCCCCCTCGGGGCCCCGTAGTCTCGTCCGATGGCCGACCTCCACGACGCCACCGAGGAGTACCTCGAGACCATCCTCGAGATCGAGGAGGAGGGCATCATCCCGATCCGGGCCCGCCTGGTCGAGCGGCTCGGGCTCTCGGCCGCGGCGGTGTCGGAGCAGGTCAACCGCCTGGTCGACCAGGGCTACGCCGAGCTCCTCGACGACCGCAGCCTGCGCCTGACCGGTCCGGGTCGGGAGCTGGCGGTGTCGATCGTGCGGCGCCACCGTCTGGCCGAGCGCCTGCTCGTCGACGTCATCGGCCTCGAGTGGGAGAAGGCCCACAAGGAGGCCGACCGCTGGGAGCACGCGATCTCGGCCGAGGTCGAGGCGAAGCTCGTGGAGCTGCTCGGCGATCCCGCCACCTGCCCCCACGGGAACCCGATCCCCGGGTCACGGCACCGGCCCGAGCACCTCGACGCCCCCAGCCTCGCCTCGGTGGGCCCGGGCCCGGCCACCATCGCCCGGGTGTCGGAGCGCCTCGAGCTCGACGACGCCGCCCTCACCTTCGTCGCCTCCGCCGGGCTGATCCCCGGCTCCGCGGTCACGGTGCAGGGGCGCGACGGCGACGTCGTGCTGGTCGAGACCACGACCGGGGCGCAGCGGGTCCCGGCCGACCTCGCCGGCCTGCTCTTCGTGGCGGCCTGACCCGGGCCGGCTCCGCCCCGGCGGTCGCGCCCCCGGGGTGGTTTGCACTCTCGGGCCGCGAGTGCCAACATGGTTAGCACTCCGGGTGCCCGAGTGCCAGATCCCCGGTCGGGGTTCGGCCCATCCCCGGGCCCACACCCGGAGGACCGTCCGACCCCAGCGTCGGCCGACGACCAAGCCCCATCGCACACCGTCCGACCCCAGGAACCCCAGGAGAGGATCCATGCCGAAGCAGATCGCCTACGCCGAGAGCGCCCGTCGGTCGCTCGAGGCGGGAATGAACAAGCTCGCCGACGCCGTCCGCGTCACCCTCGGCCCGAAGGGCCGCAACGTGGTGCTCGAGAAGAAGTGGGGCGCCCCCACGATCACCAACGACGGCGTGTCCATCGCCAAGGAGATCGACCTCGAGGACCCGTACGAGAAGATCGGCGCCGAGCTGGTCAAGGAAGTCGCC
>CAIUKV010000167.1 GCA_903899845.1 uncultured Actinomycetes bacterium
CGAGGTCGGCCAGGACGGCGGCCTGGTGTCGGCCATCCTCCTCTACGCGCTCGAGCACGACATCATCGACGCCGCGCTCGTGTCGTACCTCGAGGGCGATGGGTCCACGTGGAAGGCGGTGCCCGGTGTGGCCCGCACCCGCGAGGACGTCATCGCCTCGGCCGGCAGCCGCTACACCTACTCGGCCAACACCCTGGCCTACAACGACGCGATCGAGAGCGGGGCCGAGCGGATCGCGCTGGTCGGCATGAGCTGCCAGAGCTCGGTGCCCGCGGTCATGAAGCAGCGCAAGGCGGGCAAGGTCGCCCGGCGCCTCGCCCTCAACATCGGGTTGCTCTGCTCCAAGACCTTCGACGACGCGATCTTCGAGGAGCTGTTCGAGGCGAAGTACGGCCTGAAGAAGGCCGACATCAAGAAGATGAACATCAAGGGCGTGTTCCAGATCTGGATGCACAACGGCGACTACCACGAAATCCCGCTCAAGGAGTGCCACGCCTGGACCCGCGAGGGATGCAACATGTGCCCCGACTTCGCGGCGCAGCACGCCGACATCTCCACCGGGGGGATCGGCGCGTTCAACGACTGGACGCTCACCATCGTCCGCACCGACGTGGGTCGCGAGATCATGGACGGCCTCGTCGCCAGCGGCATGATCGAGGTGCGCCCCGGCGACGACGACCCGGGCGCGATCGCCCTGATGCACAAGCTGGCGAAGAAGTCGCGCACCCGCTGGCCCGAGTTCGCGGTCGCCGCCCCCCGTCTCGTCGGGACGTGATCGTCGCGCTCGTCGCCGACCTGATGGACCAGAGCCGGATCCGGGCCGCCCTTCCGGACGTCCGCTTCGTCCGCGACCCGGCCCAGGCCGCCGACGCCGCCGTCGTGCTCGTCGACATCGCCCGCGGGGCCGACCGCGTGGCTGCGGTGCGGGCGGTGACCCCCGGCCGGATCGTCGCCTTCGGTCCCCACGTCGACGACGACGCCCGCGACGCGGCCCGGGCCGCCGGGGCCGACGCCGTGCTCGCCCGCTCGGTCTTCTTCCGCGACCCCGCCGCCGCGGCCGGGGCCTGACCCCGGCCTCACCCCCGACCCCGGTGGGTAACCCGGAACCCGGCCCCCGGGTCGAACCCCGGATGTCCGGCGTGTCCCCCACGTCCGGCCCGGCGGCGCCCGCATCCCCGGCCGCCCCGACGGCCGGCCCCCCGACCCTCCTCCCCCGGATCGAGCGCATCGCCGACGGCCCGGGCACGGTCACCTTCCTCGGCTCGGCCGGGGCCGACGGGCGCGAGGTGGTGCCCTGGGCCCGGCTGCACGAGGACGCGCAGGGGATGGCCGCGGCGCTGCAGGCCCGGGGCGTGGGCCCCGGCGACCACGTGGCCCTCCTCGGGCCCACGTCGCGCGCCTTCGCCACCGCCGTCCAGGCGACCTGGCTCGCCGGGGCCGCGGTGGTCTGCCTCCCGCTGCCGATGCGCCTCGGCTCGATCGAGGAGTTCGTGGCCCAGACCCGGGCCCGCATCCGGATCGCCGACGCCCGCGCGGTGGTGGTCGACCCGCAGCTCGCGCCGTTCGTCACGCCGGAGCCGGGCGACCCGCCGCGGTGCCCGCTCGACGAGCTCGTGGGCCACGCGGCGCACTGGGAGCGGCCGCCCGACGACCCCGACGCCCTCGCCATCCTGCAGTTCACCAGTGGGTCCACCGCCGACCCCAAGGGCGTCATGCTCCCGCACCGCTGCCTCACCGCCAACATCGACGCGATGATCGAGGGATCGGGCATCACCCCCGACGACACCGGCGTCTCGTGGCTGCCGCTCTACCACGACATGGGCCTGATCGGGCTGCTCACCACCCCGATGGCGACCGGCTTCGACCTGGCGATCGCCGCGCCGCAGGACTTCCTCGCCGCCCCGGGCGACTGGCTGCGCTGGATCTCGGAGTTCCGCGGCACCGTCACCTGCGGTCCCAACTTCGCGTACGCGCTCGCGGCGCGCGCGCTGCGCCGGCTCGACGACATCGACCTGTCGTCGTGGCGGCTCGCGCTCAACGGCGCCGAGCCCATCGACCCCGATGCGGTCGAGGCGTTCACGGCGGCGGGCGCACCGTACGGTCTGCCGGCGACGTCCCCGCTCTGCGTCTACGGGATGGCCGAGGCGACCCTCGCCATCTCGTTCCCCGTGCCGGGCACCGGGATGCAGTGCGACACCGTCGACCGCGCCGCGCTCGAGCACGAGCGCGTCGCGCGCCCAGCCACCGGTGAGGGCGCCCGTCGCCTCGCCCTGCTCGGCCGCACCCTGCGCGACATCGATCTGCGGGTGTGCGACCCCGACACCGGCGCGCTCCTCCCCGACCGCGCGGTGGGCGAGATCGAGCTGCGGGGCACCTCGATCACGCCGGGCTACTACCGCCGACCCGACGTCACCGAGGCGACGATCCGCGACGGCTGGCTGCGCACCGGCGACCTCGGCTATCTCGTCGACGGCGAGGTCGTGGTCTGCGGCCGCATCAAGGACGTGATCATCGTCGGGGGCCGCAACGTGTACCCCGAGGAGATCGAGCGGGCGGCGGGCACCGTCAGCGGCGTCCGGGCGGGGAACGTGATCGCCTTCGGCGTGGCGGGCCGCCGGGGCAAGGAGGGCATCGTGGTGGTCGCCGAGCACCGGGGGGAGGCCCCCGGTCGCGTCCACGACGAGGTGGTGGACCGCGTCTGCGACGCCGTGGGGATCCCGCCGCTCGACGTCGTCCTGGTCGAGCCGGGCACGCTGCCCAAGACCTCCTCGGGCAAGCTCCAGCGGTCGGCCTGCAAGCGCCGGTACCACGCCGGGGACCTCGGCCGCGCCTGACCCGATCAGGTCGCTCGGCCCGGGCCGGGCGGGAGGGCGCCCGGGTGGACCGCACCGCCGCCACCGCACGGGACCCGGCATAATGGCGGTCCGGAACGGGGCGGTGCAGGACGTGCAGACCGAGGAACTGAACGGGAGCGGGACGGGGTCGCGCCCGACCCTCCTGGACCCCGGGACCCGGGCGTGGGGGCGGGCCCGCGCCTGGGGGGCACGCGACTGGGGAGCGGGCGACTGGGGCAAGGTCGTGCTCCTCGTCGTCGCCCTGACGACGGTCCTGCGGCTCCCCGCCTTCTTCGTCGACGTCTTCAACTCCGACGAGACGTTCCTCGCCACCCAGGGCCAGGTCATCCGCGACGGCGGCG
>CAIUKV010000168.1 GCA_903899845.1 uncultured Actinomycetes bacterium
CGACCGCAGCGACGCCGGTGGTGCCCCCACCCGCGCCCGTCCCGACGGCCGCCGCGGGAACCGGTGCCTGGGGGCCACCGGGGAAGTCCCGGAGCTGGGTCGCGGTGGCCCTGCTGACGATCGTCACCTGCGGGATCTACGGCATCGTCTGGCAGTACCTCGTCTTCAAGGAGAACAAGGAGTTCTCCGGAGACGGGGTCGGCGGCGCGGTCGGGGTGATCCTGGCGATCCTCCTCGGCGTCGTGAACCTCTTCCTCCTGCCCGCCGAAGTCGGCAACATCGCGGCGAAGTCAGGCCGCGAAAAGCCGGTGACCGGTCTCACCGGCTTCTGGAACCTGATCCCGTTCGTGGGCTGGCTGATCTGGCTGGCGAAGGTGCAGCGCGCGATCAACGCCCAGTGGTCGTGACGTCCGGTCCCCCGGTGCGCCGTCGGACCTAGGACTCGGAGATGGTGCCGAGCGCCACCAGGATCACGTAGAGGATCCCGAGGCCGACCCAGACCCAACCGAGGACGATTCCGGCCACGGCCATCCCCCGGCCGGTCTGGGTGCCGTTCGACTTGTCGATCTGGCCCTTCGAGATGTAGCCGAAGACGAGGGCGAGGATCGCCGGGATGCAGCACAGGAACCCGGTGATGCCGAGGACGAGTGCGGCCACGGCCAAGCCGTTGTTCTTGGGGGCGGCCGGCGCGCCGTAGGCCGGCGCCCCGTACGGCGCAGGCGGAGCGGCGGGGCCACCGGGCGGCGGCGGGGGCGGTGGGGGCGGCGGAGGAGGAGCCGCCGAATGCGGCGGTAGAGGCGGAGGCGGAGGCGGAGGCGGCGGCGGAGGCGGCGGCGGAGGGGGCGGCGGAGTCGCCGCGGACCCGGATCCGTTCGTCCCGCCCGGATCGGTCGGCTCGGTGGGTCGGCCGGGGTCGGTGGGCTCGCTCATCGGGGACGATCCTCCGTCACGGGGCGACGACCGGCTCGCCGTTGAGCGAGCGGTACGCGTAGGCGGTGGCCAGCGCGGTGATCGGGTAGGTGAAGATCAACCCGACGCAGCAGAGCAGGAGCCCGACGAGGGTGATCAGGAACAGCACGATCCCCAGCCCGAACAGCTCCCAGCGCCGACCCTTGGTGATCTCGGCCGACCGGGCCAGCGCCGCCAGCGCGCCGCCCGACGACCCCTCGCTCAGCACGTAGCCGTAGAACTGGAACACGATCATGAAGATGATCCCGGGCACGACGAGCAAGACGAGTCCGAGGGTCGCCCCGAGTCCGAAGACGATGGAGGCGAGCACGTAGGGGCCGAAGTTGTCACCCCGGAAGAGCATCCCCACCTCGGGCTTCTCACCACGGGTCACGGCGAGCGACGCCCGGATCAGTCCGAACCCGACCAGCAGGCCCACGATCCAGCTCGCGATCGAGAACACGACATCGAGGACGACGCTCGACGTGAAGTTCGAGAGGAGGTTCACCACCGCGGTGACCGCGATGATGACCACGGTGATCAGCAGCATCGGCCCGGCGTTGCGCCAGAAGGCGTTCCAGCCGAACCCGACGGCGGCGCCGACCGAGAACGGCGCCGCGCCGGGCGCGCCCCCGATCGGGGCGTCGCCGGCCGGCGGAGGCGGCGGCGGAGGCGGCGGCGGAGGGCTCAGGGACACGGGACGCTCCTCGGTTCGGGGGGCTCAGGGTGGACCGGGGAGCCGAGGGCCGACTCCACCGGCATGATGCTCAGAGTGGTCTTCCGGTGGCAAATTTGAACAATTGGTATGCCCAGAGCGCGGCGATCACCACCACGATCGTCCACACCGGGATGCGCACCCGCTCGACCTTCCAGGCGACGACGAGCAGCACCGCCAGCACGAGGGCGACGATCGACGCCGGGTTGAGCGTGATGGCGGCGCCGAGGTCGCCGTGGATCGCGGCGATGACCCCGCGGGTGGAGCCGCAGAACGGGCACGGGATCCCGGTCACGGTCCGCAGCGGACACGGCGGAACGGGGTCGATCGGCGAGACCGACAGGAGCACCGCGGCGGGCACCAGCGCGAGGCCGACCATGCGCCAGGGCGCGAGCGGGACCTCGGTGGCGGCGTTCAGGCGCACGGCGTGAGCGTAAACCGTGCGGCCGGGTCGGCGGGCCCGGGCCCTAGAGCGCCCGGACCAGCGCGGCGTCGCCCTGCCCGCC
>CAIUKV010000169.1 GCA_903899845.1 uncultured Actinomycetes bacterium
GCACCAGTCGTTCGCCCCCGAGATGACGTTGTCCGCGATCGTGGCCCGCTGCACCGCCACGAAGTCGATCACGTTGTCGCCGGCGTTGCGGAGCGTGCTGTTGCGCACCGTCACGTCGGACGACTGGTTGACCTTGAGGGTCTCCCACGCCCCCGTCCCGCCGTCGAGCTCCACGTCGTCGAGGGTGAGGAACGTGCAGCGCTCGCAGTGGAGCGCGTCGCCGTTCGGCGCGATGCGCAGCCCCTGCACCCGGAGGTGGTGCACCTCGAACAGGTTGAGGTCGCCCCGCAGCGTGACCGGCCGGCCGGGGCCGTCGGAGCGGATCGTGATCGGCGCCGCGGCCGTGCCCCGCCGGAGCTCCCAGTAGTGGGGCATCGTCGACGCGGCGTAGTCGCCGGCCAGCAGCACGATGGTGTACGGCCGGGTCAGCGTGGCGTCGCGGGGGATGCGGGTCCACGCCGCCGCGAGGGTGCGCAGGGGCGCGGCCCGGGTGCCGGCGGCGGCGTCGCTCCCGGTGGGCGACACCACGATCTCGACCCCTCCGGTCGGCGTGGCCGGGGTGCTCGTCGGCGGGGTCGTCGGCGGGGCCGTCGGAGCCGTCGTGGTGGGGGTGGTCGCCCTCGGGGTCGTCGTGGTCGGCGGGGCAGGCGGAGCCGTCGTCGTGGTGCCGGCCCGGCGGGGGGTGAACGGCGCACTGGCCACGGAGGCGGTGCCCGGCCCGGCGGTGGTCACCACCCGGAGGCGCAGTCGCAGGGTGACCCCGTTGGGCAGGCCCCGGAACTGCACCGGCGACGCGAGGTCGGCGGGGCTGGCGTCCACCCACGGCGTCCAGGCCGTCCGGTCCGCGAGCGTGAACGACGCCTGGTGGTTCAGCACCGTCGTCCCGCGTGGCAGCGCGGGCGCGGCGAACGTCACCGTGACGTTCTGGTTCCCCGGTCCGACCCGGAGGTTGGTCGGGGCGCCGACGACGCTCGTCCGGGTCTGTGCGCCGGCCGTCGTCGGGGGGACCAGCGTGGCCGCGCCGACGACGACGGTCGCGAGCAGGAGCAGGAGCAGGGCGGGCCGGGCGACCCGGGCCGGGCGGGCGGGGCAGTGGGGGTGCACGGAGAGGGCGTCGGCACGTCCGGCCCCCGACTTGAGCGATCGCCGCCGCGTCACGCCCACGGCGGCGGGGTTCTCGTGCACACCACGTTGGCGAGCTCGTGGGGCGTGCTCGCCTGGAGGTCGCCCAGGGTCCGCACCGCCCGCCGGGTGCCGTCGGCGGCCAGGGCCCAGCGGTGGGGGAAGGCGTCGGTGAGGGTCGCCCAGAACCCCTCGGGGTCGGCGTAGGCGGCGAAGGTGAACTCGAGCACCACCCGGGCCGCGGGGCTGCGGTCGAGCACCCCGGTCATCCCGGCGAGCACCGCGTCCTCGTGGCCCTCGACGTCGATCTTCACGAGGTCGACCGAACTCAGGTCGTGGGCGTCGCAGTAGGCGTCGAGGGTGACGGTCGGGACGGTCACCGTCTCGCTCGGCCCCGCGAGGCCCACCCACGGGCGCCCCGCCGCGAGGACCTCCTCGGCCGTGCGCAGCGAGGCGCCACCCAGGAGGTCGGGCCACTGCACCAGCGTGGCCTCGCCGGCGCGGTCCGACAGGGCCGCCGCGCACAGCGTCGCCCGGCCGCCGAGGCCGTTGGCCATCAGCGTGCGGCGCAGCAGGGCGGCGACGCCGGGGTTGGGCTCGAACAGGTGGAGCGGGTGGGGGCCGCGCAGGTGGTCGGCCATCGTCAGGCTGTGCACGCCGAAGTTCGCGCCCACGTCGAGGAAGGTGTCGTCGGGGCGGGCGAGGTCCACGAGCGCGGCCGCGATCTCGGGCTCCCAGACCCCACCCCCCATGACGTGCACGGCGATCGAGACGTCGCGGGTGTCGAGGTACAGCGGACGCCCGCTCGGGAGCCGGATCAACGCCACGTGGTCGCCGCAGTACACGACCCGGCGCTGGTCGAGGTGGGCGAGCGCCCGGGCGATCCGGCGGTCGAGGGCCGAGGCCACGGTGGCCCGCAGGCGGGCGATCGGGTTCACGGGACCTCCCGGGCCGAGGCGACGGCGGCGAGCACCGCGGCGGCGGTGTCGGCGGTGGTGGTCGGACGGTAGCGGGCCGCGATCGCGGCGGCCCGGGCCGCGCGTGCCGCCGGATCGTCCCACAGCTCGTCCCACAGCTCGAGGATGCGGGTGCGCCACGCGTCGGTGTCGTAGGGGTCGAGCAGGTCGGTGAGGCCCTGGCCCGCCTCGGGCAGGCTGGTGCCGTCCGACGACAGGCACGGGACCCCGAACGCGAGGCTCTCGCTCACCGGCAGGCCCCACCCCTCGGAGAACGACGGGAAGCACGTGAACGCGGCGTGCTCGTAGCACCAGGCCAGCTCGGCGTCGGTGGCGCCCTCCAGGTGGTGCACCACCCCGGCGAACGCCGGCGTGCGGGTGAGCCGGGCGTAGGTCTCGTCGTAGCGCCAGCCCCGCCGGCCGACCACGACCAGCTCGGGCACCTCGGCGCGGGGCCGGGTGGCCAGAATCTGCTCCCACACATCGAACAGGAGGTGGTGGTTCTTGCGGATCTCGATCGTGCCGACCACGAGGACGAACGGGCGTGCTGCGGCTCCGGCGGGCAGCCCCCGCGGTCGGGTCGCCGGACCGGCCGGGACCGCCGGGCCGAGCGGCAGCGGCGACGTCGGCGGGAGCGCCAGCCCCGACGCCGCCGCGAACGCCTCGACGTCGCGCCGGGTCGCCTCGGAGATGACCAGCAGGTGGTCGGCGGCCTCCACCACGTCGGTGAAGTGCTGGTGGATCCGCCGATGCGGGTCGGGGGCGAGCGGGTGGTCGTCGTCGGGCACCGCGAACTGGGGCACCACGACCGGGATGAGGTCGTAGACCGTGAGCACGGTGCGGAACCCCCGTGCGGCCCGGCGCTCGCCGACCAGCGCCGCGTTGTGGTCGAGGCCGAGCGAGCAGTACACGGTGTCGGGGCCCCACGTGTCGCTGAAGCACTCGCCCGGGCGGGGCGGGCGGTCGTCGCGCCAGGCGCGCGGCAGGGTGCGGGCCTCGGCCCAGGCCCGCCGGGCGAAGTAGCCCGCCCGCAGGAGCGCTTCGCCGGTGGCGGGCCGCTCGGCGGCGAGGCGGTCGAGGCGCCGACGCGCACCCGTCGC
>CAIUKV010000170.1 GCA_903899845.1 uncultured Actinomycetes bacterium
CATGAACCGTCCCGGGCTGCGCAGGGTGAGGCCTCGCTCCACGCTCGCGGTGGCCATGGCCACCGACCAGCCCTGGTGCACGCCACCGAGCACGGCGTCGTCGGGCACGAACACGTCGTCGAGGAACACCTCGGCGAAGCCCTCGTCGCCGTCGAGGCGACCGAAGCCGCGCACGGTGACGCCGTCGGCGTCGAGCGGCACGAGGAAGTAGGTCAGGCCCCGGTGGCGCTCGGCCTCGGGGTCGCTGCGGAACAGCCCGAACAGGTGGGTGCAGAACGCGCCCCGGGTGGTCCAGGTCTTCTGCCCCGACAGGACCCAGCCCTCGTCGGTCCGGGTTGCGCGGCTCTGGATCCCGGCCAGGTCGCTGCCCGCCCCCGGCTCGGACCAGCCCTGGCACCACAGGTCGTCGCCCCGGGCCATGCGAGGGAGGATGTGGTCGCGCTGGGCCGGGGTCCCGAACTCGAACACGGTCGGGGCGAGGAGGAAGATGCCGTTCTGGGTGACCCGCTGCGGGCCGCCCGCCCGGTAGTACTCCTCCTCGAACACCAGCCACTCCATCGGCGTGGCGGACCGGCCCCCGTAGGCCTCGGGCCACGAGACCACGGCCCAGCTGGCGTCGAACAGCGCCCGCTCCCAGTCGAGGTGGCGGGCGAAGCCCTCCCGGGTGTCCCCCGAGGGCAGCCCGTGCGGGACGTTGGCCTCGAGCCAGGCCCGGCACTCGGCCCGGAACGCCGTCTCAGCCTCGGTGAAGCGCAGGTCCATGCAGGGATGACGCTACCCCTGCCAGGGAACCGCCGGACAACTCCCCGGGCCGGTCCCCGGGCTGGTCCCCGGCCCGGGACGTGGATGCACGGGCCGATAGTGTCCGGCCCATGATCGAGAACCCCGAGACCCTCATCCTCGAGCGCGACGGCGCCGTCCTCTGGGTGCGCATGCACCGGCCCGAGGCCCGCAACGGCATCAACATGGTGATGCGCCAGGAGCTCGAGCAGACGTTCCTCGACGTCGACGACGACCCCGAGATCCGCTGCATGGTCCTCACCGGGTACGAGCGGACGTTCTGCACCGGCGGCGATCTGATGCCGTCGGGCGGGTCGGGCGGGTCGGACGGGTCGCGGAACCGCAGCGCGGTGGACCGCCCGCCCTCGCAGATGGACTACCGCCGGGCGGTGCGGCCGTTCCAGCAACTGACCCGGACCTACTGGGAGATGTCGACCCCGGTGGTCAGCGCGGTGAACGGCACCACGGCGGGGATGGGCTGGATGATGGCGCTGCTCGCCGACCTGGTCGTGGCCGCCGAGGGCGCGCGCTGGACCCATGTGTTCGCGCGCCGGGGCATGGTCCCCCACGCCGGCGACCCGTTCTTCATGCCCCGGGTGCTGTCGTTCCACCGGCTGAACGAGGCGATGCTGCTCTCCGACACCATCACGTCCGAGACCCTGGCCGAGTGGGGCTGCGTGAACCGCCTCGTGCCCGAGGACCAGGTCGAGACGGTCGCCGGCGAGCTGGCCGCCCGCATCGCGGCCGGGCCCACCCGCAGCCTCGGGATCTCCAAGCAGATGTACCGCCGGTCGCTGACCAACAGCATGGAGACGATGTTCTACGAGGAGGCCGACGCCACCGCCCTGGTCACCAACACCACCGACCGCTACGAGGGCGTCAAGTCGCTCATGGAGAACCGGCCCCCCGAGTTCACCGGGAGCTAGGCCACCGCCTCCCGGAGGAATGGGTGTCACACCCGGGTGGTTCGATGGACCGAGCGGCTGCCCCCGGCCGCTCCCGTCCCCGAGCAAACGAGAGGCACCCCATGGGTTGGGCACTCCTCGCCATGATCGTCGCCGTGATCGCCACTGCGGTCGCCGTCGTCGCCGAGCCCCGGCGCACCCCCGCCCCGGTTCCGGTGCGCCACCGCCGGACGCCACCTCAGCCCAACGCCGAGTAGACCGCCCGGACCAGCGTCTCCGTGCGGGCGTCGCCGGTCATCCCGAGCTGCATCTGGTTCATCACGTAGCCGAAGCCGAACCCGGCGTCACGGTCGGCGAACCCGAGTGACCCACCCGCCCCGGCGTGGCCGAAGGCGCGGGGACCCACCCCGGGCGGCAGCATGACCGGACCGGTGAATCCGAGACCGAACTCGGTCGGCATCCCGAGGACCCGGTCGGTGCCCTGCGACCGGATCGCGGTGGCCCGGTCGACGGTGGCGTCCGCGAGGGCCCGGAACCCGTCGACCGGTCCGAGGCACGCGGCGTAGAGGCGGGCCAGCGACCGGGCGTCGCCGATGCCGTTCGACGACGGCATCTCGGTGGCGTGCAGCGCCCGGGTGTTCCACATGTCGTCGTAGCGGAACCGGCCGGCCGGCCCGCTCATGACCCGACCCATCAGCGTGTCGGGATCGGCCATCGCCGCGTCGATCAGCCGCTGGAGGTCGGCGTCGGCCACGGGCGGGTGCAGGCGGGCCACCCGCGGCTCGCAGTCGGCGGGGAGGCCGATGTGGAAGTCGAGCCCGAGCGGCGCGGCCAGCTCGGTGGCGAACCACGCCCCGAGGGACTCGCCCGTGACCCGGCGCACGATCTCGCCGGTGAGCCAGCCGTAGGTGCGGGCGTGGTAGCCGTGCGCGGTGCCCGGCTCCCAGTTCGGGGCCTGGGCCGCGAGCGCGTCGACCACCGGACCCACGGCGCAGATCTGCTCGAGGGTGAGGTCCGCGGTGCAGTCGGCGAGCCCGGCCCGGTGCGCGAGCACGTCGGCGACGGTGATCCCGCCCTTGCCGTTGGCCGCGAACTCGGGCCAGTACCGGGCGACCGGCGCATCGGGGTCGAGTCGGCCCTGCTCGATCAGCCGGTTGCACACGACGGCGGTCACGCCCTTGGTGGTCGAGAAGGTGATCGCGAGGGTGTCGGCCGTCCACGGGCGACCGGTGCCACCGTCGGCCGCGCCGCCCCACAGGTCCACGACCGTGCGCCCGTCCACGACCACGGCGCACGCCGCCCCGACGTCGCCGTGGTCGGCGAAGTTGCGGGCGAACGCGTCGGCGACCGCGCCCCAGCCCGGGTCGGCCCCGCCCCCGACCGCGACGCTCACGCGCCGAGGCGGGTGAGCACGGCGGTCGCCTCGGCGACGATCCGCTGCACCAGCGCGTCGACCGTGGGCAGCTCGTCGATCACCCCGACGACCTGACCCGTGGGCAGGATGCCCACGTCGACGTCGCCGTCGACCAGCGTGGCCTTCGTGAGCATCGGCGCGTTCGCCGCCAGCGCCACCTGGTGCCAGGCCAGGCCCTGGGCGTCGTGCATCGCCTTGCCCTCCGTGAGCAGGTCGCGCACCGAGGTGCCGGTGAGCGAGCGGAACCGCCAGGCGTTCCACGCCGCCCGCGGGTAGGCCATGAGTCGGCCCGTGCCCTCGAGGTGGTCGACGAACTTCGTGCGGATGACCCGCTGGGGGTAGCCGTCGATGTGGCGGGTCACGACGGTGCCGGTCACCGGCGCCGCGAGGTACGCCGCCTTCACCGCGTCGGGCACGGTGGACTCCTGGGTCAGCAGGAACCGGGTGCCCATCGCGACGCCGGAGGCGCCGTAGGCCAGCGCGGCGACCAGGCCCCGCCCGTCGAAGAACCCGCCCGCGCCCACGACGGGCACGTCGACCGCGGCGGTCACCTCGGGGAGCAGCAGGCTGGTGGGCACCGATCCGGTGTGGCCGCCACCCTCACCGCCCTGGGTGATGACGGCGTCGACGCCGATCGCCGCGACCTTCTCGGCGTGGCGGCGCGCCCCCACCGTCGGCATCACCACCAGGCCCGCCTCGCGCAGCTTGGTGATGAGGGGCGCCGACGGCGCCTGGGCGAAGCTCGCGACCCGGACCCCCTCGGCGATCATCACGTCGGCCCGGTCGAAGGCGTCGGGCTGGTCGCCGCGCAGGTTCACCCCGAAGGGTCGGTCGGTGCGGGACTTCACCTCGCGGATCGCGGCCTCGAACTCGGGCCCGGTCATGGTCGCGCCGGCCAGGATCCCGAGCGCTCCGGCGTTGGCGGTGGCCGACACGAGGCGGGGCCCCGCGACCCAGCCCATGCCGGTCTGGACGATCGGGTAGTCGACCCCGACCAGGTCGCAGAACCGGGTGCGCAGCGCCGGGTGGAGCTCCGGACGGTCGGTCACGGGTCGGGGACCTCGGCCGTGCGGGCGCCGGCGGGGTCGAGCACCTCGCGGATCAGGCGGAGCTCCTCGGCCGTGGGCGACCGAGTCGTGGGGACCTCGGCGGGGACGACGAGCGGGAACCCGGTCAGCTCCTGGACCTCGGCCACGGTGACACCCGGGTGCAGCGAGCGGATCCGCATCGAGTGGTCGGGAGTCTCGAAGTCGAACACGCCCTTGTTCGACACCACGTGGTGCACGTGGTGGTACCGACTCGCGGTGGGCCCGGCCGCCGCGGCGCGGTCGTACCCGACCCCCGACACGCAGTCGACGGTGGCCACGAACACCCTCGGGCCGTGGGCGGGCACCCAGTAGCTCGTGGGATGGTTGACGGTGTTGCCGGGGGCGCCCCGCACGCCGAGCAGCTGGGCCTTGGGGCGGTCCCACGGGCCGATGCAGGCGATGTTCTGGTTCCCGAAGCGGTCGATCTGGGTCGCGCCCATCATCACGTGCCGCTTCCCCGACCACACGATGTCGAACATCTTCCCGAACGGCAGCCACGACTCGACCACCTTGGGCGCGTCGGCGGGCGCCCCGATCGGCAGCGGTGCGGCGAGCGCCACCGCGTCGCCGTCGCCGTACACGAGGTCGGGCTCGAACGTGAGGGCGGCGAGGCGGGCGCCGATGGTCGGGATGGTGCCGATGGGGCTGGCCAGGACCTCCCCGCTGCCCCGCCAGGCCTCCGCGCACGCCACCGCGCAGATCTCGCTCAGGGTCGCGTCGGCGCTCATCGGCCCGCTCCGATCATCCGGCGGTAGTCGGCCTCGGGGATGTCGATGTACTTGGCCCGGAACGCGGCCCACGCCTCGGGGCTCTTGGCCGAGTCGGCGTACTCCCGCTGGACCTGCTCGTCGCGGGGGTAGTCGGGGATGCAGTGCGTGAAGTGCGCGCCCCAGGGCGCCTCCACCACGCCCTCGGTGTACATGCGGTTGATCCGGATGGTGGACTCCGGCCCCTCGGCGAGGAAGTCACCCGGCTCGACGATGCGCTCGCACGACACGAAGGTCCGGTCGGCGGCCATGGCGAACAGGTCGTCGAAGTACCAGTCGGGACCGAGGTACTGCGCGTTGCCCCGGGCGTCCGCCCGGTTGGCGTGCAGGAGGGCGACGTCGAGCCGCAGCGCCGGCATGGCCAGGTACTCGTCGTCGCCGTAGGGCGAGCGCACCGTGGCGAACTCCGGGTTGTTGTCGGCGACCGCCGAGCCCAGCCCGGCCCGGCAGGGCAGGAAGTCGACCCGCATCGCGGCGGCCCGCAGCCCCCACTGGAGCATGCCCTCGTCGAGCTCGGTCGCCTCGATCGTCCCCTGCTGGCGGGCGTTGCGGAAGTGCGGCTCGAGCGGGATGGAGTCGAGCGACACGAAGCCGTACACCGACTTGCGCAGCTGCCCGCTCGCGCAGAGCAGCCCGATCTCGGGGCCGCCGTAGGCCACGACGGTGAGGTCGCGCAGGTCGGAGCGCAGGATCTCGCGCACGATCGACATCGGCTTGCGCCGCGACCCCCAGCCGGCGATCCCGATGGTCATGCCGTCACGCAGCTCGGCGACCACCTCCGCCTCGGTCATGCGCTTGTCGGGCATCACTGCTCCTCGGTCACCGGGTCGCGATGACGCAGGAGCCGTGGCCGAACAGCCCCTGGTTGATGGACAGCCCCACCCGGGCGCCGGTCACCTGCCGGCCACCCGCCTCCCCTCGCAGCTGGGTGGTGAGCTCGACCACCTGGGCGATGGCCTGGGCCGGGATCGCCTCCCCGAAGCAGGCCAGCCCGCCGCTCGGGTTGACCGGGACCCGGCCCCCGAGCGCGGTGGCCCCCGAGCGCAGCAGCGCCTCGGCCTCGCCCTCGGCGCACAGGCCGATGTTCTCGTACCAGTCGAGCTCGAGCGCGGTGGAGAGGTCGTAGACCTCGGCCAGCGACAGGTCGTCGGGCCCGAGCCCGGCCTCCTCGTAGGCCGCGTGCGCGATCGAGTCACGGAACGACCGCTCGGGCGAGGCCGCGCCGACGGCCGAGTCGGTCGCGATGTCGGGCATGTCGAGGTAGGTGTTGGGGTACCGGGGCGTGACGGTCGAGATGGCCGCGATGCGGACGTGCCGGTCGCGGTCGGCCCGCCGCGCCGCGTACTCGGCGCTGGCCAGCACCAGCGCGGCGGCGCCGTCGGAGGTGGCGCAGATGTCGACGAGCCGCAGCGGGTCGGCCACCACCGGCGACTCGGCGATCTCGGCGGCGGTGAACGCCTTGCGGTACCGGGCGTTGGGGTTCTCCAGGCCGTGGCGGCTGTTCTTGATCTTGACCGCGGCGAAGTCGTCGGCGGTGGCGCCGTAGGCCTCCATCCGGCGGCGGGCGTACAGGGCGAAGTAGGTGGGGTTGGTGGCCCCGAGCACGTGGAACCGGATCCAGTCGGGATCCTCGGGCCGGACCCCGGGCAGGGGGCCGAAGAAGCCCTTGGGCGCGGTGTCGGCCCCCACCACCAGGGCGACGTCGCAGCGGCCGGCCTGGATCTGGGCCCGGGCCGAGTCGATGGCGACCGCCCCCGACGCGCACGCCGCGAACGACGACGACACCCGGGTGCCCCGCCAGCCCAGCGCCTGGGCGAAGGTGGAGCCCGACACGTAGCCGGGGTAGCCGTTGCGCATCGTGTTGCCCGCGGCGAGGAAGCCGACGTCGTCCCACCCGAGGCCGGCGTCGGCGAGCGCGGCGCGCGCCGCGACCACGCCGTACTCCACGAAGTTGCGCCCCCACTTGCCCCACGGGTGCATCCCGGCGCCGAGGACGACCACCTCGCTCATGCGGTCCGCCACTTCCACACGCGGAAGACCGCGTCGTCGGTCTCGTAGAGGTCCTCGGCGCAGAGCTCCATCAGCTGGCCGGCCCGGAGCGCCGAGACGTCGGTGCCACGGGCGAGCTGGCCGAGCACGACCATCTGCTCGGCCTCGAGCGTCACCGCACCCACGCCGTAGGGCTCGAACGGCTCGGCCGCCGGGTAGGGCGGCGGCGGGGCGTAGCGGTTGTCGGTGAACGACCACAGCACCCCGCGCGTGGACAGCTCGACGTCGGCCAGGCCTGGCGCGCCGCACCCGGGGTTGCGGCAGAACGAGAACCGCTTGGGGAAGAAGTAGGCGCCGCACGCGTCGCACCGACCGCCGACGAGCACGACGCTGCCGTCGGCGCGCTCCTCGAAGTAGCCCTCCACGACCGGGCGGCGCGGCTTCACCGGGCCCCCGTGGTGTCGACGTCGGCCGCACGCTTGTCGACGAAGGCCTGGCGCAGCTCGTCGGAGTCGCCCCACAGCTGGAGCTCGAACGTGAACCCCTGCTCGAAGCGGTACGACCGCTTGACGTCGACCGGGTCGATCGCGTTGAGCGACTCCTTCGCCCGCCGGATGACGATCGGGCTCTTGGCCGCGATCGTCGCGGCGATCTCGCGCGCGGCGTCCATCAGCTCGGCCCGGGGCACGACCCGCTCGCACGAGCCCCACTCGAGGAGCTGCGGCGCGGTGATGGTCGCGCCCGTGTAGTAGAGCGCCCGCAGCTTGTGCGGCGGCACCAGACGGCCCAGGTGCGTGGCCACGCCGAGCGCGCCGCGGTCGACCTCGGGCAGGCCGAGGCTGAGGTCGTCGGCGGCCACCACGATGTCGGCGTTGCCCACGATGCCCACCCCGCCGCCCAGGCAGTGCCCGTGCGGGGCGGCGATCACCGGCACCTCGCAGTCGTACACCGCGGCGAAGGTCTCCCAGCAGCCCCGGTTGACCCGGATCATCGACTCGTGGGTCGGATCGGCGGCGAGCTCCTTGATGTCGACGCCGACCTGGAAGGCCCGCAGCTCGGGGTTGGCCGCGATGATCACGACCCGGACCTCGGGGTCGCGCCCGAGGCGCCGGATCGTGTCGGCGAGCTCGAACCAGCCCGCCACCGGGAGGGCGTTGACCGGCGGGTTGTCCAGGATCACCTCGGCGACGTGGTCCCGGACCTCGGAGCGGATCACGCCCGGAGCGTAGCCTTCCCCCGGCCAGCCTCCCGGTGCCGGCCTGCGCCGGGACCTCGGCCCGGCGGGACCGGGGCGAGGCGTAACCTGCCCCCGTGGCGCACGGCGATCCCCTCGACTTCACCGGCCGGGTCGTGCTCGTCACCGGTGGCTCCCGAGGGATCGGCCGGGGCATCGCCGAGACCTTCCTCGCCGCCGGGGCCGACGTCATGGTCTGCGGCCGCACGGAGCCGGCCGACCCGCCCGCGGCGGAGGGCCGCACCGCCGCCTTCGTCGCCGGTGACGTGCGCGAGCCCGACGCCGTCGACCGGATCGTGGCGGCGACGGTCGAGCGGTTCGGCCGCCTCGACGTGCTGGTCAACAACGCCGGTGGTGGCCCCCCCGCCGACAGCGCCACCGCCTCCCCCCGGTTCAACGCGTCGATCATCGCCCTCAACCTGACCGCGCCGTTCACGTGCGCCCAGCGGGCCAACGCAGTGATGCAGGGCCAGGACGACGGCGGGGTGATCGTGAACGTCGCGAGCGTCAGCGGCATCCGGGCCACGCCCCGGACCGCGGCGTACGGCGCGGCCAAGGCCGGCCTGCTCAACCTGACCGAGACCCTGGCGGTTGAGTTCGCCCCCAAGGTGCGGGTCGTCGCGGTCACGGTCGGCTACGTGCGCACCGAGCAGGCCCACCTCTTCTACGGCGACGAGGCCGGCATCGCCGCAGTGGGCCGCACCATCCCCCTCGGCCGCATGGCCGAGCCCGCCGACGTCGCCGACGTCTGCCTGTTCCTCGCCTCGCCCCTCGCCCGCTACGTCAGCGGCACCGCGGTGCTCGTGGACGGTGGCGGCGAGAACCCGGCCTACCTGGACGCAGCGACCGGCGAGGTCACGACCGACTCGTCCGGCTGAACCGGCCGATCGGCACCGCGCCCCTCAGCCGTCCGAGCGCCCGACGCCGACGCGAGCGGGGCGGGGCGGGGGGCGGCATCCGGTACATCTCGGCCATCAGTCGGACGTGGGCGAGGTCGTGGGCGGCGTCGGGCTCGTCGGTGGCGGGTGGCCGCAGCGGGAAGTCGAGCGAGCGGCGTCCGAGCCGGGCAGTCG
>CAIUKV010000171.1 GCA_903899845.1 uncultured Actinomycetes bacterium
AGGGTGGCCTGCACGGCACGGGTGGTGTTGTAGTGCTCCTCACCCACCACATTGGGGTCGATCTGGCGGCTGGTGGAGTCCAGCGGGTCGACCGCGGGGTAGATACCCAGGGCGGCGATGTCACGCGACAGCACCACGGTGGCATCCAGGTGGGCGAAGGTGGTGGCCGGCGAGGGGTCGGTCAGGTCGTCGGCAGGCACGTACACGGCCTGGATGGAGGTGATCGAGCCCACCTTGGTGGAGGTGATGCGCTCCTGCAGGCGGCCCATTTCCTCGGCCAGCGTGGGCTGGTAACCCACCGCAGAAGGCATGCGCCCGAGCAGCGCCGAGACCTCGGAGCCGGCCTGGACGAACCGGAAGATGTTGTCGATGAAGAGCAGCACGTCCTGGCCCTTGACGTCGCGGAAGTACTCGGCGACGGTGAGGGCCGAGAGGGCCACCCGCAGCCGGACCCCGGGCGGCTCGTCCATCTGGCCGTAGACCAAGGCGGTCTTCTCGATGACGCCCGACTCGGTCATCTCCAGCCAGAGGTCGGTGCCCTCACGGGTCCGCTCGCCCACGCCGGCGAACACCGAGACGCCACCGTGCTGGGTGGCGACCCGCTGGATCATCTCCTGGATGAGCACGGTCTTGCCCACGCCGGCGCCGCCGAACAGGCCGATCTTGCCGCCCTGGACGTAGGGCTCGAGCAGGTCGATGACCTTGATGCCGGTCTCGAACATCTGGGCCTTGGGCTCGAGCTCGGAGAATGGGGGCGGGTCGCGGTGGATCTCCCAGCGGTCCTCGATGCCCGACAGCTCGGACTCCGAGATGTCGAGGGGCTGCCCGACGACGTTGAACACGTGCCCGAGCACCCCGTCGCCCACCGGCATCGAGATGCCCCGGCCGGTGTTGCGCACCACGGTGCCCCGCCGGAGCCCGTCGGTCGGCTTCATGCAGATGGCGCGGCAGCGGCCCTCGCCGATCTGCTGGGCCACCTCGGCGACGATGGTGATCGTCGTGCCCTCGAGCTCCGCGTCCATCTCGAGCGCGGTGTTGATCTCGGGGAGGGCGTCGGGCGGGAACTCCACGTCGACGACCGGGCCGGCGATGGCGACGACGCGTCCGTCCTTGTGGGCCGTGGGCTGCGGGCTGCTCGGCTCGGCGGTGACGGTCATGGCGGGACTCCTACGAGGTGGGTCGGACGAAGGTCAGGCGGCGTACTGGGGCGGTTCGGACGACGTGTGCATGGAGTCGCCCGAGCGGAGGGCCTCGGCCCCGCCGACGACCTCCATGATCTCGGTGGTGATGGCGTCCTGGCGGGCGCGGTTCATCACCCGGGTCAGGTTGGTGATCAGGTCCTCGGCGTTGTCGGTCGCCGCCTTCATGGCCCGCTGCCGGGCGGCGTGCTCCGAGGCGGCCGCGTTCAGCAGCGCCGCGTAGACCCGGGCCTCGGCGTAGCGCGGCAGCAGCTGCTCGAGGATCGCGGCCGGGCTGGGCTCGAACTCGTAGTCGGGGGCGACGGCGTCGGCGGACCGATCGGGACGCTCGAACGTCTCGGGGTCGAGCGGGATGAGCGGCCGCACCACGACCTCCTGCGACCCGGCCGAGACGAAGCGCGTGTACACGAGCTGCACGAGGTCGACCTCGCCGGCGAGGAAGGCGGCCTCGGCCGCGGCGGCCACGGCGCGGGCGTCCTCGTACGAGGGCTGGTCGGAGAACCCGGAGTGCACCGAGTCGATGCGGAAGTTCCGGTAGCGGAAGTAGCTCTCGACCTTCCGGCCCACCACGTGGAGCTGGTAGTCGCGCCCAGCCGCCGCGTGCTCGCGCATCGACCCTTCGGCGGCCCGGATGACCGACGAGTTGTACCCGCCGCAGAGGCCGCGGTCGGCGGCGACCACGATGTGGGCGACGCTGCGGATCTCGGGGCGGGGCACGAGGAACGGGCTGGCCGACGCCGTCCCCCCGGCGGCGGCGAGGTCGCGCACCACCTGGGTGATCTGGTCGGCGTAGGGCGCCGCCGCCTGGACCCGGGCCTGGGCGCGCACGATCCGACTCGCGGCGATGAGCTCCATCGCCCGGGTGATCTTCCTCGTCGAGTTGATGCTCCGGATCCGCCGGCGGAGGATCCGTTCCTGACCGGAGGCCATGGGTCCCTTATTCGGTCTCGAGGGTCTCGGGGCTCGCGGGGGCGCCCGGAGCCTCGGCGTCGGTGGCGGAGGGGTCGCCCGGTGCGCCCGTCCCGCCGTGGGTCTCCACGAAGGTGCGCTTGAAGTCGGCGACCGCGGCCTCGAGGGCGCCGCCCTCGGGCATCGCGCCGGTGTCACGGATCTCGGCGAGCAGGCCGCTGTGGCGACCCCGGATCCACTCGAGCAGCTCGGCCTCGAACCGCCGCACCTGGTTGGTGGGGATGTCGTCGAGCACGCCCGAGGTGCCGGCGTAGATCGACACGACCTGCTCCTCGACCGGCATCGGCGAGTTCAGCGGCTGCTTGAGCAGCTCCACCAGGCGCTCGCCCCGGTCGAGCTGGGCGCGCGACACGGCGTCGAGCTCGGAGCCGAAGGTCGCGAACGCCTCGAGCTCACGGAACTGCGCGAGGTCGAGCTTGAGCGTTCCCGACACGTTCTTCATCGCCTTGATCTGGGCGGCACCACCGACCCGGGACACCGAGATGCCCACGTCGACGGCGGGGCGGACCCCCGACTTGAACAGGTCGTCCTGGAGGTAGATCTGCCCGTCGGTGATCGAGATCACGTTGGTCGGGATGTAGGCCGACACGTCGCCGGCCTTGGTCTCGATGATCGGGAGCGCCGTCAGCGATCCCGCACCGAGGGCGTCGCTCAGCTTGGCCGCCCGCTCGAGCAGGCGGCTGTGGAGGTAGAACACGTCGCCGGGGTAGGCCTCGCGGCCGGGCGGGCGGCGCAGCAGCAGGGCCAGCTGGCGGTAGCCCTCGGCCTGCTTCGAGAGGTCGTCGTACACCACGAGGGCGTGCTCGCCGTTGTCCATCCAGTGCTGCCCGATGGCGCAGCCGGCGTAGGGGGCGAGGTACTTGAACACCGCCTCGTCGGCGGCCGGGGCGTTGACCACCACGGTGTACTCCATGGCCCCGTACTCCTCGAGGGTGGCCACGGTCTGGGCCACCGACGAGCCCTTCTGCCCGATCGCCACGTAGATGCACTTCACGCCCAACCCACGCTGGTTGAGGATGGTGTCGATGGCGATGGTCGTCTTGCCGGTCTTGCGGTCGCCGATGATCAGCTCACGCTGACCCCGACCGATCGGGGGCATGGCGTCGATGGCCTTGATCCCGGTCTGGAGCGGCTCGTGCACCGGCTTGCGGCCGACGATGCCAGGCGCCTGGACCTCGAGCCGGCGCAGCGTCGTGCTGGCGATCGGGCCCTTGCCGTCGATGGCCTGCCCGAGCGAGTTCACCACCCGGCCGATCAGCGCGTCGCCGACCGGGATCGAGAGGATCCGGCCGGTCGCCTTGACCGCCTGACCCTCCTCGACCTGCTCGGCCTGACCCAGGACGACGGCACCGATCGAGCTCTCGTCGAGGTTGAGGGCGAGACCGAGCACGCCGCTCTCGAACTCGAGCAGCTCGTTGACCGACGTCTCGGGCAGCCCGGCGACCCGGGCGATGCCGTCGCCGACCTCGAGCACCCGACCCACACGGGCGGCCTCGGTCGACGGCGTGAACGTCTCGACGTGCTTGCGCAGCGCGGCTGCGATCTCGTCGGCGTTGATGGTGAGTTCGGGCATGTCCTGATTGCCTCTCGGTTGCGTGGTGCAGTCGGGAGTTAGAGCTGGGCCTTCATCTGGTCGAGGCGGTGGCGCACCGTCCCGTCGATCACGGTGTCGCCGATCCGGGCCACCAACCCGCCGAGCACGGACGGGTCGACGACCACCTTCACCTCGACCGCCTTGCCGGTCGCCCGCCCCAGCGCCTCGGTCAACCGGGCGAGCTGCGCCTCGTCGAGCTCGACCGCCGACCGGACTTCGGCGACCTCGCGCGACCGCTCGGCCGCAGCGAGCTCGATGAAGCGGTCGGCGATCGCCCCGAGGTCGTTGACCCGGCCGGCGGCGATCACGAGCCCGATCGCCGCCGCGCTGAGCCGGAGGGCCTTGCCCTCGGTCAGCTCGTCGACCACCGCGAGACGCCGCTCCACCGGCAGCTGCGGGTCGCTCAGCGCCGCCCGCAGGGGCTCGGAGCCCTCGAGGGCCCGCACGAAGCGGAACAGGTCGTCCTCCACCGGGCGCACCCGGTCCTCGGCCCGGGCGAGCTCGAGGATCGCCCGGGCGTAGGCGTCGACCTTGGAGCCGTCGGCGGTCACCGCGAGCCGCTCCCCACCGAGTCGATGTAGGAGTCGATCAGCGCCCGCTGGGTGTCGCGGTCGAGGTTGCGCTCGACCACCTTCTCGGCCAGGCCGATCGAGAGGTCGGCGACCTGGGCCCGGAGGTCGGCCATGGCCCGCTCCTGCGCCAGGCGGATGTCCTCCTGGGCGCGCTCGCGGATCTCGGCCGCCTCGGACTCGGCCCGGGCCACGACGTCGCGTCGGACCCGCTCGGCGTCGGCCCGGGCTTCCTCGAGGATCGTGTTCGCCTCGGACCGGGCGTCACCGATCGCCGACCGGTACTGGGCCGACTCGGCCTCGGCTTCCTCCCGGGCGCGCGAGGCGGCTTCGAGATCCTCGCGGATCTTGTCCTCGCGGGCCTTGAGGCCCTTCTTGAGGGCGGGGAAGGCGAACTTCGTGAGCACGATCAGGACGATCACGAAGGCGAGACCACCCCAGAGGATCTCCGGCAGCGCCGGGATCAGGAGGCTGGCCGCCTTCTTGCAGTCCTCGAGCGCGTTCTCGAACTCCTCACCCTCGCCCTTCTTGGCCTCGGGGTGCTCCTCGACCGCCTTCTGGACGCACGCGTAGAGCTTCTTGGCGTGGTCCTTCGCGCCAGCGGCGTGGGCCGGTGTCGGCAGGGCCGCGACCGACCCGACGACGAGCAGCGCTCCGAGGAGCAGTCTGCGGATCCGCATCGGGAGACTCCTACAGGAAGAAGAGGACGAAGGCGATCAGGGCGAGCGCCTCGGCGAACGCCAGACCCAGGAACATGGTCGTGCGCACCTGGCCGGCCATCTCGGGCTGGCGAGCCATCGCCTGCACCGACTGACCCACCAGGTAGCCGATGCCGATGCCCGGGCCCAGAGTGGCGAGGCCGTACCCGACCTTGGCGAGGCCGGCCGCGAGGTCACCCTCGAGGGCGGCGATGACAGTGACGGCGAAGTTCACCTTGTGTGCTCCTTGTTGTGACGGGACTCGCTCGACCGCACCGGGCTCAGTGCTCGGCGTGGGCGGACTCGTTGATGTAGACGGCGGTCAGGATCGTGAAGATGAACGCCTGCAGCACCGCGACCAGGAGCTCGAACGCCGTGAAGGCGATGAGACCCAGGAACGGCAGCGGGGCGAAGATCAGCTGGAACGTACCGGAGTTGCGCGAGATCGCGAGCTCGTTGGTCATGATCGCGAAGATGGCGAGGAGGACGTGGCCGGCGGTCATGTTGGCGAAGAGCCGGACCGCCAGCGAGAACGGCCGGACGAGGTACTTCGAGAAGAACTCGATCGGGATGACGATGATCTTCATCGGGCCCGGCACGCCGGGCGGGTTGATGTTCGAGAAGAAGTACTTCGGTCCCTGGTACACGAAGCCGGCGATGATGAAGGTCAGCCAGCTCACCAGGGCGAGGAACAGCGGGATCGCGAAGCGCGACGTGGCCGGGAACTGCACGAACGGCACGACCGACCAGATGTTGATGAAGAAGATCCAGAAGAACATCGTGGCGAAGAAGGGCGTCCACTTGCGGCCCTCCTCCCCCATCGCGGCCAGGGCGATGTTGTCCTCGACCGCGAGGTAGCCCGCCTCAGCGACGTTCTGCACGCCACTGGGAACGAGGCGGCGCCGGGTGCCGCCGATCCAGAACAGGGCGATGCAGATGATGGTCGAGACGAAGGCCATCAGCGACACCTTGTTGAACTCGTACCAGGTGTGCGGACCGACGAGGCCCTTCCACTCGAAGAGCTCGTTGATGTTGGGCAGCAGCTCGGCCAGGACCAACGTGCGTTTACTCCTCGAACTGACCCGGCTTGGGCTTCAAGCCGGGTGAAGCGAGCGTCAGGCTGATCGACGGGAGCTCCCAGAACAGGAGTCCCAGGTAGGTGACGACGAGGGTGATGCCGAACACCGGCCAGTCGACGATACCGGCGGCCTTCACCCCGGCGCCGATGGCGGTGATGGCGGCGAGGCGCACCAGGAAGCTCAGGAGCGCGACCCCGGGGAGGGCGTGCGGGACGGTGCGGGCCGCCCACCCGATGATGGCGGCCGACGCCAGGAAGTTCGCGATCACGACCACGAGCGCGAGCAGGGCACCCAGCGCCGCATCGACGCCCCGCCACAGCCCGAGGGCGACCACGATCACGGGGGCCACGAACAGCGCCTTCTTGACGAGGTCGACCGCGATGCGCGACTCGATGCGCTCCACCGAGGGCGGGGGGACGGCGAACTCGAACGGGCTCACCGGGACGGCCCCTCCGGCGCACCCGGGGTCGCCGACCGGGCCGCCGCCCGCCGCGTCCAGGGCTTGCCCTCGTCGTGCCGGGCCATCCGGGCCTCGTAGCGGTAGTACGCGGAGGCCAGCGCCCCGGCGACGCCCATGACGCCGAGCAGGGCGGCGAAGATCCAGCCGGTTCCGAGCCGTGCGTCGATCCACGCACCGAAGAGGCCCATCGCGAGCGGGGCGACGACCATGGCGATGGCGTGGCTCAGCGCGTCTTCATCGGCGCTGGGCACGGTGAACCGCCGCTCGCGTCTGTTCACGACCGCACTCCGCACGAGGTCCGTGCGCCCGGGGGCGCTCGCCGGCCGCACCCGGGTCTGGGTGCACGTCACGACGGCCCGGAACCTAGACGCGCCCGACGGCCCGGCGCCAAGCGGAGTCCGACCGTGGCCGGTGGCCCCGGACCCGCGCGGCGCTCAGCTGCCGCCGGCGGCCCGGCGCCGGGCGTCGAGGTCCACCACCGTGGCCGGTGGTGGCTCGACCCGCCCCGGCCCCGGGGCCCCGTGGTCCCCCGGGCCGCCGGGCGCGCCCGGGGCGTCGACCGGACCGGGGCCCCCACCCGCCCGGGCCGCGCGGTCCCGCCGCCGGAGCCGGACGACCCCGGGATGGAAGTAGCTGTAGAGCAGCAGCGCGAGCGCGGCCAGCGCGATGGGGACCAGCGAGTTCCCCCGGTTCGTGTAGGTCGGCACCAGGGCCGCGGCCGAGAGCACGGCGGTCCAGAGCCAGAGGATGACCACCGACCGCCGCGGCCCGTGGCCGAGGCGCATGAGCCGGTGGTGGAGGTGCTCCCGGTCGGCCTGGGACACCGACTGGCGGCGCAGGAGTCGCCGGAAGAAGGAGAACACGGTGTCGGCGATGGGCACGCCGAGGATCACGATGGGGATGACGAGCGGGGCGAAGAAGAAGTAGGTCTGACCGCTGAACTGGTCGGCCGTGCGACCCCCGATGGTGATGGTGGTCACCGCCAGCAGCAGTCCGAGCAGCATCGCCCCGGCGTCGCCCATGAAGATGCGGGCGGGGTTGAAGTTGTGGGGCAGGAACCCGGCGGCGACCCCCACGACGATGATCGCCACCAGGGGACCGATGTTGGTCCCCTCGAGCAGACCCGCCTTGAACAGCCGATCGGCGTAGAGGAACAGGGCGAGGCCGGCGATGGCGGCGATCCCGGCGGCGAGCCCGTCGAGGCCGTCGATCAGGTTCATCGCGTTGGCGAGGATCACCACGCCGACCACGGTGAGCAGCGACGCGAGGTCGGGGGACAGCACGATGTACTCGAAGCTTGCGAACGGCACCCGGAAGTACAGCATCGTCACACCGAACATCGAGAGCACGCTGCCCGACAGCACCTGCCCGGCGACCTTGGCCGGCGCCGACACCTCCCGGGAGTCGTCGACCACCCCGACCAGGAACATCACCCCGGCGGCGAGCAGGATGCCCACCGGCTCCGACGAGCCCGTGAACATCGCGTCGAACTGCGGGATCCGGGACCCGACGAGCATCGCGGCGAGGAGCCCGAGGAACATCGCCGCACCCCCGAGGGTGGGCGTCGGGTACTCGTGCACCGAGCGGCCACCCGGCTGGGCCATGGCCCCGACCCGCGGCGCGACCCACCGCATCAGGTAGGTGGCCAGGAACGTGACCACCGCTGCCGTCCCCCCGACGACCAGGTACCCGACCACTGCGGCGGATCGCCCCCCGACTGCCCGCCCGGCCCGGGCCTAGACGGGATCCGGGTACGGCACGAACTTGCTGCAGAGGCGGGCGGCGGACTCCCGAACCTCGTCGCGCACCTCGGTGTCGTCGGGGGCCCGCAGCACCCGGGCGATCAGGGCGGCGATCTCGGCCATCTGCTCCTCGGCCATGCCCGCGGTGGTGACCGCCGCGGTCCCGAGCCGGAGCCCCGACGTCACGAAGGGCTTCTCGGGGTCGTTGGGGATCGCGTTCTTGTTGGTGGTGATCCCGGCGAGGTCGAGCGCCTCCTGGGCGACCTTGCCGGTCACGCCGAACGGCCGCAGATCGACCAGCATCAGGTGGTTGTCGGACCCACCCGAGACGATGCGGAACCCCTCGTCCGCCAGGCCCGCGGCGAGCGCACGCGAGTTGGCGACGATCTGGGCGGCGTACTCGCGGAAGTCGGGCTGCTGGGCGAGGTGGAAGGCCACCGCCTTCGCTGCGACCACGTGCATCAGGGGGCCGCCCTGCAGGCCGGGGAACACCGCCTTGTCGATCGCGGCGGCGTGCTCCTGCCGGCACAGGATCGTGCCGGCCCGCGGGCCCCGCAGCGTCTTGTGGGTGGTGAAGGTGACGACGTCGGCGTGCGGCACCGGCGAGGGGTGGGCCCCGCCGGCGATGAGGCCGGCGATGTGGGCGGCGTCGACCATGAGCAGCGCGCCGATCTCGTCGGCGATGGCGCGGAAGCGGGCGAAGTCGATGGTGCGCGGGTACGCGGTCGCCCCGGCGACGATCAGCTTCGGGCGCTCCGCGAGGGCCACCGACCGGATCTCGTCGTAGTCGAGGCATTCCGACGCGGCGTCGACCCCGTACGCGACGAAGCGGTAGATGCGCCCGCTGAAGTTCACCGGCGATCCGTGGGTGAGGTGCCCACCCTGGTCGAGGCGCATCCCCATGACGGTGTCGCCCGGGTCGAGCAGCGCGAGGTACGCCGCCATGTTGGCGTTGGCGCCCGAGTGCGGCTGCACGTTGGCGTGCTCGGCCCCGAACAGGGCGCACGCCCGCTCGCGAGCCATCTCCTCGGCCTCGTCGACCACGACGTTGCCGCCGTAGTACCGCTTGCCCGGGTAGCCCTCGGAGTACTTGTTGGTGAGCACCGACCCCTGGACCGACATGACCGCAGGGGAGGTGAAGTTCTCCGAGGCGATCAGCTGGATCGTGGTGTTCTGGCGGTCGACCTCACGGCGGATCACGTCGGCGATCTGCGGGTCGACGGCCGAGAGCGCGGCGAGCGGGTCGGTCACGGGGCCTCCTCCAGCCGGGGAGGCCGAGTGTACCGACGGCCCCGGCCGCGCGCGGCCCCCGCCTCCTCTACCCTCCGCCTCCGTGTCCGCGTCATCAGCGCCGGTCCCCGGGGACGACGCACCCCGCCCCCGGGTCACCCCGTACCTCCTGCGGATCGCGACCGAGGGCTGCCCCCGCCGCCTCGACCGAGCGCTGCGGGCCGAGCCCGGCCAACCCGACCCCGTGCCGCGCGCCCGCATCCGCGACGCCTTCCTCGCCGCCGCCCGCGCCGCCCACGCGCAGGCACCCCGCGTCGGCGACGCCGCCTGGCCGGCCCCGCCCGCCCACCTGCGCCCCGAGGAGGCCCGGGTCGTGGAGCAGGCCGGGCACTGGTACCGCACGCTGTTCGGCGACCGGACGGTGACGCTCCACGACCACGGCCTCGAGCGCCCGAGCGAGGTCGCCGGGATCGACGCCCGGATCGGCGGCTGGGTGGACCTCGTCGCGCGCGACGCCGACGGGCGGCCCGAGATCCGCCAGGTCGCGTTCGGTGCGCCCACCCCGCCGGCCCGCCCACTCGACGACTGGTCGGTGCGGGCCGCGGTCGTCCGGCTCGCCGACTGGATCGGGACCGGGCCACTCGCCGTGTCGTGGACCGACCTGCTGCGCGGCGCCCGGGTCGAGGAGGTCCACGACGGGCCGACCGTCGTCGCCGCGTGTCACGACGGGATCGTCGCCCGGCTCGCCGACCTGCGCGTCCGCACGGCCGACCCGCGCGCCGAGCGCGGCAGCGAGTGCACGATGTGCGCGCACCGCAAGGGCTGCCCCGAGTTCCCGCGGGCCATGATCGTGCGCACGCACCGGGACTCGCTCGTCCCCGGCGTCGTCACCCTGACGCCGAGCGCGGTCGAGGCCTGGTCCCGGTGCCGCCGCCTCTGGCAGGACCAGTACCTGCTCCAGATCCCCGCCAGCGACGAGGGCCCGCCCGCGGTCCACGGGCAACGGGTCCACGACCTCCTGCGCCGGCTCCACGACGACGGTCCCTGCGACGACCCGGTCCGCATCGACGAGATCGTCGACCTGCACGGCGGGCAGGCTCGGGTCCGCGCCGAGCTCACCGACCACGCGCGGCGCTGCCCGATCGGGGCCGAGTCGTTCGGGCACGAGGTCACGCTCGTGCGCCTCCAGCCCCGACGACCGAACTTCATCGCCTCGGCCCGCCTCGACGCGGTCTGGATCCACGACGGCGTGCTCGACGTGCGCGACTACAAGACCGGCGGCGTCGCGACGACCCGGGTCGCCGACGACCCCCGGGCCCGGGTCCAGGCGTGGGTGGCCGAGCCCACGGCCGCGGCCGAGGGGCTCGGGCTCCGGATCCGCTACGAGCACCTCGCCGCCGAGATCGTCGAGGACCCCGAGGAGTGGGCCCCCGAGGCCGACGACATCGACGCGGTGGGCGACTGGCTCGCCGGGATCGCCACCGCGATGCGCACCGACGAGGCGCTGCCGGGGGTGGCCGACCCGGTCGTCTGCCGAGGCTGCCGGTACCGTTCGATCTGCCCGGACTCGGCCACGCCGGGGGAACCGGCCTGGCCGCGGGTCGATCCCGACGATCCCGACGATCCCGACGACGCGGAGCGCCCGTGAACCGACCCGCCCGACCCGACCGGACCGACCGGCCCGACCGGACCGCCGGGCTCCCCGGAGCCGGTCGCCTGTTCTGGCGGGGTTGCACCCGACGGTGCCCCCGCTGCGGCGCCGGGCACCTGTTCCGGCGCTATTTCACCCTGGTCCCCGACTGCCCCCGCTGCGGGCTCCACTTCGAGCGCGAGCCCGGGTACTTCACCGGCGCCCTGGCCGTGAACATCGCCATGACGATGGCCGTCTTCGTGGTCGGGTTCGTGGTGATCCTCGTCGCCACCGTGCCCGACGTCCCCGTGGGCCCCAGCCTGGCGGTGCTGGTGCCGATCATGCTGCTCGGGCCGATCGTCGGATACCCGTTCTCCAAGACGCTGTGGATGGCCGTCGACTACGGGCTCCTGCAGAAGGTCAGCGGCCGGCCGTAGCGGCGCCGCGCCGTCGCACCCTGGGTGCGAGCGCCGTGTGAACGCTCGGTGAACCGGACCCCGAGGGGCCCGCACGACGGGTCCGGGCGGGGCCGACGCGGCAACACTCTGGTCCCATGCCCCGCGACACGCCGCTGCTCCGGTATCTCCAGGCGCTGCACGCCGACCTCGCCGCGCTCGACGGCGGCGCCGTCGCCGACTACATCCCGGCGCTGGCGTCGGCCGATCCGGCCACGTTCGGCATCAGCATCGTCACCGTCAACGGCACGAGGTACTCGGTAGGCGATTCGGACCACGCCTTCACGATCCAGTCGGTCTCGAAGCCGTTCGTCTACGGGATGGCCCTGACCGACCGGGGCGTCGACGACGTGCGACACCGGGTCGGGGTCGAGCCCACCGGCGACGCCTTCAACTCGATCCGCGTCGACGAGGAGTCGAACCGCCCGTTCAACCCGTTGGTGAACACGGGCGCGATCGTCACCACCGGCCTCGTGCGCGGCGACACCGAAGCGGCGCAGTGGCAGCGGATCGTCGACGGATTCGAGTCGTTCACCGGACGGACCCTCGAGGTCGACGAGGTCGTCTACGCGTCCGAGGCGGCCACCGGCGACCGCAACCGGGCCATCGCCTACCTGATGCGCAACCTGGGGATGCTCGAGGGTGACCCCGAGGCCATCCTCCGCCTCTACTTCCGGCAGTGCTCCCTGCTGGTCACGACCGACGATCTCGCCGTCGCCGCCGCCACGTTGGCGGCCGGTGGCCGCAACCCGGTCACCGGTCGGCGCGCGCTCGACGAGCGCCTCAACGAGCGCATCCTCAGCATCATGCAGACCTGCGGCATGTACGACGCCGCCGGTGCGTGGGCCGTCGACGTGGGGTTCCCGTCGAAGAGCGGCGTCAGCGGCGCCGTCGTCGCCGTGCTCCCCGGGCAGGCCGGGGTCGCGGTCTACTCGCCACCGCTCGACGGCCGCGGCAACAGCCTCCGGGGCATCGAGGTGTGCCGGCGCCTCGCCGGCGACTTCGGGCTCCACCCCCACCGCGACCGGGGCCATCCGGCCGGGGTCATCCGCGGCGCCTACCGCGGCGGCCGGGCCCGGTCCACCCAGACCCGGACCGCAGCCGAGTACGCCTGCATCGAGGCGCACGGCGACGACCTCACGGTCGTCGAGGTGCAGGGGCTCATCCGCTTCGCCGAGACCGAGTTCCTCGTCGGCTTCGTCGTCGACGACCCGACCCGGAGCCGGATCGTCGTGCTCGACGGTCGCCGGGCCCTCCTCGTCGACGACCACCTGCTGCCGATGTTCGCCGAGCTCGCCGACCTGCTCGCGGCGTCGGGGCGGACGCTCGTGCTCGCCGGCTTCGACGCGCCCGGGATCCCGAGCGGCTTCGACCGGCTGGCCACGTCGTTCGCCCAGGTCGACGACGCAGTCGAGTGGTGGGAGGACGACGTCCTCGCGAACCACTTCCCCGACTCCGCCTCCGACGCCGCGCGTCCCGTCACCGAGCAGGAGCTCCTGCACGGCCTGGCCGGTGACGACCTCGACGCCGTGCTCGGCGCGTTGTCCTACGGGGTGCTCGAGCCCGGGGCCCACCTCGCCCGCGAGGGGAAGCCCGCCGATGCCGTGTTCCTGCTCCTCTCGGGGCAGGTGAGCGTCCGCCTCGGCACGCCGTCGACGCCCGGCTCCGCCCGGGTCGCCGCCTTCGGCGGCGGGGTGGCGGTCGGCGAGCTCGCGTTGCTCGAAGGTGGGGTCCGCTCGGCCTCGCTGGTCGCCGACACCCGGGTCGAGTTCGCCACGCTCACCGTGGAGGACTTCGCCCGCATCTCGGCCGAGCGACCGACGGTGCGGGCCGTGGTCATGGGCAACCTCGCCCGGTCGCTGGCGCTGCGACTCCGGCGGGCCAACGACCGGATCCGCGTGCTCGACCGCTGAGGCGCGGCGCCTGGTTCCGGGTTGGGTGCTGGTCCGCCCGGGTTGGGTGTCGTACCTGGGTGTTTGGATCGGTGCATGTTCGACTGGTCGGGAGCGCTCGACGATCTGCGGTGTCGCCCGGTGGGGTGGCTCGAGGCGCGGCGGGTGTGGTTGGTGGCCGAGCAGCGCCGGTTGCGGCTCGAGGAGCTCGCGGTGACCCGGGTCCTCGACGAGCACGGCCGGATCGACGACTCGGTCGCCGCGGCCGATGGTGTCGACCTGCGCGACGCCCGGGCGACCCTGGCGACCGCCCGGGCGCTCGACG
>CAIUKV010000172.1 GCA_903899845.1 uncultured Actinomycetes bacterium
GAGCCGGGCCGAGCCGAGCCGGGCCGAGCCGGGCCGGCGCCCGCGCGGACGGGATCCGGCGCCCGGCGGCGACGCGCACCGCGACGAATGCGACCGGGCGAGGGAGTGCACCTGCGCCCCCTCGGCCGGTACCGAGGTCCCCACCTCCGGGCACAATCGGGCCGTGGGGAGAGTGATCTACGCGACCTCGGCGAGCCTCGACGGCTTCGTCGCCGACCGGCACGGCACGCTGGACTGGCTCGACGGGCTGGACCACGACCCGGCCGGGCCAGGTGGCTTCGCCGAGATCGATGCACGGGCCGGCGCCATGGTCATGGGGCGCGCCACCTACGACTCGGTGGCGCGAGCACTGGATCGCTCCGGCGACCCCTGGCCGCATCGGCAGCCCTGCTGGGTGCGGACCCGCCGCCCGCTCGACCGGCCGATCCCCGGCGCGGACCTGCGCGTCACCGACCGGCCCGCGGCCGAGGTCACCGGCGAGCTGCGCCGGATCGCCGGTGACGCCGACGTCTGGTGCGTCGGAGGCGGCCAGACCGCCTCCTGGCTGCTCGACGCTGGACTCCTCGACGAGGTCTGGACCACGGTCGCCCCGGTCGTCCTCGGCGGCGGAGTGCCGCTCCTCGTGCAGCCTGCGCCACTCGAGCTGCTCGAGGTGGAGCGCAACGGCACGTTCGCGGTCCTGCGCCACCGGGTCTGCCGCAAGGCGCAGTGACCGCACGGGCACGGTCGCACGCCGGGCCGCGCCGGGCCGCGCCGGGCCGCGCCGGTGCGGGCCGGTGCGGGCGGGCTCCGCCGCCCGGGTGAGTGTCGTACCCGGTGGAGATGATCGCGGTGTGTTCGACCTGACCGAGACGCTCGACGACCTTCGCTGCCGGCCCCTCGCCTGGCTCCACGCCGAGCGCATCCGCCTCCGCGACGAACGCCGTCGCCTCCACCTGCGAGAGCTCGCGGTGACCCGCATCCTCGACGAGCGCGGAGCGATCGACGACACCCTCGCCGCCACCGACGGCGTCGACCTGCGCGAGGTGCGCGCCACCCTCGAGACGGCCCGGGCCCTCGAGTCGCTGCCCCACCTCGCCGCCGCCGCCGCCGACGGTCGCCTCAGCCCCGGTCAGCTCCACGCCGCCGCCCGGGTGGCCGACCCCACCACCGACGCCGAATGGGCCGCACGCGCCCCCCACTGCTCCCCCGGCGACCTCGCCCGCGAAGCCCGCACCGGACGGGTGCCCGCCACCGACGAGACCCGCCGACGCTTCGCCGCCCGGTCACTTCGCTACTGGTGGAACGAGCACCTGGGCATGCTCGAGGGTCGCTTCGCCCTCCCCGACCTCCTCGGCGCCGAGTTCGAATCCGTCGTCGGGCAGATCGCCGAGCGCCTGCGACCCGCGAAGGGTGCGCCGTGGGAGCCTCACGACCGGCGCGCCGCCGACGCCCTCGTGGCCCTCGCCCGGCGCGCCCGGGGCGACACCACCACCCCCGCCGAGGGGATCACCCCGAAGGTGATCGTCACCGTCCCCGCCGACGGCCCCGCCACCGTCGCCGACGGCGTCCTCCTCTCCCACGCGCAGGTCGAGCAGCTCCGCGGCGACGCATCCATCACCCTCGCCCTCGTCGACGACCACGGCGTCACCGTGGCCCTCAGCCGCGCCACCCGCGCGATCAGCCCCCGACTCCGCTCTGCGGTGCTCGCCCGGACCGGCCGCTGCGCCTGGCCCGGCTGCACCACACGCCACGGCCTCGAGATCCACCACCTCGTCCCCGTCTCGCACGGCGGCCCCAGCGTTGCGGCCAACCTCGCGCCCGTCTGCGCCACCCACCACCGCCGCCTCGTCCCCCACGGCCGCCTCGCCCTGGTCGGCAACCCCGCTCGGGTCGACGGCCTTCGCCTCGTCAGGGCAACCGACGTTCTCCCCGACACCCGACTCCGAGGCCCCGACCCCTGACCTCCGCCGGTCGGCGCGCCACCCTCGGTCGCGGGGTCCGGCGCAGTGTCCGTGGCCATCGGTCATCAATACGACATTTCGCCTCCCCGCAGCGCTACGGTGAACTCGGTTGAGCAGGCAGCCGGAAGACCAGGCACCAGGCGTGCGCGGTCGTCCGCGGTCAGCGGGGTCCGGGGGCGGTGCGCGCGTCTCAGAGGATTGGAGCGCCGTGCAACCCCGACCGTTCGACCCCGATCACCCGGCCGGGCCGACACCGGTCGACCGCGACCCGACCGGTCGGGCCGACCCCACCCCGAGGCCCCCGCCGTGGTGCTCGGAGGTCCCCGCGACCCGGATGCTCGTCGACGAGCAGCTGGGTCGGATCACCCGGCGCGCCGTCGCGGCCGTCGCCGCCTGTCACATGGCGGAGGTGGTGTTCATGTGCGACCACGGCCCGGTCTCCCGCGGCGCCACCCACCCGGCGTCGGAGGCGATCGCCACCCTGCGCCGGCGCGTCGGTCGGGGTCCGAGCATCGAGGCCTGGGTCCGCGGCGAGGCGGTCCACGCCGACACCGAGGCCATCGCCACCCGGTGGCCTGAGCTCGCCGAGGAGGCCGCGACGTTCGGCGTCGGGGCGACCCTCGCCGTCCCCATCGTCATCGTCGACATCCCGGTGGGCACCCTCACGCTCTGTGCGCCCACCGGGCGAAGCTTCTCGCGCGACGACGAACGCGCCGCCGTGGCGATGGCCGAAGCGGCCGCGGTCGTCGTCGCCGGCCTCGGCCTCCAAGCGGCGAACACCGAGGTCCGCCAGCTCCAGGAGGCGCTGCGCAGCCGCGCCCCGATCGAGCAGGCCAAGGGCATCCTCATCGCCCTCCACCGCTGCAGCCCCGACGAGGCGTTCACGCGCCTCACCGCCCGGTCGCAACACGAGAACCGCAAGCTTCGCGACGTCGCGAGCGACCTCGTGGCGGAGCACGGCGCTCCGGGCGCCGTTCGCTCGCAGCGACGCCCCCCCCCGTTTCGGCGGTCGACGGGTGACCCGGCCCGGATGACCGACTGAGCGGCGCAGCCACTCGTCGCCGCCCGGCCGCGGTTCAGGCCGAACGCGCGACCGGCAGGAACGGGGTCCAGGCCGGGTCGAGCGTGCCGGCGGTCGCGACGAGCCACAGGCTCGCGTGCGGCGCGCGCGGGGCGCGGGTCAGGCGGAACCCGGCTTCGGCGGGCAGGCGGTCCTCCTTGCGGGAGTTGCACGCCCGGCACGACGCCACCACGTTCTCCCAGGTGTGGGTGCCGCCCCGCGACCGCGGCACGACGTGGTCGATGTTCTCGGCGGCCCGGCTGCAGTACTGGCAGCGGTGCCCGTCCCGCGCGAACACCGCCCGGCGCGAGAGCGGGACCCGACTCCGGTGCGGCACCCGGACGTAGTGGGTGAGGCGGATCACCGACGGTGCGGGGAGCACCAGGCGCTCGGCGTGGAGCTCGCCGTCGGTGCGGGCGACGATCTCGGCCTTGTCCCTGAGGACGAGGACCACGGCCCGCCGGATCGGCACGACGCACAGCGGCTCGAAACTCGCGTTGAGCATGAGCGTGCGGTCCAACCGGGCCTCCGCGTCCGCCGGTGCGCCGATGCTACCGACGTCGTCGCCGGGTGCCCCGCACCCGCCGGTCCTCGGTCCGGCACCACTCCAGGTACGCCACCAGCTCGCGCGGGGCGAGGGGGCGGTCGGCGGCGCCGGCGTGGGTCTCGAACCGGAACGCCAGGTAGCGCCGGTCCGGACGGGGCAGGAACGGCGGGCGTCGCCACCACCCCGGGGCCGCCATGCGTCCGGCCTGGCGCAGCGCCGTCGCCCACAGGCGCGGCCGCACGACCACGGCCCCGAGCGCGCGGCGGGTCCCCCGGCCGCCCCCGCCGTCGCCCCCGCCGTCGTTCCCGCCGTCGGCCCTGCCGTCGCCCCCGCCGTCGTTCCCGCCGTCGGCCCTGCCGTCGCCCCCGCCGTCGTTCCCGCCGTCGGCCCTGCCGCGCGGCCGTCCTCCAGCACCCGTGCCCGCGGTCATGACGGGGACGCTACGCGCTGCGCTGCGCCACGCCGCGTCGCGTCGCGCCGCGTCGCGCCGCGACCCCGCTGGTACCGTTCGCGCTCCGACGGCGCCAGGAGGGTCCCGTGGTGCAACCGGCCGCCGCGCCCCGCCGCGACGTGGTCGCCCCGCTGTTCCGCACGCTCATGCACAACGTGGAGCGCGTGATCCAGGGCAAGCCCGACCAGGTGCGCCTCGCGCTCCTCTGCCTGCTCGCCGAGGGCCATCTCCTGATCGAGGACGTCCCCGGAGTGGGCAAGACCTCGCTCGCGAAGGCGATCTCGCGCTCGATCGCGGGGACCTGGCACCGCATCCAGTTCACCCCCGACCTGCTGCCCTCCGACGTGCTCGGCGTGTCGATCTGGAACCGGTCGACCAGCACGTTCGAGTTCCGTCCCGGCGGCGTGTTCGCCAACGTGGTCCTCGCCGACGAGATCAACCGGGCGTCGCCGAAGACCCAGTCGGCCCTGCTCGAGGCGATGGAGGAACGCCAGGTCACGGTCGACGCCCGCACCTACGCGCTCCCCCGACCGTTCGTGGTGGTCGCGACCCAGAACCCGGTGGAGCTCGAGGGCACCTACCCCCTGCCCGAGGCCCAGCTCGACCGGTTCCTCATGCGCATCCCCATGGGCTACCCCGACCGGGCCGCCGAGGTCGGGATCCTCGAGTCCCAGGGGCGCGGCCAGCGCCGCCCCGAGGACCTCGACCCGGTGGCGTCGGCCGACGACGTCGTCGCCGCCGCTGCCGCCATCGCCCAGGTGCACGTCGCCCCCGCCCTCGCCGAGTACATCGTCGATCTCGTCGGGGCCACCCGGCGGCGGCGCGACCTGCTCCTCGGGGTCAGCCCCCGCGGCGCCCTCGCACTGCAGCGGGCGGCTCGCGCCCTCGCCGCGAGCGAGGGGCGCGACTACGCCACGCCCGACGACGTGCGCTGGCTCGCGCCGGCCGTGCTCGAGCACCGGCTCGTCCTCGGACCCGACGCCGACCTGCGGGGCACCACCCAGGCCGACGTCGTGCGCGAGGTCCTCGACGGGGTGCCGGTGCCCCGGGCCGGGGGATGACCGGCCGACCCCGCCGCCCCCCCCGGTCCCTCCGGCCGACCCGCCGGGGCTGGACGGTCGTCGGTGCCGGGGTCGGGCTCCTCGTCGCCGGCCGCATCCTCGGGGCGGTGCCCCTCGACGTGATCGGGGTCGCGGCGCTCGCGGCCGTGGCCGCCGCCGCGGTCGCGGTGGGCCTGGCCCGGTCCGGCCTCACCGTGACCCGCCGGGTGACGCCCACCCGTCTGCACGTCGGCGACGCCGCCCGCGTCGACCTGCACATCCGGGCCGAGCGGGCCGTGCCCACGTTCGACCTCAGCGATCGCATCGACGCCGGGCGACTCCGGGCCGGGTTCGTGGGCTCGCCCCTCGCGCCCGGCGCGGTGGCCGAGTCCGCCTACCGGCTGCCGACCGAGCGCCGAGGCCGGGTGGAGCTCGGCCCCGCCCTGCTCGAGTCGACCGATCCGCTCGGGCTGGTGGTGCGCCTGCGGGTGGTGGCCCCGACCGAGTCGGTCCTGGTCCGTCCCCGGGTCCACACGGTCGACCCACCCGGGATGGCGGCCGGGGGCCGGCGCATCGCGACCGACGGCACCGCGCGCCGTGCCGTGGCCGACGACGACGCCGGCGAGTTCCTGGCGGTCCGGCCCTACGAGACCGGCGACGACCCCCGTCGGGTGCACTGGCGCTCGAGCGCGCGCGCCGACGACCTCATGGTCCGCCAGTTCGCCGCCCCGCGCCTCGGCACCACGCTCCTCGTCCTCGACACCCGGGCCGGGATCCCCGATCCCGGGGGCGCGGCGTTCGAGCGGGCGGTCGAGGCGGTGTCGTCGCTCGCGGTCGCGCTCGGCCTCGCCCGGCGACCGTTCGCGTGCACCACGACGGCGGGAACCGTGCTGACCGGCCGGACGACCGACCCGCGCCACCTGCTCGACCGTCTCGCCACCGTCGCCGTCGACGCCACCGACGCCGTCGACGCGATCGACACGGTCGACACGGTCGATGCGTCCGACGTCGCCGGCCGGGTGACGGGCGCCGCGCGCCGTCGCGTGGGCGGGCCGGGACCGGTCGTGGTCGTGAGCGCCGGCGACGACGCCGGCCTCGCCGGCCTCGCCGGCCTCGGCCGCCACCTCCGGGCCCCCGGTCCCGTGACCCTGGTGGTGACCGGGGGCGAGATCACCGCGGCCGCGCGGGGCGCCGCAACCGTCGTCGACGCGCGCGCCGTCGCGTTCCCCGAGGCGTGGCGGACCCGCCGGGCGACGTCGGGACGGGCCCGGGCGGTCGCCCCGTGGTGACCGCCACCGGGCGGCCCCGCCGCCCGACCGCGACCGTCCGAAGCGCGACCGTCCGAACCGCGACCGTCGGGCCGACCCTGGCCCTCGCCGCGGTGAGCGCCGGGGTCGCGCTCGGGATGGGTCGGCTCGTGACCGGTGACCGCTGGGTGCTCCCCCTCCTCGCGGCGGCGCTGCTGCCCCACGCCCTCGGCCTCGCGACCCGGACCCGGACCCTCGCGGCCCAGATCGGGGTGTGGGCCGCCGGCCTCGTGGGCTTCGTCGTGTGGGCGACCGTGCCCGCCACCACCCGCATCGGGCTCCCCACCGGCGAGACCGCCCGGGCGCTCGGTGACCGGCTCGGGGCGGGCGTCGACGCGCTGCGGAACCTCACGACCCCGGTGGCCGACCGACCCGGGGTGGTGCTGATCGCGGTGATCGTCTGCTGGTGCGCCGCGGCCACCGCCGACGCGCTCGCGGCGCGCCGCCGGGCCACCGTCGGTGCGCTCGGGCCCGAGGTGACGGTGCTCGTCTGGGTCGCTGCGCTCACCCCGGGCACCGACGCCGCGGCCGGGGTCGGTGCGGCGGCGCTGGTCGTGGTGGCAGGGGGCGTGTTCTGCACCGTGCAACGCCAGGCCCTCCGGGCCCGGGCCCCCGGCCGCGTCGGCTCGGGCCGCGTCGGCGCCCGCGTGGTCGTCGTCGGCACCGGGCTGGCCGTGGCCGCTGCGCTCGTCGGCGTGGCCCTCGCGCCCCGGCTCCCCGGGGCCGACGCCCCACCCCTGCTCGACCTCCGCCCCGACGGTCGGGGCTCGTCCACCTACCAGACCAGCATCCCGCCGCTCGTCGACGTGGCCGACAACCTGCGCCGGGGCGAGGAGATCGAGCTGTTCACGGTGGACGCGCGCACCCCGCAGTACTGGCGCACCGTGGCGCTCGACCGCTACTCCCCCGCCGCGGGCGGGCAGTGGACGCTGCAGGCCGACGGACGCGACATCACCCGGGGCCTCGACGGCGCCGTGCCGCGCGACGCGGTGGTGCAGCGCTTCGAGATCGGACGCCTCGGCGAGCGCTGGATGCCCGCCGCCTTCGCCCCGGTCGCGGTGAGCCGGGCCGACACCCTGGTGGTAAAGGGTTCCCTGACCCTGGTGACCGAGGCCCGCAGCGTCACCGGGCTCCGCTACTCCGTGACCTCGGCCCCGCCGCCCGAGCCGACCCCGGCGCAGCAGCTCGAGGTGACCCCACCCCCGCCCGCGCTCGTGCCCGCGACCCGCCTGCCCGCCGACGTGCCCGACGAGGTCCGCGCCCTGGCCGTCACGGTCACCGCCGGGGCCACGACGCCCTACGAGCGGGCCCGCCGCCTGCGGGACTTCTTCCGCGACGGCACCTTCACCTACGACCCGCAGGTCGACCTCCAGGACAGCGCCGACGCCACCCTCGAGTTCCTGCGCACCCGCCGCGGCTTCTGCGTCCAGTTCGCCAGCACCTACGCCCTGATGGCCCGCGCCGTGGGCATCCCCGCGCGGGTGGCGGTGGGATTCACCCCCGGCACCCGCGACCCGGTCACCGGTCGCTCCGTGGTGACCAACCTCGACGCCCACGCCTGGCCCGAGGTGTGGCTCCCCGGCGTCGGGTGGACGAACCGCTTCGAGCCCACGCCCCCGAGCGCGGGACCCGGCGGCAGCGCGCTCCCGGGCGACACCGCCGGCACCCCAGTCGCCCCGCCCGTCGCCACCCCCCCGACGACGGCGCGGCCGACCCCGGGCCCACCGGACCCGGCCGCACCCGCGCCCGCACCC
>CAIUKV010000173.1 GCA_903899845.1 uncultured Actinomycetes bacterium
CACCCGGCTCGACGAGGGTCGCGCCCGCGACGCCGGGGGGATGGGCCTCGGGCTCGCCGTCGTGCGCACGACGGTGGAGCGCCACGGCGGCGCCGTGGCGGTCGGGGACGCCGAGCCCCACGGCGCCCGCTTCGTGGTCCGCCTCCCGGCGGCCTGAGCCGAGCCGTGCCCGAACTCGACCTGGTCTCGTTCAACACCCACTGCGGGTTGTGGCCCCACACCGGAGCACGGCGCGGCACGCAGTTCGACCTGGGGGGTGCGCTGGCGTCGTTCGGCGACCCCGACGTGATCGTGCTCCAGGAGGTGTACCGGCCCGAAGGGCAGACGGGTGCGGTGGACGCGTTCGCGGCGGACCGGGGTTACGAGGTCCACGACCTCCCGCTCGGCCGGGTCTCGGTGCGCCCGGAGCGTCCCGTGCTCGACCCGACGGGTCCGGGCACGGTCTCGGTCACCGTCCTCAGCCGCCTCCCCGCCCGCGAGCTCGCACGGCCTGCGGTGGGGCCGACGCCCGGGGACCCGCTCGGACGGCGTCGGGTGCTGCACCTCGAGGTCGCGGTCGCCGGGCAGCCGGTTGACCTCGTCGCCGTGCACCTGACCTCGCGCCTGCCCCACGGACCACCGCATCAGCTCCGGCGACTGGCCCGGGCCCTGCCGTCGGCGGACCGACCGACGGTGGTCGCGGGAGACTGCAACTTCTGGGGCCCGCCCACGGTCGCGCTGCTGCGGGGTCTGCGGCGCGCGGTGCGGGGCCGCACCTGGCCCGCCGACCGGCCGCACAGCCAGATCGACCACGTCCTCGTGCGCGGCCGGATCTCGGTCGCCGAGGGCGGCGTCCTGCCCGCGGTCGGCTCCGACCACCGCCCCGTGCGCGCCCGTCTCGCCCTCCCGGCGATCTGACCGCCACCCCGGTCCCGGGCCGGCGAGCGGGCGGTCGCGGGCCTCAGGCCAGGGACAGGCCGTACCGGGCGAGGAGGTCGGAGTAGAGCTCGCGGATCTTGGTCCAGTAGTTCGGATCGGTGGCCCAGTTGCCGTTGCCGAACTGGTTCCAGGTCGGCGCCTTGCCCTTCGGGACCACGAAGCCGAAGCGCGGGTTCACGCACGGGTTGTGCAACGGGGGCACCGTGCAGGTGGTGGCGGTCGGATCGGCGTAGGCGCGCAGGTGCTGGATCTGGGCCCGCACGCCGGTCCGGGCGTCGGGGAACACGCCGTAGTCGGCGGTGCCATCGGTCGCGCCGAAGCCGGAGAAGTTGTTCGCGCTCGGCGGCACGCGGCCACCGAACGAGAACCATCCCGTCTCCACGATCGACTGGATGAACGCGAGATCACCCCGGACGCCCTCGACCCGGCCCTCCTCCACGAACAGCGTGATCAGGTCGCGCAAGGGGATGAGCGCCCGGTAGGTGGGTGACGTGCCCGTGCCGGTCCGGGACTGGAACCAGTCGAACATCTGGTTGACCGTGACACGTGGGCACGCCCCCATCACCGCCACGGCGTCGGGCGTGCTCCCGACCGGCGCGTCGCACACCTCGGGAGGCGGTGGCGGCGGGGGCGGCGGCGCGTCGGCGACGCACGCCGAGGCGACGACGGCCAGGGCCAGGACCCCGGCGAGGAGGGGCACGGAGCGGGAGATCCGGCGATGGAGGTCCGGGCGGGGAACGGGCATCGGAGTCCTGGTCCGGGGCGGCCGGGTGACCGCGGTGTTGCCGGTGTGGCTGACGAGGACGGTGATGCTAGCCCGGCCCTCCCGGCGCGTCCCCCCGGGCCCGGTGGACCGAGACGGCGTAGTCGCCCCCGGTGTAGGGGTCCCGGGCCCAGGTGGCGAAGCGGGCCACCGGCTCGAGGCCCACCGCCGCGGCGAGGCGGTCGTAGTCGGCCAGGTCGAGCCGCCCCGGCCCGAGCTGGAAGCCCGCCACCAGCAGCCCGCCGGCGACGGTCCGGGCCCGCACCCCGGCCAGCACCGCGCCCTCGGTGCCCGGGTCCACGAAGATCATCACGTTGCCGGCCAGCACGACGAGGTCGAAGGGACCGTCGACGGCTCCCGGCGCCGCGTCGAGCGCGGCGAGGTCGGCCGCGACCCAGGGGAGTCCCGGCGCCTTGGCCCGGGCCTCCGACAGCATCGCCGGGTCGGCATCGACCCCCACCACGGCGAAGCCCCGCGCGGCCAGCTCGATCGCGACCCGGCCGGTGCCGCACCCGGCGTCGAGCACCCGGGTCCCGCCCGTCTCGCGCAGCAGCGCCTCCACCAGATCCGCCTCACCGTGCACCGACTCGCCGGCCTCGGCCAGGCGCGCCCACCGGGCGTCGTAGTCCGGGCCGCGGGGGACGTCGCTCCCCGACCAGCGGGTCGTCACGGGGTCGACCCGTCCGCAACCGGATCCGGGTGCCCACCCGGGATCGCCGCGACCGCACGGTCGGTCGCCTCGAGGCTGCGGCGCACTGCGAGCAGCCCGGTGACGCCGGCGAGGATCAGCGCGTCGGCGAGCAGGACGGACCGCACCCCGAAGGCATCGACGAGCACCCCCTGCACGAGCACCCCGACCGGGTACGCGATCCCGTACGCCATCAGCCAGATGCCGAGCACCCGGCCCCGCCACGGCTCACGCGCCAACGCCTGGATCGACGAGTTGTTCGTCGCCACGATCATCAGGAACCCCGCCCCGGTGCCGCCGATGGCGACGATCCCGGTGTCGAGCGAGCCCGACACCGCCGCGAGCGCCGTGCAGGCGGCGTAGCCGAGCAGGCCGAGCACGAGGATGCGGCTCGGGCGCCACCGTCCGTCGAGCCGGCCCGTGACCACCGCCCCGAGGATCGCGCCCACGCCGAGCGCGCCGCCGAGCACCCCGTACTGGACCGAGTCGGCGTCGTAGAGCTCGAGCGCGACGATTGGGATGAGGGGGACGAGCGGTTGGCCGACCGCGGCCACGAACCCGTTGAGGCCGATGGCCGTGCGCAGCCCCGGGTCACGCGCGACGTGGGCCGTTCCGTCGACGAAGTCGCGCCAGTAGCCGCCGGTCCGGGCATTGGGTGGTGGGTGCCGGCCCTCGCGGATCGACGCCACTGCGATCATCACCACCGCGAAGGTGAGGGCGTTCGCGAGGAAGCACCACGTCGCGCCGGCCGTCCGCACGAGCAGCACGCCGGCGACCATCGGGCCCAGCGCCTTGGCCACGTTGAACTGCGCCGAGTTGAGCATCACCGCGTTCGGCAGGTCGGGCCGGGGGACGAGCTCGGGCACGAAGGCCTGGAACACCGGACCGTTCAGTCCGGTGGCGATGCCCCCGACGAAGGCGAGCACGAAGATCAGGGCGAACTCGCGGATCCCGAGCGCCCAGGTCACGGCAAGGGCCGTGGCCTGCGCCGTCTGCAACGCCATCGTGGCGAGCAGCAGGCCTCGGCGGGGGAACCGGTCGGTGAGCGACCCCGCCACCGGGCTCAGCACCACGAGCGGGATCATGGTGCCGAACGCGACCAGGGCCACCTTGGTGGCGCTGTCGGTCAGCACGGCGACCACCCACCCCAGCGCGGCCAGCTGCATGTGCGACCCGATGCTCGAGACGAGGGCCGCACCCCAGAACACCCGGTAGTCGCGCGATCCGAGCGCGCGCAGGCCGTGGGGCCAGCGGGGCGCGGGTGGCGGGGTCACGGCCCCGGATCGTACGGGGCCGCGCCGTGGAGCGTCAGCGCCGGATCCACTCCCCGGCCACGGAGACGAACCCGCCGAGGAACGCCGGCCTCCCGCCACCGTCGGGGAGCGGTGCACCGAGCACGTCCATGATCTCGGGCTTCGCCGCGACCGCCCAGACCGTGTACCAGGACCACAGGTTCCACAGGCCCTCGGCGAACCGCCGGTTCAGGTCCTCGTAGATCACGGCCCGCTTCTCGGGATCGATCTCGACCCGGCCGGCGTCGAGGAGCCGGTCGACCTCGGGGTCGTTGATCCGGCCGAAGTTGATCGGCGAGCCCGAGCGCCACCACACGTACTGGGCGTCGGGATCGGTCTGGGGGTGGTTGCGGAACCCCATCGCCTGGTAGGTGCCGGCGAGCGCCTCGTTGATGAGCGTCGCCTGGTCGACGGTGCGGATCGAGACGTCGATCCCGACCTCGGCGGCCTGCTCCTTCACCAGCTGCGCGATCGCGATCGCCTCGGGGTCGGTGGTGGAGAGGTACTCGAACGCGAGCGGCTTGCCGGCCTTGGACTCGTACTGGGCGACGAGGGCGCGGGCCTTCTTCACGTTGCGCTGCGGGAAGCCGTTGTCGGCGACGTTGCCCACCGCGCCCGGACCGAACGGGCCGTCGGCGAGCAGCGGGATCCCCCGGTTGCGGATCTGGTTCACCTCGGCGACGTCGCGCCCGTAGGCGAGGGCCTGGCGGGCGACCGGGTCGTCGAACGGCGCCTTCGCCGAGTTGAGCATCACGTACGACACCTCGCCGCCACGCTTGGCCTCGTAGAGCTTGGCCTTGCCCGCCTTGGCCTCCTTGCGGAGGCTCACGACGCTGTCGAGGCTCGTCGTGTGCATCACGTCGAGGTCACCGCCCTCGAACTGGGTGAGCCGGGCTGCGCTGTCCGGCACCGGCCGGAACCGGATGCGCTCGGCCCGGGGAAGGTCCGGCTGCCAATAGTCCGGATTGCGGACCGCGACGAACTCCTCGTTCGGCCGCCACGACTCCTTCTCGAACGGGCCGGTGCCGATGAGGTTGGTGGCGCAGGTCGCGGAGTCCTGGAGCTGGGCCGGGGCGAGCATGCCGATCCGGCCACCGCTGTGGAGCAGCGCCGGGAAGGCGGGCCACGGCGTCTTCGTGGCGACGACGAGGCTGAGCGGTCCGGTGACCCGCACGTCGGCGACGTTGGCGAACACGAAGTTCAGGAGGCGGGCCGGCACGCGCGGGTTGAGACCTCGGTAGGTGTCGAGGTTGAGCTTGACGACCGCGGCGTCGAGCGCAGTGCCGTCGTGGAAGCGCACGCCCTCCCGGAGCTCGATCGTCCACTGGTCGAAGGTCGCGTTGGGGGTGACCGACTTCGCGAGGAACGGGACGTACTCGCCCTTGCGGTTGAGCGTGGTCAGCGTGTCGTAGATCGCGTTCGCCACGATGATCCCGGAGACCGCGAGCTGCGACTGGGGCAGGCACCACCCGCCCGTCGTCTCGGCCTCGAGGCCCCAGACGATCTCACCGCCGCGCTTCGGCGTCGCCGCACCTGCGGCCGGGACGCCCACCGTCGTGGCCCCCACCGCCGCAGCGGTCAGCACCACCACGACCGCCCGGAGGCGCCGCCCCCGTGCTCCCCGACCGGTCCGTTCCGTCGTCACCGTTCGCCCCATGGGCGGAATGTAGGCGATGCCGGGCATCCCCGGTGCGCGCACCCACCCCTGGCAGGCTGACCGGCACCTGAAGCACGGCGGGTCCAGGGCAGGCCCCGCCCGACCCCCGGGAGAGAAGATGCGCGCGAAGAAGTGGGGCGCCGAGTTCCTCGGCACCTTCCTCCTCGTCCTCGGGGGCTGCGGATCGGCGATCTTCGCCGCCAAGGCCCTCGCCAACACCACCCGCACCGCCGATGTCGGCGGCGCCTTGATCAAGTTCCCGAACGTCACCGACCTCGGCATCGGCTACCTGGGCGTGAGCCTCGCCTTCGGCCTCACGGTCGTGGTCGGCGCCTACGCCTTCGGCCACGTCTCGGGTGGCCACTTCAACCCCGCGGTCACCGTCGGCCTCGCCACCGCGAAGCGGTTCGAGTGGCGGGAGGTCCCGGGCTACGTCGTGGTCCAGTGCCTCGGGGCCGTCGGGGCCGTCGCGGTGCTGTGGGCGGTGCAGGCCGGGCGGCCCGGCGGGTTCACCATCACCCAGGGCGCCTTCGCCTCGAACGCCTACGGCCAGAACGTCGACGGCAACGGCCGGTTCTTCTACGACCTGGCCTCGGGCGCGATCGCCGAGGTCGTGCTCACCGCGATCTTCGTCGCCATCATCCTCGGCGCGACCACCAAGGCCGCCACGGCCGGGGC
>CAIUKV010000174.1 GCA_903899845.1 uncultured Actinomycetes bacterium
GACGGCACGGGCTTCGTCCCGGACGCGTTCACACGTTTCCGGCCGGGGGACCGGATGCTCGTGGTCGCCACCGAGAAGTGCCGCCGCGATGCTGTCCGGCGGCTGCGTCTCATCTCACGCGACGGGCGGCTGGCCGGCTGGCGCCGGGGCCGATCCTGATGCGCCGGAGACGCACAGCGACCGGTCAGCCCGTGCTCAGGCCCGTCCGATGAGACCCGCGACGATCTCGGCGCCCATGCCCACCAGAGGGAGCCCACCGCCGGGGTGAGCAGTCCCGCCGACCTGGAACAACCCGTCGAGCGGCCCCTCGTTGCGGGCCCGCTGCAGGACCGACAGCGCGCCATGGGAGGCGGTGCCGTAGATGGCACCGTCCCCGGTCCGGTCCCGGACCCCGAGGTCCAACGGTGTCTGCAGTTCGCGCCACAGGACACGGTCGCGGACGTCCGGGCCACGCTCGGCGAGGAGGTCCAGCACCCGATCGGCATACCTCTCGTTGGCCGCAGTGTCCGACCAGTCGTGGCCGTCGGCCTGCGACGGCGCGTGACGAGGGGCGTTGACCAGGACGAACCAGGCCTCGCACCCGGGCGGCGCCATCGTCGGGTCGTCGGGGCGGCACACGTAGATCGCCGGATCGGCCACCGGGCGGCCGGCCGCGAGATCACGGAACTCATCGGCGTACCGGGCCGGGAACCACACGCTGTGATGGTTCAGGTCCGGGGTGGTGCCCGACAGCGCGAGCATGATCGCGAACCCGCCGTAGGACGCGGTGCGGCCGGGTGCGCCGACGGCCCCCTCGGTGAGTTCACCGAGGCGGCGCGCGTCCGCGTCGGACACGACGATGTCCGCGGCGAGGTGGTGCCCGTCGGACGTCAGGACCCCTGTGACGGCGCCGTCGGTGTGGGTGATCCGGTCCACGGCCGTCCCGAGCCGGAACGTGACACCTGCCTTCTCGCAGCGTCGGTGCATCGCGTCGGCGAGATTACCCAGGCCGCCGCCGATGTGCCACAGCCCGAACGTCTGCTCGACGAAGGGGATCGTGATGAGCGCCCCGGGGGCCCGCTGCGGCAGCGATCCGCTGTACGTCGCGTAGCGGTCCAGGACCATACGCAGCCGCGGATCGGTGAGTTCCCGGGAACCCATGTCGTGGAGCGACCGCCAGGGTGCCACCGCACGCAGGTCGGCGGGTCGGGCCAGCGCCAGGAGTTGTCGTGGCCCCTGCATCGCGGTCCCGAGCACGGCCTCCCGGGTCAGCCGCCAGATCGTGGCTGCCCGTGCCATGAGGTCCCGCCACGAGTCGCCCGCAGCCGTCCCCCACTGGTCGCTGATCGCGGTGCACGTTCGACCCATGCTCGACCCCGGCAGCTGCAGCCGTGATCCGTCGGCGAAGTGGTAGCCGAACCCCGGCTCGGTCTCCAGCAGGTCCACCTCGTTCTCGAGGGGGCCCCCGGTCTTGAGGAAGAGGTCGCGGTAGACGGCGGGCAGTGTGAACAGGCTGGGGCCGGTGTCGAAGGCGAACCCGTCCCGGCGCAGGGTCCGCAGCTTCCCGCCCACGTGACCGGCGGCCTCGACGACGGTCACCTCATGCCGCTTGGCGCCGAGCCGGGCGGCGGCGGCCAACCCACCGGCTCCCGCTCCGACCACGATGATGCGCGCCATCGGTCCAGCCTACGAGGCCCGGTCGACCGCTGGGCCGTCAGGCGCGCACGGCGGGGGTCACGGGGCGCCCCCGCCAGGTCAGCGATCCGGTCCTGTGCCGACGGGCGGAGTCGGCGGTGAGCACCGCGAGGACGACGAGCGCCAACGGGTGCGCGAAGGCGCTCGGCCAGGCGGTGGATCCCGTGGCGCGGGCGGCGATCACCCGGTTGACCACGGCAGCCGCGTATCCCGCCGCCGCGATCGCCCGGGTGGGGCGGTGCCTGCCCGCGACCGCGTAGGCCACCGGCAGGCACCCGACGAGGGCGAGCCCCGACGTCGCCGCCACGCTGCCGCCCGGACCGCCGAAGGCCGCCCAGAGGGATTTCCGGTAGCCCGCCAGCAGGCCCGCGTCGGTCTCGTACATGAGGCAGTGGGCGACCGCGCTCGCATCGGTGATGTCGGCTGAGGCGCCGGCCCGCTTCACCGCTCGCGCGAGGGCGATGTCCTCGAGGACCTCGCCCGCCACGGCCCCGTGGCCCCCGGCGGCCGCGTAGCCGGCGGCGCCCACCACGAGGAACTGCCCGTTGGCCGCGGCCATCGACGGGCGGGGGGATCGGCGCGCGACGTCGAGGGGGAGGGTGGTCAGCCACGACCACTGCTGCAGGGGCTGCACCAGTCGCGCCAGCGGGGTGAGCGCCCGCTGACGCGGCCACGCGCTCAGCAGATCCACCCCGAGCCGTTCCCGCTCCGCGACCGCGGCGGCGACCGCCCCGGGCACCACCCTCACGTCGGCGTCGAGGAACACGAGTGTGTCGCCGCTCGCTGCGGCCGCGAGCCGGTGGCAGGCGTAGGGCTTGCCGAGCCACCCGGGCGGTGGGGACTCGTCACTGCTCAGGACCGTGATGCGTGGATCACCGGCGGCGGCCCGCCGTGCCCGCTCGGCGGTGTCGTCGGCCGAGTCGTCGTCGAGGATCAGGAACTCGGCGTCGTCGAGCCCCTGCTGCGCCCGTAGGTCCGCGACGAGGGTCGCGATGGTGGCCGCTTCATCACGGGCCGGGACCAGGACCGAGACCCGGGCGGCGACCCGCTCGGGTCTCGGTCCCAGGTGAGTCAGGTGTCGGCGGTTGACGGCACAGTGGACCGCTCCCGCCACCGCCGCGAGGGAACACAGCACGACAAGCGGCCGCAGCGCCCTCATGCCGACGCCCCCTGGGGCTGAGGGGTGCGCAGCCCCACGGCGACCACGGCCATCGGGATGCCCATGCCCACGGCGCCGATGAGAGCGACGGCCGGACGTCCGAAGAAGACCGCGTTCGCGAGGACGTTCGACACGTAGACCCAGCACAGCAGGGCGACCGGTGGCGACGACCGCGGTACGGGGTGCGGTGGGGGACCGGTGATCGACTCC
>CAIUKV010000175.1 GCA_903899845.1 uncultured Actinomycetes bacterium
CCAGATGACGTTCGGCTTCTCCCGCGACGACATCGAGGGTCGGTTCATGCCCGTGTACCTCGAGCGCCAGCTGCTGCCCTACAACCCGTTCGAGACGATCGACATGGAGGGCGTCGGCGGGCTCGTCCGGACGGCGGTCCGCCTCGGGCGCGAGCGCCGGCCCGACCTCAAGCTCGGGATCTGCGGCGAGCACGGCGGCGATCCGACGTCGGTGGCGTTCTGCCACGAGGTGGGCCTCGACTACGTGTCCTGCTCGCCCTACCGGGTGCCCATCGCCCGCCTGGCCGCCGCCCACGCCGCGCTGGGCGCCGCCGGCCCCGGCAGCACCGCCTGACCGGATCCCCGTCCCCCTCCCCGAGCATGTGACGCGGAGCCACCGAATAGGTGGCTGACCGTCACATGCTCGTACGGGGTGGGGATCAGGGGTGGGGATCAGGGGTGGGGATCAGGGGTGGGGATGCGTGTCACACCCCGTGGGTACCCTCCGACCATGATCTCGGAACCTGCTGCGCCGCTCGATCCGGTCCCCGCCCCGCCCTCGGCTCCGGCGCCGCCCCTCGGGCTCGTCGGGGCCGAGCCGGTGGTCCGCCACGCCCACCCCGGGGTCGACGGGTTCGTGGGTGCGCCGCTGCGGGGGCGGGAGGAGCGCGAGCACCGTCTCGACGAGGAGCTGGCACCCGGGGCCACCCGACCGCGTGGCGCCGGCGACCGGCTGGTGCCCGAGGCGCCCGACCCCTACCGACTCTGCTTCGAGCGCGACCTCGACCGCATCAAGCACTCGCGGCCCTGGCGGCGCCTGGCCGGGAAGTGCCAGGTCTTCATCGCCCCCGAGGACGACCACCTCCGCACCCGGCTCACCCATGCGGTGGAGGTCGCCCAGGTGGCCACCGGCATCGCCCGGGCCGCGGGCCTGTGCCTGCCCCTCGCCGAGGCGATCGCGTTGGCCCACGACTGCGGCCACGGTCCGGCCGGCCACGCCTCCGAGGATGCGTTCTCGCCCTACCTGCCCCAGACCGGCTACGACCATGCGGTCTACGGCGCCGACGTCACCCTGGCCGAGCTGAACCTGTGCCGCGAGACCCTCGACGGGGTGCGCAACCATTCCTGGCGCCGCCCCCCGCCCGCCACCCCCGAGGGCGAGGTCGTGGCCTGGGCCGACCGCATCGCCTACGTGTGCCACGACTTCGAGGACGCGGTGCGGGCGGGGATCCTGGTGCCCGGCGACCTGCCCGCCTCGGTCCGCGACGTGGTCGGCGATCGGCGCAGCGATCAGATCGGGACCTTCGTGCTCGCCGTGCTCGAGGCGATCGAGCGGACGGGCCGGGTCGGGATGACCGAGCCGGCGGCGGGGGCACTGGCCGACTTCCGGGCCTTCAACTTCGAGCGGATCTACCTGCGGCCGGCGTCCCGGCGGCAGGCCGACAAGGCGATCCGGCTCCTGCGGGGGCTCGTGGACCACTTCGCCGACGCTCCCCACCGCCTGCCCGACGTCGCCCGGGGTGGCCCGGTCCCGGAGCCCGGCTCCGACCTCGCCGCCGCGATGGCCGTGCAGTACGTCTCGGGCATGACCGACCGCTTCGCCCTCGGCCTCGGGGTGGAGCTGCTGGGGTGGCGTCCCGAGGACCTGCCCCGTGGCGTCTGAGGCCCCCTAACCTCGCCGTCGGATGGGGATCGTCGACGAGGACGTGGTGCGGGTCCGGGAGTCCACCGACATCGTCGCGCTCATCGGCGAGCACCTGGCGCTGAAGAAGGTCGGCACCCGGTACCGGGGCCTCTGTCCGTTCCACCAGGAGAAGACCCCGTCGTTCTACGTGAACGCCGAGATGGGGCTCTACAAGTGCTTCGGCTGCCAGGCCTCGGGCGATGCGATCACCTTCGTGCGCGAGCTCGAGCACCTCGACTTCGTGGAGGCGGTCGAGCGCCTCGCCACCAAGGCGGGCATCCAGCTCCGCTACGACGACAAGCGCTCGGGTGAGCAGAAGTCCCGCAACGCCCGCCTCGCCGAGGTCGTGGGCATCGCGGTCGAGGAGTACCACCGCCTCCTCCTCGAGTCGCCCGACGCCGGGGCGGCCCGCCGGTACCTGCGCGGACGCGGCTTCGACGGTGAGGCGGCCCGGCGGTTCAAGCTCGGCTGGGCCCCCGACGAATGGGACCAGCTCAGTCGCACGCTCCAGAAGGCGGGCGTGGCCCGCGACGACCTCGTCGCCGCCGGCCTGGCCTTCGTCAACCGGGCCAACCGGCTCCAGGACCAGTTCCGGGCCCGGCTGCTGTTCCCGATCTTCGACTCCCGGGGCGAGCCCGCCGGCTTCGGCGGCCGCGCCCTCGGCGACGAGATGCCCAAGTACAAGAACTCGCCCGACAACCCGCTGTACCACAAGAGCCGGATCCTCTACGGCCTCCACTGGGCCAAGGCCGAGATCGTCGCTCGGGGCGAGGTGGTGGTGTGCGAGGGCTACACCGACGTGATGGCCTTCGCCCTGGCCGGCATGCCGAACGCGGTGGCCACCTGCGGAACCGCCCTCACCGACGACCACGTCCGGGCCCTGAAGAACCTCGCCCGCCGGGTCGTGCTCGCGTACGACGCCGACGCCGCCGGTCAGGGCGCCGCCGAGAAGTGGTACGCGTGGGAGAGCGAGTACGCGATCGAGCTCCGGGTCGCCGCGCTGCCCGCCGGTCGCGACCCCGCCGAGGTCTGGCACGAGTCGCCCGCGGCGCTCGTCGCCGCGGTCGAGCAGGCCACCCCGTTCCTGCAGTTCCGGCTCGACCGCCTGCTCGGCGCCGCCGACCTCGACACTCCCGAAGGGAGGGGCCGGGCCGGTCAGGCCGCCGCGGCTCTGGTCGCGCAGCACCCCAACGAGTTGGTGCGGGACCAGTACGTGATGCAGCTCGCCGCCCGGCTCTCGATCGAGGCCGACGTCCTGCGGGGCGCGGTGGCCACCGCGGCGAGCCGGGGTCCCGCCCGTGGGGCCGGGCGTCGCGACGAGCCCCGCCGCCGCCCCGTCACGGACGATCCGTCCGACGGTCCCGGCGGCTCCGGGGACCGGTCGGGGGGCCCGCCGCCGCCCCGTCCCGTCGACCGGCGGGAGCTCGACCTCCTGCGCTGGGCGATCCACGCTCCCGAGGTCGTGGCGGACTGGATCGACGCACCGCTGTTCGCCGATCCCCAGGCCCGGGCCGTCTTCGTGCTGCTCGCCGGTGCCGACACCTTCCACGACGCGCTCGACGCCAGCACCGGTCCCGTGCGCGACCTCCTCGAACGCCTCGCGGTGGAAGAGCCCACCGCCGACGCCGAGCCGGCCACGGTGGCCGACCGGCTGCTCGTCAACGCGGCCGAGCCCCGGGCGCGCGAGCTGCAGACGCGCCTGCTCGACGCCCAGGACGAGCGGGCGACCGAGGTGAAGCGCCTGCTCGACGAGGTCGCCCATCACCGCGAGATGGGGGACTGGTCGCTGGCCCGGGAGCCGGCGTTGCGGTTGGTAGGTTTGGTGTCCCAGTCCGCCGGAGCGGACCCGGACGGTTCGTGAGAGGCACTCCGTGACCGCGAACGTCATCGATCCGACGCCGGCCGAGCCGCCCACCGACGGCGACGACGTGACCGTTGCGACCGGTCCGGCCCTCGACGTCGTGACCGTGCTCCTCGCCCAGATCGGGTCGCGCACGTTCCTCACCAACCACGAGCTCTTCTCCAAGTTCCCCGAACTCGAGCCCGAGACCGAGGAGCTCGCCCGGATCTACGCGGACCTCGCGGCGAACGGCATCGAGGTCGTCGACGAGGTCCACGACGAGCTCCGTCGTGAGGACGAGCAGGCCGAGCGACCTGCCGAGGGGCCGTCCGGCCCGCCCCGGGCGCGGAGCATCCCGGCGCGCCCCCGCTCGGAGGCCCGGGCCGAGCGCGGCCCCGCCGATCTCCGTCCCGAGCGGGCGGGTGAGTCGTTCGATCCGGTTCGCATGTACCTGCGGGAGATCGGTCGGGTGAAGCTGCTGACCGCGGAGCAGGAGCGCCAGCTCGCCCAGCGCATCGTGGCCGGGGTCGATGCGAAGCACGCCCTGGCCGAGCGGACCGACCTCTCCGCCCAGGAGCGGGCGAACCTCGAGTGGAGCGTCAACGACGGCGACCTCGCCCGCCAGCACCTCACCGAGGCCAACCTCCGGCTGGTGGTGTCGATCGCCAAGCGCTACGTGAACCGGGGCATGGCCCTGCTCGACCTCGTGCAGGAGGGCAACCTCGGGCTGATGCGGGCGGTCGAGAAGTTCGACCACACCAAGGGGTTCAAGTTCTCGACCTACGCGACCTGGTGGATCCGGCAGTCGATCACCCGGGCCATCGCCGACCAGGCCCGCACCATCCGGATCCCGGTGCACATGGTCGAGACCATGAACAAGGTGCTGCGGGTCCAGCGCCAGCTCCACCAGGAGCTCGGACGTGAGCCGTCGGTGGAGGAGATCGCCGACAAGGTGGACCTCAGCCCCGAGCGGGTCCGCGACATCCAGCGGATCGCGCTGGAGCCGCTGTCGCTCGAGAGCCCGGTCGGCGAGGAGGAGGACAGCGTCCTCAGCGACTTCGTCCGGGACGAGCAGGCGATCTCCCCGGCGATCGCCGCCGAGCGCGACGACCTGAAGGACGAGATCGAGGACGCCCTGCACGAGCTCGGGCTCCGGGAGCAGGCGGTCATGCGGCTCCGCTTCGGCCTCGACGACGGCCAGGTCCGCACGCTCGAGGAGGTCGGGCGGGAGTTCGGCGTGACCCGGGAGCGGATCCGTCAGATCGAGGCCAAGACCCTGGCCAAGCTCCGGCACCCCACCCGGACGCAGCGCCTGCGCGAGTACCTCGACGGCGCCTGAGTCGACCGCGCCCCGACCGACGGGGGGCTACGGTGCGCGTCGTCGGGGCCGGAGCTCAGTGGTCAGAGCAGGGGACTCATAATCCCTCGGTCGAAGGTTCGATCCCTTCCGGCCCCACCCCACCGTGCGGCGGTGCGGGCCGGCTCGGTCAGACGCGGGACGCCTGCCGCGACGTGGCGACCGGCGGATCGGGAACGGGGGCGCCCGTCCTCCCGATCGTGCGCTTCCAGGCCCGGGTCCACGACCCGTTCCGGAACGCGTTGCGCAGCGCCGTGCCGACCTCCCGCACGAGGGCGGGGTCGCCGGGAGCGATGCCGATGCCGTACGGCTCGGAGGTGAACGGCGATCCGGCCAGCCGGAACGCCCCGGGCTCGGTGGCGAGGTAGCCGAGCAGGATGGCCTCGTCGGTGGTGACCGCATCGACCGTGCCGGCCCGCAGGCGGGTGACGCATTCGGAGTAGGTGTCGACCAGCACCGGGACCGCGGTCGGGACGCGGGTGGTCAGGTTGGTGGCCGAGGTCGACCCGGAGACGGTGCACACCGGTCGACCGCCGAGATCGGCGGTGCCCCGGATCGCGGTGTCGGCCTTCCGGGTGAGGATGGCCTGGCCGCTGGTGTAGTACGGGCCGGCGAAGTCGATCACCGCCTCGCGTTCGGGAGTGATGGTGTAGGTCGCGACCACGAGGTCGGCCGCCCCCGACGTGAGCGCATCCTCCCGGGTCCGTGACGGCGTCTCGACGAAGCGGATGTTGCGTGCGACCCGACGTCCGAACACCTCCCGGACCACCAGGCGGGCGATCTCCACGTCGAACCCGTCGACCTCGCCCGTGGTGGCGTCGCGGAGACCGAACAGCGGCTGGTCGAACTTGGCG
>CAIUKV010000176.1 GCA_903899845.1 uncultured Actinomycetes bacterium
CGGGAGGTCGAGCGTCCGGTGCAGCAGCACCTCGCCGGCCACGGCCTCGAACGCGGCGACCGCGAGCCCGACCAGCACGCCGGTGAGCGCGGACAGCACCAGGATGCGGGTGCCCCGCGTCCCCAGCCGGCGGAGGTCGTCACCCGAGGGCAGGCGACCCCAGCCCCGGCGCGACGACCCCGGTCCCGACGAATCCGGTCCCGGTTGCGCGTGCGGCCCCATCCCGGGCCGACCCTAGCGAGGATCTTCCCCGAGCGGGCCGGACCGTCGGTCTGCGAGACTTCCCGCGCCACGACGCTGCGCGCCGTGGCGCGCCGTGGCGCGACGTGGCGCCCGGCGCCGACCGAGGGGGATCGGGATGCGGATGCTCGAGGGGATCAAGGTCGTGGAGCTGGCCGAGCACGGGTTCGTGCCCAGCTGTGCGGCCGTGCTGGGCGACTGGGGCGCCGACGTCGTGAAGATCGAGCGCCCGACGGGTGACCCCCTCCGCGCCATCATGGGCGCGGGGTTCGTGGCCGACACCGGCGACTTCAACTTCCTCTGGGAGCTCTACAACCGCAACAAGCGGGGGATCGTGCTCGACCTGCGCGTCGCGGCCGGGCGGGCCGCGTTCGACCGGCTCGTCGCCGACGCCGACGTGTTCATCACCAACTTCCTCCCGTCGGCCCGGGCCAAGTTGCGTACGGACCCCGAGGACCTGTGGGCGGTGAACCCGCGCCTCGTCTACGCGAAGGGGCACGGCCAGGGCCAGCGGGGCCCCGACGCGGACGAGGGCGGCTTCGACTCGGTGTCGTACTGGGGTCGCGGGGGCCTCGGGCACATCCTCACCCCCGAGGAGGGCCCGATGGTGATGCAGCGCGGCGCGATGGGCGACGCGCCGAGCGGGGCGATGCTCGCGGGAGGGATCGCGGCCGCGCTGTTCCACCGTGAGCGGACCGGACAGGGCACGGTGGTCGACGTCTCGCTGCTCAACTTCGCGGTCTGGCAGCTGGGCGTCGACCTCACCGCGACCACGGTGCTCCGCCGCGACCCCGACAAGATGGGTGCAGGCACCGTCCGGTCGAACCCGCTCGTCGGCGCGTACAAGACCGCCGACGGGCGCTGGCTCATGCTCGGCATGATCGACGACCCCCGGCACTGGGCCCCGGCCTGCCGGGCGTTCGGGTTCCCCGAGCTGATCGACGACCCCCGCTTCGTCGACACCGCCGCCCGGGCCGCCCACGCCGCCGAGCTCCAGGCCCGGGTCACCGAGGCGATCGCGACCCGGACCCTGGCCGAGCTGCGGGCCCGGCTCGGGGCCGAGGACACGATCTTCTCGGCGCTGGCGTCGCCGCTCGAGGTGATCGACGACCCCCAGGTCGTGGCCAACGGCTACCTCGCCCCCCACCCCGAGCACCCCACCGCCCGGCTCGCCTGCGCGCCGATGCAGTTCGACGACGCCCAGGTGTCGGTGCGGCGGGGCGCCCCCCGCCTCGGGGAGCACACCGAGGAGGTGCTGGCCGAGATCGGCCTCGGACCCGACGAGATCGCGGCCCTGCACGCGTCCGGCGCCACCGGGGCCCCGGCCCCGGAGCCCGACGGCCCATCTAGGGTGGAGGGGTGACGCCCCCGGAGCCCGACCCCACCACCGACCACGGGCTGGTCTGGGAGGACGACCCGGGCCCACTGCGCCGGCCGCTGATGGTCGCTGCGTTCGAGGGCTGGAACGACGCCGCCGACGCGGCCACGTTCGCCGCCGCCTACCTCGCCCGCCACGGCGGCGCCGAGCGCATCGCCCACATCGACCCCGAGGTCCACACCGACTTCCAGAGCCGGCGCCCCCACGTCGAGCTCGTCGACGGCGTCACCCGGTCGATCGTGTGGCCGACCACCACGTTCTGGGTCGCCCGCTTCCCCGAGCGCGACCTGGTGGTGCTCCAGGGGATCGAGCCGTCGTACCGCTGGAGGTCGTTCAGCGCCGCCGTGCTCGACGTCCACCGCCGGACCGGCTGCGAGATGCTGGTCACCTTCGGTGCGCTCCTCGCCGACGTTCCCCACAGCCGCCGGGTGCGGGTCACCGGCACCGCCACCGACCCCGAGCTCATCGCCCGCCTCTCGCTCGAGCCGTCGCGCTACGAGGGCCCCACCGGGATCGTCGGGGTCATCCACGACGAATGCCGGAACGCCGGGATCCCCTCGGTCTCGCTGTGGGCGCCGGTGCCGCACTACATCGCGTCGCCACCCAACCCGCCTGCGAGCGCGGCGATCCTCGACCGGTTCGTCCGCCTCACCGGCATCACCCTCGACCTCAGCCGCGTGCAGCGGACGGTGGCCCGCTGGCGCGAGCAGGTCGAAGAGGTCGCCGCCGGCGACGACGAGATCCGCGGCTACGTCGAGCGGCTCGAGGCCCGCTTCGACGACGAGGCGGCCGACGAGGCCCCGGCGTGGGGCGAGGAGCTCCCCACCGGTGACGAGATCGCCGACGAGCTCGAGCAGTACCTGCGGGGCCTCCGGGGCGACTGAGCCCGTCGACGCACCCGGCGTGGTGCGCGCGGTCAGGCGCGGTCAGGCGCGGTCGATCTCGGTCCCACCCTCCCACCCGGCCACCGCCAGGTGGTCGTGCACCGCGGGGTCCTGCGGGGGCTCCCAGAACGCCCGGATGCGGTCGACCTTGCCGGTGTCGTCCACCCGCCACAGCTCGATGCTCTCCACGCACACCGGGAGGCCGTCGACCGATCCGTGGTTGCGCATGAGCACCTGCGCCTCACGCCCGCACTCGATGATCTTGACCGGCTCGAGGATCCAGCGCTTCACCGCGGTGAACGCGCCGTCCCAGGCGTGGGTGGACATGACCTCCACCCCCCGGCTCGCCACCGTGCCCGGCGGGTCCTCGTACTCGACGTCGTCGGCGAACAACGCCAGCCACGACGCCTTGTCCATCGCGTTCCAGTGCCGGCAGTGGCTGCGGATCGCGTCGGCGGCGCCACCCCCGGTGCCACCCCGGGTGCCACCCCCGGCGCCACCCGTCGCGCTCATCCGAGCAGCTCCTCGGCCACCGCCTGCCACAGCCGGGTGGACAGCGCGAGCGACTCGACGTCGACCCGCTCGTCGTTGCCGTGGAACATCGTGGCGTAGTCCTCGAACCCGAGCCGCTTCGAGAACAGCCCGAACCCGTAGCCGACCGCACCGGCCCGGCGGAAGAACCGGTTGTCGGTGCCGCCGACCATCAGGAACGGCACCAGCGCCGAGTCGGCGACCATCCGACCGGTCACCCGGCTGAGCGCGTCCCACAGCGGGGTGTCGGTCGGCGACGCGGTCGACGGGTCGTCGTTGGACTCCACCTCGACCGCGTCGGCGAGGTCGCCGAGCGCGTCGCGCAGCATCGCCCGGATGTCGTCGCCGGTCTGACCGGGCAGGGTCCGGATGTCGACCTCGAGCTCGACGTGGTCGGGGATCACGTTGGTCTTGGTCCCACCGTGGATCACGTTGGGCGAGAAGGTGGTGTGGGTGCAGGCGTGGATGAGCTTGCCCATCCCCCGGGGCAGGGTCGCGCAGAAGTCGCGCACCGCGGACGGGTCGAGGAACGCGGCCGCGATCTCGGGCGGGTAGCCCATCGCCTCGACGTGGCGGCGCCACACCTCGCCGATCCGGGCCTCCGGCGCGTACTCGGCCAGGCGGCGCACCACCTCGGCCGCGGTCACCAGCGCGTTGTCGGAGCCGAACGGCTGGGAGCCGTGCCCCGGCGTCCCGTGCACGTGCACCTTCGACCAGAACGTGCCCTTCTCGGCGACCATCACCGGCAGCCGGGGTCCGTGGGGCGACGGCATCTGGAACCCGCCCGACTCGGTGAGCACGTAGTCGGTGGCCACCGCGTCCCACTCGTGGTCCACCAGCCAGCGGGCCCCCCAGGTGCCGAGCGCCTCCTCGTCGGCGACCGCGAGGTAGACCAGCGTGCCCCGGGGGGTGAACCCGGACTCGGCGAGGCGCCGGAACGCCACCGCCTGGGTGGCGGTCAGGTTGAGCATGTCGACCGCACCGCGGCCCCACACCATGCCGTCGACGATGTCGCCCGAGAACGGGTCCCGGCTCCAGCCGTCGGGGTTGACCGGCACGACGTCGGTGTGGCCCATGAGCATGAGGGTCGGCGCCGTGGGGTCGCTCCCCTCGATCCGGGCCAGGAGGCTGGCCCGCCCGGGCTGGGGCTCGAAGCGCTGGACGTCGAGCCCGGTGGTGCCCAGATACTGCTGGA
>CAIUKV010000177.1 GCA_903899845.1 uncultured Actinomycetes bacterium
ATGTTCAACGACCACAACGCCGAGATCCAGGCCGGGTCGGCCGACCGCCTGCTGCCGCTTTCGGTGATGCCGGCGTGGAGCGTCGACGCGTGCGTTGCCGAGGCCGAGCGGGCCGCGACGCTCGGCTTCCGGGGCGTCAACATGACCTCCGACCCCCAGGACCAGGGCGCCCCCGACTTCGCCGACCGGGCCTGGGATCCGTTCTGGGAGGTGTGCGCGTCGCTGCAGCTCCCGGTGCACTTCCACATCGCGACCAGCGCGACCGCGATGAGCTACTTCGGGACCTACCCGTGGGCCTCGCACGACGAGAACACCAAGCTCGCGATCGGCGGCACCCTTCTGTTCGTGGGCAACGCAAAGGTCGTGGTGAACATCCTGTGCGCGGGGATGCTGGAGCGGTACCCCGACCTCAAGATCGTCTCGGTCGAGAGCGGTGCGGGCTGGGTGCCCTTCATCCTCGAGGCGCTCGACTACGAGATGGCCGAGAACGCCCCGGAGCGGCTCGAGCACTTCTCGATGCTGCCGTCGGAGTACTTCCGGCGCCAGATCTACGCCACCACGTGGTTCGAGCGGAAGAACATCGACTCGCTGGTCGCGGCGATCGGCGCCGACAACCTGCTGTTCGAGACGGACTTCCCGCACCCCACCTGCCTGCACCCCGACCCGGTCGGGACGGCCGACGTGAACCTGCGGGGGATCCCCGAGGCCGACCGGCGCAAGATCATGGGTGAGAACGCGGCCAAGCTCTACCGCGTCTGACCCACCTCCCCTCCGAGTGACGAGGAGCGCCCACGGTGCCGAGCACGACGGTCGACGGCCTGGCGATCGCGTACGAGATCATCGGTGATGCCGACGGCCGGCCGTGGGTGATCACCCCCGGTGGCCGGTTCAGCAAGGACACGCCCGGTGTGCGAGAGCTGGCGGAGGTGCTGGCTGCGCAGGGCCAACGGGTCCTGATCTGGGACCGGCCCAACACGGGTGCCTCCGACGTCTGCTTCCGGGGCGCGTCGGAGTCCGAGATGCAGGCCGACGTCCTCGCCGGTCTCCTGCGCGCGCTCGACTTCGGCCCGACGGTGATCTTCGGCGGCTCGGGCGGGGCCCGGGTCTCGCTGCTCGCCGCGGCCCGCCACCCCGACGTGACCGAGCGCCTGGCCATGGTGTGGGTGAGTGGCGGGGTGTACGGCCTGATCAACCTCGGCGTCGTCTACTGCGGTGAGCCGATCCGGGCCGCATGGACCGGGGGCATGGAGGCGGTGGTCGCCCTCCCGGCGTTCGAGGAGGTCCTGGCTCGCAACCCTCGGAACCGGGACCTCCTGCTCGCGCTCGACCCACAGGACTTCATCGCCACGATGGAGCGTTGGATGATCGTGTACTGCCCCGACGCCGGCTCGCTGATCCCCGGGATGTCCGACGCGGAGTGCCGGGCCCTCGCCGTCCCGACCCTGATCTTCCGCAGCGGGGCGAGCGACCCGCACCACCCCCGGGTGACCACCGAGCAGCTGCACGCGCTGGTCCCCGGTTCGGAGCTGGTCGAGCCGCCGTGGCCCGACGACGAGTGGAACCGCCGGAGCCAGGCGGCCCAGGCCGGTGAGGGCGCGCTGTTCGAGCGGTGGCCCCTGCTCGCGCCGCAGCTGCTCCGCTGGGCCGGGACCACCCGGTGACCGGGCCGACGCAGCCACTCGTCCCGCACTGGATCGACGGCCGGGAGGCACCGAGCGCGACCGGGGCGCCGCCGGCCCGCACCGGTGAGGTCTACGACCCCGCCACCGGACGGGTGGTCCGGCACGTCGCCTTCGCCACCGCCGCCGACGTCGACGCCGCAGTGGCGGCGGCGACGCGGGCGTTCCCGGGCTGGCGCGACGCCTCGCTCGCCGAGCGGGCCCGGACCCTGTTCCGCTTCCGTGAGCTGATGGCGGCCCGGGCCGACGCGCTCGCCGACGCGATCACCGCGGAGCACGGCAAGACCCGCAGCGACGCCCAGGGCGAGGTCGCCCGGGGCCTCGAGGTCGTGGAGTTCGCCTGCGGGATCCCCCACCTGCTCAAGGGTGGCTACTCGGCCCGGGCGACGTCACAGGTCGACGTGCACTCGCTGCGTCAGCCTCTCGGTGTGGTCGGGATCATCAGCCCGTTCAACTTCCCGGTGATGGTGCCGTGCTGGTTCTTCCCGATCGCGATCGCGACCGGCAACACCGTCGTGTGCAAGCCGAGCGAGAAGGACCCGTCGCCCCTGCTCCTCGTGGCGCGCCTCTGGGCTGAGGCCGGGTTGCCCGACGGCGTGTTCAACGTGGTCCACGGTGACGCCGAGGCCGTCGACCGTCTGCTCGGGCACCCCGACGTGCGGGCCGTGTCGTTCGTGGGCTCCACCCCGGTGGCCCGGCACGTGCACGCGACGGCGAGCGCCGCGGGCAAGCGGGTGCAGGCGCTCGGGGGCGCGAAGAACCACATGGTCGTGCTCCCCGACGCCGACATCGATCTCGCCGCCGACGCGGCGGTCAACGCAGGGTTCGGCTCGGCCGGGGAGCGCTGCATGGCGATCTCGGTCGTGGTCGCGGTGGGCTCCGTGGCCGACCGCCTCGTGCCTGCGATCGCCGAGCGGATCGGGGGTCTGCGGGTGGGGGACGGGCGCACCGATCCCGACATGGGCCCGCTGGTCACCGGCGCGCACCGTGACCGCGTGGTGGGGTACCTCGACGCCGGGGTCGCCGCGGGCGCCACGCTCGTGGTCGACGGGCGTCGCCACGCCGTCGACGGTGACGCGAACGGGTTCTGGCTCGGGCCGACGCTGTTCGACCACGTGCAGCCCGACATGGCGCTCTACCGCGACGAGATCTTCGGTCCGGTGCTGTCGGTGGTGCGGGTCGAGACCTACGACGAGGCTCTCGCGCTGGTGAATGCGGGTGCCTACGGCAACGGAACTGCGATCTTCACCAACGACGGTCGGGCGGCGTCGCGGTTCGAGCGCGAGGTGGAGGTCGGGATGGTCGGGATCAACGTCCCGATCCCGGTGCCCATGGCCTACTACTCGTTCGGTGGCTGGAAGGAGTCGCTGTTCGGCGACCTCCACGCCCACGGCACCGACGGGGTCCAGTTCTTCACCCGGGGCAAGGTCGTGACGACCCGCTGGCTCGACCCACGCGACGGCGGCGTCGACCTCGGCTTCCCCCGGACCGACTGACGACCCGCCCGCGCTCCGGTCTCAGCGGCTGGGGACGGCGTCGAGGTCGCGCACGACCGCCCGCAGGCCGGCGGTGAGGACGGCGAGTCCGGGCCCCGGCGCGCCCGGGGGCCGGAGGAGCGCGACCTCGAGGCGGGGCCGGGGCCCGGTGATCGGGACGGTCACCAGCCCGCGCCGCACGTACTCCGGCGGCGACAGCGTCGACCAGAGCGCGAACGCCTCGCCGGCGAAGATCGCCCGGGGCAGGTAGCCCCGGTCGCGGGGCAGGGGCAGCACCTCGGGGGTGAAGCCCGCCTCCCGGCACGCACCCACCACCGCGTCGTACATCCCCGGGCTGTGCTCGCGCGGAGTGAGCAGGACGGGGATCCCGGCGACCTCGTGGAGTCCGACCGAGGACCGCTGGGACAGCGGGTGGGTCTCGGCGATCATCAGATCGGCGGTCCCGACGTGCACGATCTCGACGTGCAGCTCGGGGAGCGGGGGCGGGGCGAGCACGACGCCGGCGTCGAGCTCGTCGGTACGGATCCGGTCCACGATGTCGGGCACGGTGGTCTCGGTCGCGTCGAAGTCGACCCCGGGGTGCTCGCGGGCGAAGCGCTCCTCGAGCGCAGGGAGCACGCCGAAGACCAGCGCCGGGCTCACCCCGATCCGCAGTCGGGCCGGGATGCGGGCCGCGAGCGTGACCATGCGCTGCCACCCGTCGTCGACGTGCCGCACCAGGGCCCTCGCCTCGACGACGAGATCGCGACCGATCGGGGTCAGCGTGACCTGCCGGGTGGTCCGGGTGAACAGCGGCGCGCCGAGCTGGTCCTCGAGCCGGCGGACCCGGTCGGTGAGCCCCTGCTGGCTCAGGTGGAGCCGGTGCGCGGCGCGCGTGAAGCTGAGCTCCTCGGCCACGGCGAGGAAGGCGCGCAGGTTCCGCAGGTCGGGCTCCACGGCCTCGGCTCAGCCCGTGACCCGGGCCACGAAGGCGGCCATCTCCTCCACGGCCTGCACCGCCTCGGGGAACGCCGGGTAGCTGGTCTGCCACACGTGAGGCATCCCCTCGTACACCGAGTGGGTGACGTCGACGCCCGCCGCCCGGGTGGTCTCGGTGATGCGCACGGAGTCGTCGAAGAGGGTCTCGATGCTGCCGTTCAGCACGAGCAACGGTGGCATCCCGGTCCAGTCGCCGAACACCGGCGACGCGATCGGGTCGCGGGGATCGTGCCCGGCGAGGTAGAGCGCGGCGGCTTCGTCGGCGCTGGTGCGACCGAACAGCTTGTCGGTCTCCGCGTGGCGGGAGTACGAGTCGGCGGAGTTGGTGAGGTCCACCCAGGCCGAGAGCAGGATCCCCCCGGCCGGGAGCGGCA
>CAIUKV010000178.1 GCA_903899845.1 uncultured Actinomycetes bacterium
CGGGCGACGGCGTCGACCACGGCGGGGCGGGGCGGGTCGAACCGCCGGGGCCGGCTCACGCCAGGGCTCCGGCGGGCAAGGGCACCAGGCGGGGCTCCGGGCCGTGGCCGAACACGAACCGCCCGTCGTAGACGGGGTCCCGGTCGGGGAAGTCGAGCCGGGTGTGGGTCCCGCGCGACTCGCACCGGGCCAGGGCGGCGGACACGAGGGCGCAGCCCACCGCGAGCAGGTTGGCGTCCTCGAGCGTCGCCGCCCGCATCGCCGCCAGCGTGTCGCGGGCCCGCTCGAGGCGCTCACGGTCGCGCAGCACGCCCGCGTCGCGGGTCAGGACCCGCTGGAAGTCCTCCCGGCGGGTCGACCCGGCCAGCGCCGGGGCCTGCACCGGGCCGTCGGTCCAGGCCGCGACGCCCCGCATGACCCCACTGGCGCGCGGGCCGTCGGTGCCGGCGGCGATCGCCTCGACGATCCGAGACCCGAAGACGAGGCCGTCGAGCAGCGAGTTCGACGCCAGACGGTTGGCGCCGTGCACGCCACTGCACGCCGCCTCGCCGCAGGCCCACAGCCCGGGCAGGTTCGCGGCGCCGTCGAGGTCGGTGACGATCCCCCCCGACAGGTAGTGCGCCGCGGGCGCGACCGGGAGGAAGTCGTGGGCGGGGTCGAGCCCGGAGTCGCGCACGAGCCGGTGGATGGTCGGGAACCGGTCGGCGAAGCCGCGGATGGCGGTGGCGTCGAGCCACATGTGGTCACGGCCCCGCGCGACGCAGCGCCGGGTGATGGCCCGGGCGACGACGTCACGGGGGGCGAGGTCGCCGAGGGGGTGCTCGTCGGCCATGAACGCGACGCCGTCGTCGTCCCGCAGCACGGCCCCCTCACCGCGCAGCGCCTCCGACAGCAGCACCCGGGGGGTGGCGGGAGAGTGCAGCGCGGTCGGGTGGAACTGCATGAACTCGACGTCGGCCACCGCCACCCCGGCCCGGAGGGCCATGGCGATGCCGTCGCCGGTGGAGACCGTCGGGTTGGTGGTGACGGCGAAGCACTGCCCGGCCCCGCCGGTGGCGACCACGGTGTGACGGGCCCGGACCTGGCGGGGCGCGCCGGCGGCGTCGTGGGCCGCCACCCCCGCCGCCCGGCCGTCCTCCACGAGCAGGTCGGTGACCCGCCAGCGCTCGCGCACCTCGATGCCGAGGTCGCGCGCGGTGGCGGCCAGTGCCCGTTGGATCTCCGCCCCGGTCGCGTCGCCGCCCGCGTGGATCACGCGGGGCACCGAGTGCCCGCCCTCCCGGGTCGTGGCCAGGGCCGGGCCGAGATGGTCGAAGCGGGCCCCGAAGCCGATCAGCTCCCGGATCCGGTCGGGCCCCTCGGTGACGAGCACGCGCACGGCGTCGACGTCGCAGAGGTGGGCGCCGGCCGTGACCGTGTCGGCGAGGTGGAGGTCGGGCGAGTCGGTGTCCTCCTCGAGTGCCGCGGCCACCCCACCCTGGGCCCACGCCGTGGCCGACGCATCGAGCGCGGCCTTGGTGAGGATCGTCGTGCGCAGGCCCCGTCGCGCCGCGTGGATCGCCGCGGTGAGGCCCGCGACCCCGCTCCCGAGGACCAGGACGTCGGTCATGGGCTCCGGCTCCATCGACGCGTCGCTCCGTCGGTCAGTCGGTCGGGCTCACTGCGTGGAGACCCACGTGGAGCGGCTGGTTGGCGTCGTCGACCAGCACCACCGTCGGTGCGTAGGACGCGAGCTCGGCTTCCTCGTACTGCGCGTAGGTGATGATGATCACCTTGTCGCCCGGCTGGACGAGACGGGCGGCGGCACCGTTGAGGATCACGTCGCCGGGCCCCCCGCTGATGGCGTAGGTCTCGAACCGCGCGCCGTTGTCGATGTCGAGCACGTGGACCTGCTCGTGCTCGAGGATGTCGGCGAGCTCCATCAACCGGGGGTCGAGCGTGATGGAGCCGACGTAGTTCAGGTCGGCGCCGACCACGGTGGCCCGGTGGATCTTGGACTTCATCATGATGCGGCGCATCACACCACCTCCGGTTGGGGGGACTCCGGTGCCGACGGGTCGGTCGCGACGACGCCGAGGTCCACCACGACCTGGTCGTCGTGCACGGTCACCGTCATGTTGTCGATCAGCCGGGCCCGGCCCACGTGGGCGGCCACGGCGACGAGCACGTCACCGGTGATCTCGGTGACCGGGGTGAGGTCGTCGGCGGCGACGACCTCGGCGTAGTCGATCTGGACCCGCGGTTCGGTGGCGATGAGCCCGGTGAGCACGCGGTGCACGTGGTCGGCGTCGCGGGCCCCGGCCCGGATCTCGGCCGCGGCCGCCTCGAGCGCCCGCGACAGGACCGTGGCGGCCCGGCGGTCGTCGGGCTCGAGGTAGGCGTTGCGGCTCGACATCGCGAGGCCGTCGGGCTCGCGCACGAGTGGGCACCCGATCACCTCGACGGGCAGGTCCAGGTCGGCGGCCATCCGGCGCACCACTGCGAGCTGCTGGGCGTCCTTGCGGCCGAAGTAGGCCCGACTCGGCCCCACCATCGAGAACAGCTTGGCCACGACCGTGGTCACGCCGTCGAAGTGGGTCGGCCGCGAGCGGCCGCAGAGGCCCGCCGTGAGCCCCTCCACCCG
>CAIUKV010000179.1 GCA_903899845.1 uncultured Actinomycetes bacterium
AGGCACAGCGTCTCGTCGGCGCCCTCGAAGATCGAGAGCACCCGGGCGTCGACGAAGTAGCGCGACACCGCGTACTCCTCGGCGTAGCCCATGCCGCCGTGCAGCTGCATCGCCTCGCGGGTGACCCACTCGGCCACCCGGCACACGTAGGCCTTGACCATCGACGCCTCGAGCGCACCCTCGCCGCGGCCCATGAGCTCGGCGACGTGGTAGCCGAACTGCCGGCCGGCCTGGATCAGGAAGGCCATGCGGGCGAGCTTGGCCCGGCTCAGCTGGTACTCGCTCACGGACCGGCCGAACACCACGCGGTCCTGGGCGTAGCGCAGGCCGGCCTCGAACGCGGCCTCCATGAGCCCCACGGCCCGGGCCGCGGTCTGCAGGCGCCCGTTCTCGAACCCCTCCATCTGGAGGTAGAAGCCCTTGCCCAGGCCCGACTCCTCACCGATGAGGTTCTCGGCCGGCACGAACCAGTCGGAGAACGCCACCTCGTAGGAGTGCATCCCCCGGTAGCCGAGCGTGTCGATGGCCCGGCCCTCCATCGTCCCGCCACCCTCCTGGGTGAAGGAGAACGCGTGGCCCGGCGCGGGCTCCTTGTCGACCACGAACACCGACAGGCCCCGGTGCCCGGCGCTGCGGTCGGGGTCGGTGCGGGCGAGCAGCATGGCGACGTTGGCGCGTCCGGCGAAGGTGCACCACGTCTTGACGCCGTTGATCAGGTAGCCGCCGTCGGTCGGGGTCGCGCTGACCTTCACCCCGGCGACGTCGGAGCCGTAGTCGGGCTCGGTCACCATGATCCCGGCCATGAGCTCGCCGGTGGCGATGCGCGGGAGCCAGCGCTGCTTCTGCTCGTCGGTCCCGCCCCGCACGATGGCCCGGGTGATGATCTCGGGCCGGGTGATCAGCGATCCGCCGAGGCCGAGCGACCCCCAGGCCAGCTCCTCGGTGGCCACCACCATGCCGAGGTAGTCGTTCTCGTCGCCGGAGGCGTAGCCCCCGAACTCCTCGGGCACCGACAGCCCGAACCCCCCGATCTCGGCGAGGCCGGCGATGACCTCCTCGGGGATGTCGAGGTTCTCGCGGTGCACGGACTCGGCCACCGGTCGGATCCGGTCCTCGGCGAAGCGTCGGAACGTCTCGCGCACGAGGTCGAAGTCCTCGGACAGGTGCGCCGGTCCGCTGCCGTGGCGCTCGACCTCGGTGGCGAGGGCCTCGAGGAAGTCGGCCGAGCGGTGCGAGGCGACGAACGCCCGGGTGGCGTCGAGCGCGCCGGGGGCGACGCCCCACGCGTCCTCGCGGGTGTTGACCCGGGTCCAGATGTCGAAGATGGCGTCGGCGATGTAGCCGGTGGCCAGCATCGCCTCGAACGGCCCGTGCTCGCCGTACCCGAGCATCACCCGGCACCCGGCGACCGCGCTGGCGGCGTGGGCGAGGTCGTAGGCGAGCACCTGGTGCTCGTCGAGGCGGCTCACCGAGACGCGGCCGTCGACGGCGCTGCGGGCGGCGAGGGTGCGGCACCCGGTGTCCACGACCGCGGCGGTGACGTCGACGGCGTGGCGGGCGGCGGTGAGATCCGGGGTGTCGGCCATGCCCCGATCCTACCGACGGGTAACCGGGGTGCGGCCCGCCGGCGTCCGCGGGACGGTCGGCGGAACGGGCCGTGGAACGGCCCGCGGGATGCCGGCGTCAGCCGGGTGCCGAGGTCGGGGTGCTGGGCCCGGGAGGACCGGTCGGGGTCGTCGGGCCGGTCGGGCCCGTGGGGCTCGTCGGGCCGGTCGGTGCGGTCGACGCCGGGGGTGCGGGCGGCCCGGGCGGCCCGGTGGTGGGCGTCACCGGGGTGCTCGTCCCGGTCGTGGCCGGGGTCGGCGTCGTCGTCCGCGGGGTGGCGGTGGTCGACCCCTGGGTCTCGACCACGGGCTGGGTCACTCCGGGCACGGCCCGGGCCCGCAGGGCGCACTGGGCGTCGAGCCGGGCGAACAGGGCGTCGCCGAGGAAGCCCGCGCCCTCGGGGGTGAGGTGGACGCCGTCGGCGGTGCGGACCGTGAGCGACCGGCCCGCCACCACCACCGTGGGGGTGTAGCGACCGTCGTCGGTGTCGAGCAGGTCGTGGGCGTCGACGAACACCGCGCCGGGGACGTCGGCGACGACCTCGCGGATGACGGCGGCGACCTCCTTGCCGCCGGTCTCCTGGCGGGGGTCGCGCAGCACGGGCGGTCCGACCCAGTACAGGGTCCGCCCCCCGGCGGTCACCGCGTCGGCGACGGCCCGGACCCGCTCGGCGTAGGCGGCCCGCCACGCCGGTCGCCCCGCGGCGTCGAGCGGCGTGGCCTGGGGGAGGCCCCAGTCGTTGGTGCCCATCACGAACACCACCACCTCGGGATCGAGCCGGGACAGCTCCTGGCGGATCCGCTGGGGCCAGTCGAACGCCCCGGGGCTCCCGAGGCCGCTCCCGACCCGGGACTCGTACACGGGGGCGACCACCCCGGTGGCGGCCGCCCGCGTGCCGAGGCCGGTGCCCACCGACCAGGCGATCGAGTCCCCCGCGACCCACAGGCGCAGCGGCTCCGCCGGGGTGAGGCGGTCGCGGCAGGGCAGCCGCTGCGCCGCGACGGTCGCGGCCGGCGGGGTGGGTGTGGTGGGAACGGGGCGGACGGCGGTGCCCGTCCGGGCCCGGCGGGCGTCGCCGTCGCCCCCGGCGAGGAGCGCCCCGACGGCGCTGCCGACCACGACCACGCCGATGACGCTGCACGCCCCGATCGCGAGCGGTCGACGCGCCGACCGGCGCCGGTCCCGCCGCCGGGACTGCCGTGACGGGGACTGCCGCGACGCCGCCGCGCCCGGCGACGGGTCCGGGGAGCGACGGCGACCGGACGGGCGCGCGGGTGGCGACACGGTGGGCTCGCGCGGGCTCAGACGGTCTCGGGGGCCTGGTGCAGCTGGGTGCGGTACAGGTCGGAGTACAGCCCGCCGGCCGCGAGGAGCTCCTCGTGGCGCCCCTGCTCCACGACCCGGCCACCGTCGAGCACCACGATGCGGTCGGCCGCGACGATGGTCGAGAGCCGGTGGGCGATCACGAGGGCCGTGCGGCCCGCGAGCGCGTCGGCCAGTGCCCGCTGGATGGCGAGCTCCGACTCGGCGTCGAGGTGGGAGGTCGCCTCGTCGAGGATCACGACCGCCGGGTCCTTGAGCAGCATGCGGGCGATGGCGAGACGCTGCTTCTCGCCCCCCGACATCCGGTAGCCCCGCTCGCCGACGACGGTGTCGTAGCCGTCGGGGAGCGAGGCGACGAGGTCGTGGATGCGGGCCCGGCGGCAGGCGTCCTCGATCTCGGCGTCGGTGGCGTCGGGGCGGGCGAAGCGGAGGTTGGCCCGGATGCTCTCGTGGAACAGGTGCGGGTCCTGCATCACCATGCCCACCGCACCCCGCAGCGAGTCGAGCGTGAGGTCGCGCACGTCGTGGCCGTCGACGCAGACCCGTCCCTCGACCACCTCGTGGATGCGGGGGACCAGCAGCGCGGTGGTGGTCTTCCCCGCGCCGGACGGTCCGACGAGGGCGACGAGCTCACCGGGGGCGACCTCGAGGGTGACGTCCTGGAGGATCCAGGCGCCGGGGTCGTCGTCGGGCACGACCACGCCCTCCTCGAGCGACGCGATCGACGACTCGGCCGCACTCGGGTGGCGGAACCACACGTGCTCGAACGTCACCCGACCCTCGGGCGCGTCGAGCACCCGGGCGTCGGGCCGGTCGGTGATCAGGGCCGGGAAGTCGAGCACCTCGAACACCCGCTCGAACGACACGATGGCGGTCATGACGTCGACCCGGGCGTTGGTCAGCTGCGTGAGGGGCTGGTAGATCTGCCCGACGTAGACCACGAAGGCGGCGATGGTCCCGATCGAGATCACGTCGCTGATGACGAGATGGCCGCCGACGAAGTACACGATGGCGGTGCCGACCGCGGTCACGAACCCGAGGGCGACGAACAGCACGCGCGCGTACATCGCCGTGGTCACGCCGATGTCGCGCACGCGGCCGGCCCGCCCGGCGAAGTGGTCGCGCTCGGCGTCGGGGCTGCCGAACAGCTTCACCACCAGCGCACCGGCCACGTTGAAGCGCTCGACCACCGTGTTGTTCATCGAGGCGTTGAGCTGCATGGCCTCCCGCGTGGCGACGACCAGCTTCTTCCCGATCCGGCGGGCCGGGATGATGAAGAACGGGAGCACCAGCAGCGTGAGGATGGTCAGCTTCCACTCCAGGGCGAGCATGAAGCCGAGCGTCACCACCAGCGTGATGACGTTCGACACCACCGTGCCCAGGGTGTTGGTCACGGCCTGTTGGGCCCCGATCACGTCGTTGTTCAGTCGCGACATGAGGGCGCCGGTCTGGGTCCGGGTGAAGAACGAGATGGGCAGGCGCTGGACGTGGTCGAACAGCGCGAGCCGCAGGTCGAAGATGAGGCCCTCGCCGATCGACGCCGAGTACCAGCGCTGGATCAGGGAGAGGGTGGACGAGGCGATGGCCAGGCCGACCGCGGCGGCGGCGAGCAGCCCGACCAGGGTCCGGCTGTCCTCGGGGACGGCGGTGTCGAGCAGCGACCGCAGGATCAGCGGTGGGATCGCCCCGACCACCGCGGCCAGCACCACCGTGACCACGAAGCCCACGAGCTGGCGCCGGTAGGGCCGGCACAGCCCGACCACCCGGGCCAGGACCGCCCGCTCGATCCGGCGGCCCCTCACCGCGTCCGAGTCGCGGCGGAAGCTCATGGCGACGCTGTGGGGACCGGTCATGGCGGCCTCCAACCTAGCGAGGGCCGGGGGTCCCGCCTAACCTGCGCCCCATGACCGTGCACGAGCGCCCGTTCGGCCGTTACTACGAGGACTTCGAGATCGGCGACGTCTACCGGCACTGGCCGGGCAAGACGATCACCGAGTACGACGACCACCTCTTCTGCATGATCACGATGAACCACCATCCGCTCCACACCGATGCCTGGTTCGCCGAGACCCAGACCCAGTTCGCCAAGAACGTGGTGGTCGGCAACCTCGTGTACTCGGTCGTGCTCGGCATGAGCGTCCCCGACGTGAGCGGCTCGGCGATCGCCAACCTCGAGGTCGAGGAGCTCAAGCACGCCCGCCCCACGTTCCACGGCGACACGATCTACGCCGAGACCAAGGTGCTCGAGAAGCGCGAGTCGGCGAGCAAGGAGGACCGCGGCGTGGTCACGGTCGAGACCCGGGGCTTCAACCAGCGCGGCGAGGAGGTCTGCTACTTCCGTCGCCGGGTGATGGTGCTCAAGCGCAGCCACGCCACCCCGCGGCAGCGCCCCTACGAGTCGCCCGAGTGACTCCGACCGCCCCCACGGTCACCTTCCACGGCGTCCGGGGCTCCACCCCCTGCGACGGCGCGCCCTACGCGCGCTACGGCGGCAGCACCTCCTCGGTGGTGCTCGAGCGGCCGGGGCACGCGCCGATCCTGTTCGACCTCGGGACCGGGATCCAGACCTACGGCGACGCCGTGACCGCCCGGCTCGCGGCGGCCGGCGCCGACGCCGCGCCCTACGAGGCCAACGTCTGCCTCACGCACCTGCACTGGGACCACATCACCGGCCTGCCCTTCTTCATGCCCGCCTTCCGGCCCGACGCCCGCATCACGATCCACGGGCCCCGCCAGCCCGAGGGTCCCCTCGACCAGGTCTTCACCGGGGTGATGCGGCCGCCGTACTTCCCGATCACGCCGGCGCAGATGGCGGGTGACGTCCGCTTCGTCGACGTCGGCGACGACCGGTTCACCGTCGACGGAGCCACCGTGCTGAGCCGGTGGGTGCGCCACACCGACCCCGCGCTCGGCTTCCGGGTCGACGCCGACGGCCACGCGGTCACCTACATCTCCGACCACGGGCCCGGCTGCGTGCCCGAGGACCCCGACGACTACGTCCCGCCCGCGGTGCTCGAGCTCTGCGACGGGGTGGACCTGCTGATCCACGACGCCCAGCACACCCTGGCCGAGTACGAGGCGAAGCGACACTTCGGTCACTCGTCGATCGAGTACGCCGTGCACGTGGCCGCCGAGGCCGGGGTCCGGACCCTCGTGCTGTTCCACCACTGCCCGACCCACTCCGACGGCGATCTCGACCGCATCCTCGAGCACGCCCGGGACCTCGCAGCGCGCCGCGACGGCCCGGAGGTCGTGGCGTCGTGCCAGGGGATGACCCTTCCCCTCGCCCGGACATGACCGTGGCCGCGTGGGCCATGATGCGGGCATGAGCGAGGAGCCCGCCGCGCCCGAGACCGTGCTCACCCCCGACCAGGGGGAGTTCCGCCGGGCCCTCGGCCAGTTCGCCACCGGGGTGACGATCATCACGGCGATCGCCGACGGCGAGCCGGTCGGCCTCGCCGCCAACTCGTTCACCTCGGTGTCGCTCGACCCGCCCCTCGTGCTGTTCGCGGTGGCCCGGTCGTCGGGCACCTGGCCCCGGATCGAGGCGGCCCGGAAGTTCGCGGTCAACATCCTGGGCGAGCACCAGGAGGAGGTCAGCCGGATCTTCTCGACCAAGGGTGCCGACCGCTTCGGTGCCGTCGGCTGGCACCGGGGGGTGGGCGGGTCCCCCGTGCTCCACGACACCCTCGCCTACCTCGACTGCGAGGTCTGGGCCGAGTACGACGGCGGCGACCACATCATCGTCGTCGGGCGGGTGCTCGACCTCGGGGTGACCCACGAGGGTGGACCGCTGCTCTACTTCCGGGGCCGCTACGGCCGGATCCACCCCGACGGGTGAGCGACGCACCGGACCCCGGTCCCGCCGCCGCCCCGGTGGTCGTGGACGCCGACGCGCGTCGGGCCGGGGCCGAGGTACGGACCCGCCTGGCGCGGGGCGAGCGGGCCGCCGGGTTCGTGGGCGACCCGGACGACCCGGCGCTGTCCGCGTTCGTGGCCGACGTGGTGCGGCCCGACCCGGGCGCCGCCGGCTAGTCGCCGACTAGCCGCCGACGGTGCCGGAGCGCTGGATCGCCCGCTCGTCGGTCCCGAGGTACGACGCGATGACGGCGGCGTCGTTGCGGACCTGCTCGGGACTGCCCTCGGCGATCACCGCGCCCGCCTCCAGGCAGTAGACCCGGTCGCTGATCGACATCACCATCGGCATGTCGTGCTCGATGATCAGGATCGACGAGCCCAGGTCCTGCTGGATCGCCTTGATCAGCGGGCCGAACGCCTCGGTCTCCTTCTGGGCCACGCCGGCGGTGGGCTCGTCGAGCAGCATCAGCCGGGTGTCGAGCGCGAGCAGCGCCCCGAGCTCCACGATGCGCCGCGACCCGGTCGACAGCTCGCTGAGCAGGTTGTCGGCGTAGCGGTCGAGCCCGAGGTACGCGATGATCTCGGCCGCCTGCTTGCGCTTGGTCCGCTCGCTCCACGGCGACGGTGGGAGGCTCAGCATCGACGGGACCAGCAGCGAGCGCTGCCGGGCCTCGAGCGCGACCATGATCGTCTCGCGCACGCTCAGCCCGCCGAAGATCCGGGCGTTCTGGAACGCCCGGCCCATCCCCAGCCGGGAGCGCCGGTAGGAGGGCATGCGGTCGATCCGGCTGCCGTAGAGCTCGATCGTGCCCGACGCCTTCACGAAGCCCGACACCGCGTTCATCAGGGTGGTCTTGCCCGCGCCGTTGGTGCCGATGAGCCCGACGACCTCGCCGGGCCGTACCTCGATGCTGACGCCGTTGACCGCGAAGCGACCGCCGAAGGCCACCTTGACGTCCTCGGTCCGCAGCGGCAGCGCGCCCGACGCTTCGCGCGATCGGTCCCGACTCGAGAGCGCGGCGACGCTCGCCGACGCCTCCCGGCCCTTCTTGGGCTCCCAGCCGGTCCGGCGGGCGACGTAGGCGAGGAGCTGATCGCGGCCGGAGTCGATCACCGAGATGAGCCCGCCCGGCACGTAGAGGATCAGGATCAGCATGCCCACGCCGCTGGCGAAGAGCTGGAGCTGGTCGGTGTCGCTGAAGACCAGGGGGAGCGCCACGATCACGATCGTGCCGATGATCGCCCCCATCACCGAGGCCAGACCACCGACCACCGCGACCGAGAGCACCCGGATCGACTCGGCGGGCACGAAGTAGTCGGGGAGCATGGTGGCGTTCTGGGCGGCGAACAGCCCGCCGGCGAAGGCGGCGACGCCGCCGGAGACGCCGAAGGCGATGAGCTTGGCCCGGGTCGGCGCCACCGTGTAGGCGGCGGCGTTGTTGTCGTTGTCGCGCACGGCGATGAGTGACCGCCCGATCCCGGTGCGGCGGAGGTGCGAGACGATCGCGACCACGATGAGCAGCGCGACGAAGCACATGTAGTAGTAGGCGTCCTTGTCGGTCGCCAGGTCGAAGCGGCCGATGAGGGGGATGTCGATCACCGGGGGCTCGAGCCGGGTCCCGAAGCCGGTGAAGTAGGTGTTGAGCCGGGGGGTCAGGAGCACGTACCCGCTCACGGCCAGCGCGAAGCCGAGGGTGATGATGGCCAGGTACAACCCGCGGACCCGCAGCGCCGGGATCCCGATCACGATGGCGACGACGATGCCCCAGAGCGTCCCGAGCCCGACCGACGGGAAGAACCCGAGCGACTGCCCGTAGTAGGCGGTGAGGTACGCGCCGATCGCGACGAACGCGTACTGCCCGAGCGAGAGCTGGCCGGCCCACCCGGTGAGCACGGTGGCCGACACCGCGACCATCAGGAAGATGAGCACGCTGGTCAGGTCGTTCATCGCCACCGCGCTCGAGAAGAACGCGGGGAGGACCAGGCCCGCGGCGAGGAGGATCCCGGCGCCGCCGTACCGGGCCACCCGGGCGAGCGGATGTTGGAGGAGTTCGATGCGCACGGCCCGCGACCGTGGCGTGAGCGTCCAGGCGGCGTCGTCGGCCCGCTGCGAACGGGCCCGGAACAGCACGAGCACCACGAGCAGGACGAACATCACCAGGGTGTCGACCCCGGGAGAGCCGGTGCTGTTCGAGAGCACCACCACCTCGATCACCCCGATGGCGACCCCGCCCAGGAGGGCGAGCGGGAACGACACCATCCCACCGACCAGCGCGGCGACGAGGCCGCGCAGCAGGAGGTCGGGGCCGAGGGCGTTGGAGATGTCGCTCGTGCGCTGGTTGAGCACCGGGGCGGCGATGACCGCGCTGACCGCCGCCAGGGTCCCGGCCAGGATCCAGACCTGGGTCGAGACCGCCTTGACCCGGACCCCCGACAGTGAGGCCGCGTTCGGGTTGTCGGCCGCCGTGCGCACCGAGAGGCCGAACCGGGTGCGCTGGAGCAGCACGGCGAGGCCCACGACGATGAGCGGCACCGCGATCAGGACGACCAGCTGCTCGCCCCGCACGCTCAGGGGACCGAGCTCCCAGATCGAGGTGAAGGGGGTCGGGAACGGCTCGTTGACCTCGATGACCGGGAGCTGCAGCTGGAGCAGGAGGATCACCTGCGAGATCCCGATGGTGGCGACGAACAGCAGGAGGCGGGGCTGATGGAACAGGCGCCGGACCACCAGCAGCTCGGTGAGCCCGCCGAGGGCGGCCCCGATCGCGATCGCGAGGGGGAGCGCGGCCCAGAACGACCAGCCGTAGTTCACGAGCAGGACGCAGATCACGCTGGCCCCGAGCGCGCCGAACTGACCCTGGGCGAAGTTGATCACGCCCGAGGCCCGGAACAGCAGCACGATGCCGATGGCCACGAGGCCGTAGACCATCCCGCGGACGACCCCGTTGAAGACGATCTGCTCGGACAGGGTCACGGCCAGGCTCATCACGCGCCCTCTCCCGAGAGGAAGACGGCCCGCAGGAGGTCGTCCCGTTCGAGCAGCTCCTGGGCGGGGCCCTCGAACCGCACCCGGCCCCGCTCCATGAACACCGCCCGGTCGGCGATCGACAGCGCCACGTTCACCGACTGCTCCACGATCACCATGGTCACCCCGGTGGAGCGCAGGCCCTCGACCACCTCGAGCAGCTCCTGCACGACCACGGGGGCGAGGCCGAGCGAGAGCTCGTCGATGAGGAGGAGCTCGGGCTCGAGCATCACCGCCTTGCAGACCGAGAGCATCTGCTGCTGCCCGCCCGACATCGATCCCGCCCGCTGCTTGAGCCGGTCCTTGAGCTGGGGGAAGGTGTCGAGCGCGACCGCGATCCGCTCCTTGCGTCGCACCGGGTCCTCGATCAGCCAGCTCCAGACCTCGAGGTTCTCGGCCACGGTCTGGCCCGGGAAGATGCACTCGCCGCCGGGCACCTGGATCATGCCCATGGCCACCCGGATCTCGGGGTCGGTGAGGGTGATGGTGCGCCCGTTCATGCGCACGACGCCGCGGTCGGGGATCACGAGCCCGCTGATCGCCTTGAGCAGGGTGGACTTCCCGGCGCCGTTGGTGCCGAGCAGCGCGAGCACCTCGCCCCGGCGCACCTCGAGGTTCACGTCGAACAGGATCTGCACGGGCCCGTAGGAGGTGTCGAGGTTGTGCACCTGCAGCACCGGCATGTTCTCGGGGTCCGCCTCGATCCGGCGCTGCTCGGCCTGCTCGTCGAGGAGCTCCTCGACCACGAGCGAGATGTCGCGCTTCATGAAGCGGGCGCCGCGCATGACGAGCAGCCCGCCGAGGAGCGAGGCGAACGGCACCACGACCAGGAGCGCCGTGCGCTCGCCGTAGGCGTCGGCAACCGCGGCGACCATGAGGCCGCCGAAGAACCCACCGAGCAGGAAGATGTAGAAGCCGATCAGGGCGAACGCCTGGGCCCGCATCCGGTAGGGGACGACCGCCGAGATGATCGGGCCGACCTGGGTGAAGGCGGCGAGCTGGCAGGCGTTGGCCAGGGCGACGAGCACGATGAGCGGGGCCACCGGGCCGAGCTGCGAGCCGATCGTGAGGAACACGCCGTAGCCCAGCACCAGCCACCCGAACAGGCGCACGGCCCAGCGCGGGTCCCGCCGGAACAGGCGGTCGCCGTAGCGGCCGGCGAGCGGGATGACGATCAGTGCCGGGACGTACGTGATCGAGAGCACCCAGCCCCGGGTGAAGGCGCCGAAGTCGTACCCCTCCTCGAACAGGAAGCTCAGGCGCACGGGCACGCTGACCAGCGCGAAGCCGAGCATGCCGATGCCGAGGGTGAGGTAGCGGAAGCTCTTGACCTTCTTCAGGCGCGCCGCTACCGACGAGAGGCGCACCGGGGGCTCACCGTCGTCCTCGAGCACGCGGCCGAGCACCGCCTCCTGCTCGTTGCGGCCCCGCGCGGGCTCCCGCAGGAGCAGCAGCACGATCGCGACCACCGCTGCAGGGATCGCCACCGCGATGAGGGCTGCCCGCCAGCCCTCGGTGCCCCCGGCCCAGGCGGCGATGCCCCCGACGAGGAACGGCCCGATGACGAGGCCGAGCGGCCGACCGAGGTTCTCGGTCGCGAACATCCGCGTCCGCACCCCGATCGGGTACTGGTCGGCGATGAGCGACGGGGTGATGGGGATCTTGGCCGAGGCGCCGAAGCCGGCGAAGGCGCGGGCGAACCCCATGGAGATCGGATTGGCGACGAACCCGGTGAAGACCATCGCGGCCGACCACACCGCGACCGACGCCGCAAGGATCTTCGTGCGGAAGTACCGGTCGGCCAGCCACGCGAACGGCAGCGTCGACACCACGAGCACCACGCCGCCGAGCGAGCTCAGCCCCTGCAGCGTGGTCTTCGACACGTCGAGGGTCTTCTGGATGTCGGGGGCGAGGACCTGCAGCGCGATCTGGTCGAACGTCTCGATGATGTTGACGAGCAGGAGCGTGACGATCATCGCGACGCCGCCGAGGCGCAGGCCCTCGCGCATCGGCATCGGGTCGCCGCCCACGCCGGGCAGGAGGTCGTCGGGCAGCAGCTCGCCGGCCTCGGCCGCGGCCTGGGCCTCGCGGCGCGCCTCCTCCTCGGCGACGACGACGGCGGTGAGGGCCGCCGCGGTCGACACCGGTCCCGAGGACGGGCTCGACGGCTGGTCGCTCGGTTCCTCGGGCATCGGTCGTCCCCCTGTGCACGCCTGCCGCTGCGGCCGGAACCGTAGCAACGAGCGGACGGGTCCGTCACCGGCGTGGCCGGGGCGCGGGAGCGGGCGCGCACGCCGCGACCGATCCCTGACGTGACCGTCAGCAAACGGACGGGGCGCGCGAAACCGGGTGCACGGACGGGATAGGGTCTCGGCTGCGTTCCGGCGACGCGGGCGGCCGGGGAGTGGACGGCCCGCACGATCCAGACTCGATCCAGGGGGATTCCATGTTCCGTACACCGTTCCGCCTGCTGGCGGGAGTGGTGCTCGTCGGGCTGATCGGGGCGACCATGGTCGCCCCGGCCGGCGCGGCAGCCCGCACCCAGGCGCAGCAGGGGGTCACCGACGACGAGATCAC
>CAIUKV010000180.1 GCA_903899845.1 uncultured Actinomycetes bacterium
CGCCCCCGACGGCGGATGCGCGGCCGGCGGGAGTTTCACCGACCTGGCCGACGACCACCCGGCGTTCGTGATGCCGATCACCCTGCCCGCCGCCGAGCCGGTCCCCGAGCCGAACTTCACGGGCTGACCCTCACCGGCCGATCGTCGCCGGCCGCGCCGTGACCTTCACGGCGCTCAGCGCGCGTCGTGGGTGATCCGGCCGTCCATCATCGTGAGCACCACCGGCACCGCATGCACCTCGTGCGGGTCGACCCGGAACAGGTCGGCACCGAGGACCGTGAGATCGGCGGCCTTTCCCGCAACGAGCGACCCGGTGCGGTGCTCCAGGCGCAGCTGGTACGCGCCGTCGATCGTGTAGCCGCGCAGCGCGTCGTGCAGGCCGATGCGCTGGCGGGCCACCAGCGGGAGGTCGTCGGGGTACCCGGGCCGCTTGCGGGTCAGCAGCGCCTCGATCTGGATCAGCGGCGGGATCTCCGGGATGTCGACGCCCGGGATGTCGGACCCGTAGGTGACCACCGCGCCCGACCGCACCAGGTCGCCGTAGGGGAACAGCCGCTCCTCCACCCGCTCGGCCCCGAGCAGGCTCGTGTAGACGTCGAGGTACTGGCCGTTGTAGTTCGTGCCCCACAGCGGGGTGCAGTTCGCGATGATCCCCATCTCCGCGTACCGGGGCAGATCCGCGGGGTCCACCATCGAGTTGTGCGCGAGCACGTGCCGGCGGCCCTCGGGGCCCCGACGCCGCCACACCGACTCGAACGCGTCGAGCACCACCCGGGCCGAGCCGTCGGCGTCGATGTGGACGTGCATGTCGAACCCGGCCCGCTGGACGGCCTCGATCTGGGCCTCGATCCGCTCGGGTGGGAACGTCATCGTGCCCCGGTCGTCGTGAGCGTGGCCGCAGCACGGCGTGAGCAGGAGCGCGCCACCGCTCATGAAGGTGCCGTCGGCCCACAGCTTGCAGGTGTTGATCGACACGTGCTCCGAGCGGAGCTCCGCGTGCCAGCGGGCGAGCCCGGCGGCGATCGCCTCGGGGTCGTCGGTCGGCGTGCGGGTCCAGTAGGAGCCGACCACCCGCATCGGCAGGGTCCCGGCCTCGTCCTGGGCGATGAGGTCCTCGTAGACCCAGCGTGCGTCCTCGCTGGTCGCACCCACGATCGTGCCCGCCTCGAAGTAGGCGGTCATCCCCCACGACGGCCCCGGCTGGAGGGTGAGCGCCTGGGCCATGCGCACGTTCGCGACCGAGAACAGGTCCTGGGCGACGATGATCGGGATCGTGGCCGCCCCCTCGACCGCGTGGCCGGTGGGGGTTCCGTCGGGGTCGCGGACCCAGTACTGCGCGCCGGGATCGGGATCGGGGGTGTCGGGGCCGATGCCGGCGGCGCGCATCGCCGCGGTGTTGAACCAGGAGTCGTGCGCGTCGGCGGAGAACAAGTACATCGGTCGGTCCCCGGTGATCTCGTCGAGCCACTCCCGTCGGGGGGAGCGCTCCTCGAACGAGTCGGGCATCCAGGCGTGGCCCCGCAGCGGCGCGTCGGGCGGCTGGGCCGCCACCCACTCGCGGATCTTCGCGAGCACGGCGTCGCGGCCCACGATCCCGGCGACGCTGACGCCGAGCTTCGAGAGCGCCATCGACGCGAGGTGGTTGTGGGCGTCGACGAACCCGGGCAGGCACATGCCGCCCCGCAGGTCGATCACCTCGGTGGCGGCGTCCACGTGGGCGTCCGCCCCGGCCCGGGTGCCCACGTGCACCAGGTCGCGCCCCCGCACCACCACCGCCTGGGCCCACGGCTGAGCCGGGTCGCCGGTCCAGATCGGGCCGTTGACGATCAGGAAGGAGTCGGCCACCGAGAGACCGTACCGGCCGCGATCAGGTTCGGTGGGCACGCACGGCCACCGCGACCGGCACCGGGTCGCCGTGGACGCAGTCGTCGACGTAGAGGTCGAGATCGGCCGGAGCCCGGGACAGGAGCCCGGCGTCGGGCCGCGGTGCGACGGCGACCTCGGCGAGGAGCGCAGTCACCGCCTCCGGGAACCAATGGGTCCCCGCACCGTCCTGCAGCACCGAAGCGACGTGCTCGGCCGGCAGTCTGGACCGGTACGTCCGGTCCTCGACCATCGCGTCCCACGCGTCGCACACCGACACCAGCGCAGCGGCGAGCCCGATGTCGTCGCTGGCGAGGCCGGCCGGATAGCCGGTGCCGTCGGGCCGCTCGTGGTGGCGGGCCACGATCGGGGCCACCGAGCGCAGGCTGGGGACCGGCCGCAGCAGTGCCGCACCCGCCTCGGGGTGACCTCGGACCATTGCGAACTCGTCCTCGGTCAGGCGACCGGTCCCGGTGAGGATCTCGTCGGGCACGACGAGCTTGCCCAGGTCGTGGAGCAACGCCCCGAGGCCGATGTCGCGGACCTGCCGTGCGGACAGGCCCAGGCGCATCGCGACCCGGACCGCGAGCGCCGAGGTGCGCACGACGTGGTCACGGGTGGCGGGGTCCTTGCGGTCGAGGGCAGCCACGAAGGCCACGCACTCGGGCGCCAGCCCCACCTCGAACAGCGCCAAGGGCTCGCGTGCCGCGACCGGCTCCAGCACGTCGCGCACCCCCGGATGGGTCCGGAGCACGACGACGAGGGCGCCGACGGTCACGAAGAACCACGCGGCGTCGAGCACCAGCCACGTCCAGCCCCAGGACTGGTTCGGGGTCGACAGCGTGAGCGCGATGCCCGAGGCGGTGAAGCCGACCACACCGAGGCAGACCACGGCCGAGACCGGGTTGCGACTGATCCGGAACAGATACCACTGGCGGCGGGCGAGGACCGCGCCGCCGAGCCCGGTCACGACGAGGAGGACGTGCTTGGCGTCGGTGCTCATCATCCGGCCCGGCCACACGAGGTCGACCGCTGCGAGGACGAGCGCCCCGCCGAGGGTCGCGACCGTGTACGGCCGCCACGCCCGGAGCAGGCCTCGGGTCAGCCGGGTCGGCGGCGCCAGCACCGGGGCCGCGACCAACAGGCCGTAGGGCAGGCCGAACCGCAGCGCGATGTCACCGAGCGACGCAAGGTCGACGAGCCCGACGATCCCGTGGACGGTCATGGCGATGGCCCCCGACGAGAAGGTGACCCCCAGGATCGCCAACTCGGGCAGGCCCCCGGCGAGCCCTCGGACCACCGCGTACAGCCCGAGGAGCGCGCAGCCGATCCCACTGATCGTGACGACGGTGAACCACGCCGTCATGTCGCCCATCATCATCCGTCTGCCCCCACGTCGACTGGATCAGACCCCCGGACGCTATCCGCCGGGCTCCGATCGCGCCAGGAGGGTCCCGGTCACCGGCTGGCGCCATCGGTGGATCCTCCGACTCCCCGAACCCGACCTGGCCATAGGCTGTGGGCGCGACCCGATCCGGTCCGAGGAGTCCCACGTGTCCAACCCGGTCGCCGACGCACTGTGCGCGACCGCTCGCGCGACGCCGGACGACCCTGCGCTGCGCGACGACCTCGGCGCCCTCACCTGCGCCGAGGTCGATGCGCTCGCCGGTACGTTCGCGCGGATCCTCCTCGAGCGGTGCGCTCCCGATGCGCACGCGGCGCGGCCGGTGCCGATCCTGGTCGACCGCGACCGCTGGTCGATCGTCGCGGTGCTGGGGGCGATCCGGGCCGGGGTGCCCCACGCCCCCCTCGACCGCAACCTGCCGACGGCCGCCCTGGCCGGGATCCTCGCCCGCCTGGGCGGCCCCGACCGGGTGCTCGTGCATCCCGAGACCGTCGCGACCCTGCCGGCCGGGACCGTCGGCATCACCGCCGACCTCACGGTCGACGACCCGGTCGCTCCCCGACCGGTGGCCGAGGACGACCTGGCGTGCGTGGTGTTCACCTCGGGCTCGACCGGACGCCCCAAGGGCGTGGTCCTCGGGTGGCGGAACCTGGCCTGGCTGTTCGAGTCCACCCGCGACACCGAGTGGCGGCGCCGGATGCTCTCCGTCCCCCTCCACTGGCTGGGCGGGACCACGGGGGCGCACCGGATCGCGGCCGGACACCGGCTCTCGATCCTGCCGTCTCGGCTGCGGGACCCGGTCGCGGTCCTGGAGTGGATGGACCGGGAGGAGCTGGATTCGATCGCGGTGCCCCCGACGTTGGTCACGCAGCTGGCGGAGCGGTGGCCGGACGGTCGGCGGCTCGAGCGCGTGGGGGAGATCGCCGTGTTCGGCGAGAGCCTCTCGTGGGACGTCGTGCCCCCGGTCCGGCGTCTGGGCGCCCCGACCGCGGTGATCAGGAGCAGCTACGGCACGACCGAGACGGGTGGCGTGGCCGTGTGCGTCATGGAGATCGGCCCCGACGACGAGGTTGGGACCGGACCCATCCCGCTCGGCCGGTGGGCCGAGCCCGGACGCGGGCGCCTCGAGCCGTTGGCCGACGGCGACGGCCTCGCCGAGATCGTCGTGACCGGCAAGCTCGCCCGCGGCTACTGGGACGACCCCGCCGAGGAAGCCGTCCGGTTCGGCCGCGACCCCGACGGCACCCCCACGCTGCGCACCGGCGACCTCGTCCGCGTCGACGAGCACGGACTGATCCATCTCGTCGGACGCGCCGACGACCTCGTGAAGATCCGTGGGATCCGGGTCGAGCCCGCCGAGACCGAAGCCGCGCTCACCGCCGTCCCCGGCATCCGCGCCGCGGTCGCCCTCCCCCACGAAGGCCCCCGCGGCACCCGCCTGGTCGGACACCTCGTCCTCGACGACGCCACCCTCACCCCGGAATCGGTGCGGACCACCCTCGGCGAGCGGCTCCCCCCACACCTGATCCCGAGCCCCCTCGTCGTGCACGACGCCCTGCCCCTGCTCCCCAACGGCAAGATCGACCGGCTGACACTGCGGTCCCGACCACTCGAGCCGTGGCGCACGACGACACCCCGCCCACCCCGCGACGACCTCGAGGCCGACATCGCCACCCTCTGCGCCGAGGTCCTCGAGCTCGACGACGTCGGACCCGACGAAGACCTCTGGACCCTCGGACTCGACTCGCTCCGCGCGCTCGAGCTCGCCGCCGAGATCTCCGAGCTCGGCTGGGGACCGTTCGACCCGTCCGCGCCCCTCCGCCACGTCAGCGCCGCCGCCATCGCCGACTGGCTCCGCACCGCGACCGCCACGGACGACCCCCACCTCCCATCGGCGGTCATCCCCCTCCACCCGGCGCCACCCGGACCAGGGCCGGGGACCACCCCCGTGATCGCCGTCCCCGGCGCAGGCGGGACCGCCACCGCGTTCTTCTGGCTCGCCCGCGCCCTGGGCCCCGACCGGCCCCTCACCGTGATCGAAGCCCACGGCCTCCACACCCCCGGCGCCCCCGACCGCACCATCACCGCCGCCGCGCACCGCGCCGCCGGCCTCGTCGCCGCCACCCACCCCGATGGACCCCTCGTCCTCCTCGGGCACTCCGCCGGCGGCGCCGTCGCCTACGAGACCGCCGTCCTCCTCCACACGGCGGGCCGCACCGTCCACGTCGCGATCCTCGACACCCCGTTGCCGGCCCTCGCCGGTGCCCCGACCACAGCCCGGGCTGCGGCGGCGACCACGCCGAGCCGGCGCCCGCGCCCCTCGCTGCGCCGCATCCCCCGACGCGCCCTCGACGAGGCCCGGGTCCGCCTCCGCGCCCGCCACCCCGGCCCACCCAGCCGGTCCCTCACCCGCTTCCGCGCCTTCACCCGCATCGGCGAACGCGCCCTACGCGACTACCGGCCCACCCCGGTGCCCGTCCCCACCCTCGTCCTCCACGTCGACGACCGAACCCGCGACGCCTGGACCGGCGCCGTCCCCCACCTCACCTGCACCCCCGTCCCCGGCGAGCACCGCAGCCTCCTGCGCCCGCCCCACGTGCACACGGTCGCCACCCACGTGCAGGCACTCGCCGGAGCACTCGACCCCACCTGACCGGACCGGCCCCCGCCGGGCACCACCTCAGAGCGGCCGCCACTCCGGGTCGCGGCCCTCACGGAACGCCGCGAACGCCTGGGCCATCTCCCCGGTGGCGGTGCACATGATCTGCGTCCGGTTCTCCAGGTCGAGCGCGTGACGCAAGCTCGGCGCGTCGACCGTCTGCCACATCGTCTCCTTGGTCATCCAGACCGCGAGCGGACCATTGGCCGCGATCTGGTGCGCCGTCACCATCGCCCGGGCCACCACCTCGCCGTCGGGGACGACGTCGAGCACCAGGCCCATCTCGCGCGCCTCGGCCGCGCCGAACACGCGCCCGGTGAGCAGCAGCTCGGCCGATCGCGACGCACCCACCAACCGGGGCAGGTGGTAGCTCGTCCCCATGTCGCACGCCGACACACCTCGCCGGATGAACACCGCGCCGAACGACGCCGACTCCGCCGCGAACCGGATGTCGCACGCGAGGGCGAACGCGAACCCACCCCCGAGCGCCGCTCCGTTGACCGCCGCGATCACCGGCTGGCGCAATCGGTGGATCTTCTCGAACAGCGACGCCATGAGCTCCTGGCTCATGAACGTGCGTGGGATCGTTCCCGTCGATCCCTCCAGGAGCCCGCCGAGCGGCGTGGAGAGTCCGGTCATGTCGTCGGGCCCCGCCTTCATGTCCGCCCCGGCACAGAACCCCTCTCCGGCGCCGGTGACGATCACCACGCGGATGGCCGGATCGGCGGCGATCCCGTCGAAGCACCGGTGGAGATCGTCGACGGTCCGGTTGCTGAGCGCATTGCGCCGCTCGGGTCGGGTGAGGGTCACGACGGCGATGCCCGCGTCGTCGACGGTGCACTGGAGCTGGTCGGTGGTCATGGCCCAGTCTGGCCCACGCCGCTTCGTCCCACTGGCCGTCGGGCCGGCTGGTGGTCAGCCGCTCATCGACGAGCTGGGCATCTCGGCCGGCTCGAACGCCTCGGCGTAGCGCCAGGAGCCCAGCCGCTCGACCAGGTCGACCCGGTCACGCGCGCCCGGGTGCACGACGATCGGGCC
>CAIUKV010000181.1 GCA_903899845.1 uncultured Actinomycetes bacterium
CCGCTACGTCAGCGGCACCGCGGTGCTCGTGGACGGTGGCGGCGAGAACCCGGCCTACCTGGACGCAGCGACCGGCGAGGTCACGACCGACTCGACCGGCTGAACCGGCCGATCGGCACCGCGCCCCTCAGCCGTCCGAGCGCCCGACGCCGACGCGAGCGGGGCGGGGCGGGGGGCGGCATCCGGTACATCTCGGCCATCAACCGGACGTGGGCGGCGTCGGGCTCGTCGGTGGCGGGTGGCCGCAGCGGGAAGTCGAGCGAGCGGCGTCCGAGCCGGGCAGTCGGCGCGGTGGCGGGAATGCCGCGGCCGTCGGCGTTGCCGAGGTTCTCCATGAGGTTGACCGCGGGGACGACCGTGAGCCCCCGTTCGGCCAGGCGCGTGAAGAGCCAGGCGAAGTCCCAGGAGTGCGTGTCGTCGCGCGCCAGCATGGCGTCGAAGCGGGCGGCCTCGAACTCGTACACCTCGTCGTCGCCGAGGTGGTCGCGAATGGCGGCCCGGACCGCGGGGTCGCGCCAGCCGTCCAACTCGGCGTCGTAGCGCGCCCAGGCCCGGGCCCAGGTCGCCCACCCCCAGATGCCACCGACCCGGACCAGGTGGTAGCTCTGCTCGTCGTCACGCCACCGGTCGAGGTAGTTGGTCCCGGTGATCATCATCACCCGCTCGTCGTCGCGGTAGCGATCGAGCATCTCGACGCAGAACCGGAAGAAGCTCGGATCGGGGAGGGTGTCGTCCTCGAGGAAGATCGCCTCGTCGACCTGGCCCAGCACCCAGGCGACCCCGGTCCGCCAACGCCGGCGACAGCCGAGGTTCGCCTCGGCCCGGTCGATCCGGACCTCGCAGGGCCAGTCGACCCCGTCGAGCACGGCGAGCGAGGCCTCGATCAGGGGCTCGTCGCGCGCGTCCCGGGGGCCGTCGACGAACACGAACAGTCGCTCCGGCCGGGCCGTGGCGATGGCCGCGAACACCGCCCGGACCGCATCGGGACGGTCGAAGACGCTCAGGACGACGGGGGTGCGCAGGGCCGTCACCGGGTCACCGGGTCTCGGAGTCCACCGCTCCCGGCGCAACGACCCGGTCGGTCGGGCGCACCTCCCACTCGAACGGCACGATCACGTGGCCGTTGTCGGCCGAGTAGCCGAAGCCGCTCCCGGAGACGTCGGCCGGGACGACCTGGAAGGTGGCGGCGTGCCGGACCACGTCGAGGGTCCGGTTCCCGTCCTTGACGTGGAGGCTGAGCCAGTACTCGCTCGGGGTCAGGGGCACCTCGGGGATGTCGATGACGATCGACTGACGGGCGCAGCCCTCGTGGGCCGAGAGCAGGGGCGTCATCCCGGTGCGCATCTCGAACACCCGCTCGTTCTGGTTGGTGAACACCCCCAGGATCAGGATGGGTTCGGTCAGCTCGGCGAAGCCCTCCACGTCGATGACGATCTGGAGGCGGTCGCCGGTCCGCACGACGTCCCCGGCCATGGCGCCCCCGGGGCGGAACTCCACCCGGGTGAAGACCCGCTCGAAGTCCGTCCCCGAGCGATCGGCGGCGTCGAGGTCGAACACGCCGGCTTCGGTCCCCCGCTCCCCGGTCGGGTACTGCGCCAGGTACCGGGCCACCGTGTCGACCGTCGGTCCGTCGAAGTCGAGCCGACCGTCGACGAGGAGCAACGACCGCGGACAGAAGTGCTCCAGCGTCACGAGATTGTGGGTGACGTAGAGGACGGTGCGACCCTCCTCGGTGGCCACCGCCTTCATCTTCGCGATGCACTTGGCCTGGAACCCGGCGTCGCCGACCGAGAGCACCTCGTCGACGATGAGCACGTCGGGATCGAGGTGCGCCGCCACCGCGAACGCGAGCCGGACCCGCATGCCGCTGCTGTAGCGCTTGACCGGGGTCTCGAGGAACCGCTCGACCTCCGAGAACGCCACGATCTCGTCGATGCGGCGGTCGATCGCCGCCTTCGTCATCCCGAGGATGTTCCCGTTCAGGTAGACGTTCTCGATCCCGGTGAGCTCGGGGTGGAAGCCGGTGCCGACCTCGAGCAGGGACCCCACGTTGCCCCGCAGGTCGATGTAGCCGGCCGAGGGCGGGGTGATCCGGCTGATGATCTTGAGGAGGGTGCTCTTGCCCGCGCCGTTGCGGCCGACGACCCCGACCGCCTCACCCTCGGCCACGTCGAAGGACAGGTCGTCGAGGGCCACGAAGCGCTCACGCTCCGGCCGGCGGCCGGTGACCGGGTGGCGGACCCGCCGCTCGAGGATCCGCAGCAGCGACTCCGAGCGCCCGCTCAGGCCGAGCTCGTAGACCTTGGAGAGGTGACGGACCTGGATCGCCGGCGGTGCTGCCATCGCCGCCAACCTACCCGGCGACCCGTCGGCGGCCCCGGGACCGACCCGACCCGTCCTCGCCGCCGTCAGGGGTGCTGGCTCGAGACGCTGACCACCTCGCCGGTCATGTAGCCGGCGTAGTCGCTCGCGAGGAACACGATCACGTTGGCGACCTCCCAGGGCTCGGCCGGACGCCCGAACGCCTCGCGCCCGGCCAGCTCCTCGAGCAGGTCGTCACTGGTCACCTTGGCCAGGAACGGGTGCATCGCCAGCGACGGGGACACCGCGTTGATGCGGATGCCGTGGGGCGCGGCCTCGAGCGCCGAGCAGCGGGTCAGGGCCATCACGCCCGCCTTCGCCGCGGCGTAGTGCGCCTGGCCCACCTGGGCTCGCCAGCCGATCACCGAGGCGTTGTTGACGATCACTCCGGAGCCCTGGGGGATCATGCGGGTCAGGGCCGCGCGCGTGCAGCGGAAGGTGCCGGTGAGGGTGACGTCGAGCACCGTGGACCACTGCTCGTCGGTCATGTCGACGACCGCCGCGGTGCCACCCAGACCGGCGTTGTTCACCAGCACGTCGATGCGGCCGTGGGTGGCGAGGGTGGCGTCGAAGAGGCCCTGGACCGCCGCCTCGTCGGTGACGTCGCACACGACCGCGAGCGGCGGGGACCCCACGAGGGCGGCGAGGCGCTCGGCCGCCTCCCCCAGGCGCCGTTCGTGGTGGTCGCTCAGGACCACGGTCGCCCCTTCCTCGGCGGCTCGCCGCGCGGTGGCGAATCCGATCCCGGTCCCGGCCGCCGCGGTGACCACGACGATCCGGCCGTCGAGGAGGGAGCGACCCGCGGCGGGGTAGGGCGGAGGCGTCGGCACGTCAGACCTTGGGCTCGGGCGGCAGCCCGAGGGCGCGCTCGCCGATGATGTTGCGCTGCACCTGGTTCGACCCCCCGTAGATCGTGTCGGCCCGGGTGAACAGGAACGTGCGCTGGGCGAAGCTCAGCTCGTAGGGCCCCGCGTCGCAGACCAGACCGCTCGGGCCGAGCACGTCGACGGCGAGCTCGCCGATGGCCCGGTGCAGCGACGCCCAGTACAGCTTGTGGGTCGAGGTCAGCGGGGTGATGTCGCCCCGCTCGAGCGACGGCATCGAGCGCAGCGCGTTGTAGCGCATGATCCGCAACGAGATCCAGATGTCGGCGATGCGCTGGCGGAGGACCGGGTCGTCGGTCGCACCCCGCTCACGCGCGGCGGCGAGGACCTCGCGGAACTCGTTCTCGAACGTGAGCTGCTGGCCGAGGGTCGACGCGCCCCGCTCGAACGCGAGCGTGCCCATCGCGACCTTCCAGCCTCCGTTGACCTCGCCCACCACGTGGTCGGCCGACGCCCGGGCGCCGTTGAAGAACACCTCGTTGAACTCGGACGTGCCCGTCACCTGCACGATCGGGCGGATCTCGATCCCGGGCTGGTCCATGGGCAACAGCAGGTAGGTGAGGCCGCGGTGCTTGGGCACGACGTCGCGGTCGGTGCGGCAGAGCACGAAGCACCAGTCGGACCAGTGCGCCAGCGAGGTCCAGACCTTCTGGCCCTCGATCACCCACTCGTCGCCGTCGAGCGTGGCCCGGGTCGCGACGTTGGCGAGGTCGGAGCCCGCATTGGGCTCGGAGTAGCCCTGGCACCACACCTCGGTCCCGGCCAGGATCGGCGGGAGGAAGCGCCGGCGCTGCTCCTCGGTCCCGTAGTGGATGACCGTCGGGCCAAGCAGCCCCTCGCCGATGTGGCCGACCCGGCCCGGGCCCCCCGCCCGGGCGTACTCCTCGTAGAAGATCACCTGCTGGACGAGGGACAGCCCCCGGCCCCCGTACTCGGTGGGCCACGAGATCCCGACCCAGCCGGCCCGGCCCAGCTCCTGCTCCCAGGCGAGCCGCTCGGGGAACAGCGAGTGCTCGTCGCCCGGCCCGCCCCGGCCCCGGATGTCGGCGTACGCGCCGGCGAGCTTGGTCGTGAGCCAGTCCCGGGCCTCGGCCCGGAAGGCCTCGTCGGCGGCGCTGAGGCGAAGGTCCATCACGGGTTCCTGTTCGGCAGCGTCGCGCAACCTACCAGCGCTGCCGACCCCGGCTCGCGGGGACGGGAGATCCCGTGGGAGACTCCCTGCAGTGACCACTCGGACCGACGTCGTCGTCGTGGGCGGCGGGCTCGCCGGCCTGGCCTGCGCCCGGCTCCTCACGCGCCAGGGCCTCGGCGTCACCGTGCTCGAGGCGTCCGACGACGTCGGCGGCCGGGTCCGCACCGACGCCGTCGACGGCTTCCTGCTCGATCGCGGCTACCAGGTGGTCCTGACCCAGTTCCCCGAGCTCCACCACCAGCTCGACCTCGCCGCCCTCGGACTCGGGCGCTACGAGCCCGGTGCCGTCGTGCGGGTGCACGGCCGCTTCCACCGTGTCGACGACCCGCGCCGCCACCCGACCCGGGCCCTGGCCACCCTGACCGCGCCGGTCGGGACGATCGCCGACGACGTCCGCCTGCTCGCGCTCGTCGTCGACCTGCTGCGGGCCGACCCCCGCTCGCTCCTGCGCCGACCCGACACCACCACCCTCGAGGCGCTGCGGCGCCGGGGGTTCTCCGAGAAGATGATCGAGCGGCTCTGGCGCCCGCTGTTCGCCGGGATCCAGCTCGACCCCGACCTCGAGGTGTCGAGCCGGCGCTTCGAGGTCATCCTCGCCATGCTCGCCGAGGGCGCGGCCGCCCACCCCGCCACCGGGGTCCAGGCCATCCCCCGCCAGATCGCCGACGACCTCCCGCCCGGGGTGGTCGAGCTCGGGGCCCGGGTCGAGCGGATCGACGCCACCACGGCCCACCTCGCCGACGGCCGCGCCGTCCGCGGCCGCGCGCTCGTGGTGGCCACCGAGGGGCCGGCGGCGGCCGGGCTCCTCGGCATCCCCGATCCCGGCTCCCGGTCGGAGACCTGCGTCTACTACGCCGCCGACGAGGCACCCATGGCCGAGCGGATGATCGTGCTCGACGGCACGCGCGAGGGTCCGGTGAACAACCTGTCGGTGGTGTCGAACGTGGTCCCCACCTACGCGCCGCCGGGCCGCGCGCTGATCGCGGCGGTCGCGCCCGGCACGGTCCCCGACGACCCGGACGCGCTCGAGGCCGACGCCCGCCGTCAGCTCCGTGGTTGGTTCGGCGGCGCCGTCGACGGGTGGGAGCACCTGCGCACGTACTGCATCCCCCACGCCCACCCCGACCAACGGCCCGGCTTCTCCCCGAAGCGCCGGGTCCGCCTCGGTGACGGGGTGTACGTGTGCGGCGACCACCGCGACACCGCGTCGACCCAGGGTGCGCTCTACTCGGGTCGGCGCACCGCCTCCGCGGTGTGGGCCGACCTGGTCCGGGCCCCCGCCTGAGCGAGCGGGCGGGAGGGCCTCCCGGTCACCCCGACCCGGTGGCCCGGAGTTCGACCGCCGGCGGGACCGGGCGCAGCAGGCCGAGCCGGCGGCCGGCC
>CAIUKV010000182.1 GCA_903899845.1 uncultured Actinomycetes bacterium
CGCCGCGCCGGCCGCGGCCGAGGCCGGCGGTGGTGCCGACGTCGAGACCGCGAGCGGCACCAAGATCCCGGCCCACCTCCTCGAGCGGGCCAAGCGTCGCAAGGCCGCCGTGGCCGGCGGTGAGGTCGCGGCCGGAGCCGCGGCGGCCACCGCGACGGCGACCATCGCGCCGCCGGCCGCCGGGCTGACCGGCCCGGGCGGGCACACCCAGCGTCTCCTGACCGTGGTGAAGTCGGGGTCGATCCAGCAGACCAAGGCCGAGGCCCAGGACAAGGTCCACGTCTGGCCCCACCTGCTCGTGGTCGAGCTGGCGTCGATCCTGATCCTGATGGCGCTGATCACCGTGTTCTCGGCCATCGTCCGGGCCCCGCTGCTGTCGCTGGCCGACTTCAACCGGACGCCGAACCCGTCGAAGGCGCCGTGGTACTTCCTGGGTCTCCAGGAGCTGCTCACGATGTTCCACCCGATGGTGGCCGGCGTGACCATCCCCGGGGTCGCCCTCGGCGTGGCCGCCCTCGCCCCGTACTACGACAAGAACCCGTCGAACAAGCCCACCGACCGACGGTTCGCGATCGCGCTGTTCACGATCTTCATCATGCTGTGGGCGGTGCTCGTGATCATCGGCTCCTTCTTCCGGGGGCCCGGCTTCAACTTCGTCTTCCCGTGGAAGGACGGGATCTACTTCGAGCTCTAGGGCTCGCAGTCGACCGACCAGGCGATCCAGGCAGGAGCAGCAGCAGTGGCATTCATCATCGTCGGCATCGTGGTCGTGCTGGGGGGAGCGCTCGTCTTCCTGCTCGCCACCGGGCGTCGCCGCGCCACGACGGGCCGCCTCAGCCGCGAGACGCGGGCGCGTGACGCAGGCGCGTCGGTCGCCACCGCGCCCGGGACCGAGGTCGCACCGGTCGACGAGTCGGAGGCCGCCCGGGCCCGGGCCGACGAGTCCCGCGCCGCAGCGGGTGGCACCGTCGCCACCCGGAAGTCCGGTGGCGTGGCCCGCTACGAGCCGATCGACCCGGAGGAGCTCGGCGTCACCCGCCGTCAGTTCTTCAACCGGGGCGTGCTCACGGGCCTCGCCCTCGGGGTCGGCGGCTTCGGTGCCGCAGCGCTGGCCTTCCTCTGGCCGCCCTCCGGCGGCGGGTTCGGGGGCAAGGTGAACGTGGGCAGCGTGAGCGACGTCGAAGCTGCGCTGGCGAAGAAGGAGCCCTTCTACAACGCCGCGGCCAAGGTGTACATCGTGCCCTACCCCGAGGAGGACCTCGCGAAGGCCCGCGCGGTCTACGGCGACACCCCGTCGGTCCTCGCCGGGATGGAGGACGGCTTCGTCGCCCTCTACCAGAAGTGCCCGCACCTGGGCTGCCGGGTGCCGTGGTGCCAGACCTCGCAGTGGTTCGAGTGCCCCTGCCACGGATCGAAGTACAACCGGGTGGGTGAGAAGCGCGGCGGACCGGCCCCGCGGGGGATGGACCGCTTCGGTATGGAGGTCGCGGGGAACGCGGTCCTCGTCGACACCGCCGTCGTCGTCCCGGGTCCGCCCATCGGCACCGACACCACCGGCCAGGGCCAGGAGGGCGCGGCGTGCGTCTGACCGGTTCCCCCCGCCCCGCCGCCCGCCGCCCCCACGGCACGATCAAGGCAGGCCTCTCGTGAGCTTCCGCACTGCGCTCATCGTCCTCACCCTGGTGGTGTTCGGCCTCATGGCCGTGTACCTCGCCTGGCGCCTCATCAGCGTCCGGCGCAACCCCGGGACCAAGGACCCCGAGAACCTCACGCCCTTCCTCGACGACGACGGCCTCGAGGGGCCCCGGCTCGAGCGGGCGCTGGGGTGGTCGCTGATCTTCGTGATGATCTCGGCACTCGCGCTGCCGCTCTACTTCGTGTTCGAGCCGGGCCGCCAGGACCGGGCGGCCGCGGCCTTCGACGAGCGCGCGGTCGAGCGTGGCGCCGTCCTGTACGCGAACTCGCAGTCGGAGAAGTACGACGCGACCGTGTCGCTGCTGTGCGCGAACTGCCACGGGGTCGACGGCGGTGGTGGCCAGGCCCCGTTCGTGCTCCAGCCCGAGCTGAACATCTGTTCCGACCCCGCCAACCAGAGCAACCCGGCGGTGCCCCAGTGCCTCCCGGTCCAGGTCGCCTGGGCCGCCCCGGCGCTCGACACGGCGCTGCTCAGGTACTCGCCGGAGGAGGTCTACAACATCCTGGTGTGGGGCCGCCCCGGCTCGCCCATGCCGGCGTGGGGCGTCGACTCGGGCAAGGGGGTGCTCAACTCCCAGGCCATCAACGACCTGATCGCCTACCTCCAGAGCATCCAGATCACCCCGGAGAAGGCCAAGGAGCGCAGCACCGCGGCGGTCGACTCCTTCCGCGCCCAGGCCAAGGAGAACCTCGAGCAGCAGCAGGAGGGACTCACCGCCGCCCAGGCCGACCTGGCGGCGGCCCGGACCAAGGGCGCGAGCGCCGACGCCATCCGCACACTCGAGGCCGAGGTGGTCGAGGCCACCGCAGTGCTCGCCTCGGCCCGGGCCTGGGCCGACCAGGTCGCGGCGATGGGCGAGGGCGAGGTGCTGTTCCGGCTGAACTGCGCCCGCTGCCACACCAAGGGTGCCTCCTACTTCGACC
>CAIUKV010000183.1 GCA_903899845.1 uncultured Actinomycetes bacterium
CCGGGCGTGGAGCCCGACGTGGTCGACCACGGTGACGTCCCAGCCCTCGGTCCTCGGGGCGTGGGTCGCGTCGGCGATCACCAGCGCGGGCCGCGCGTACCCGGCGACCCGCTCGGCCTCCTCGGCGCCGTAGCGAGCGTTGAGGGGGGCGAACACCGCGCCGACGCGGGCGACCGCCGCGAAGATCGGCAGCGCGTCGAGCGAGGTCTCGCCCCACCAGACCACCCGGTCCCGGTGGCCGACGCCGAGGCCGCGCAGGGCGTGGGCGATCCGGTCGGCCCGGGCGTCGAGCGCGGCGTAGGTGAGGACACCGTCGCCGAGGGTGGCCGCCGCGGTCTCGGGCGCCGCCGCGGCGGCGCTGCGGACGAGGTCGCCGATCAGGAGGGCCATGACGCGGGAGCGTAGGTCCACCGCCGCCGCGCGCGCCCGCCGTGCGCCCCTCCCCGCACGTCCCCGTCGGCACCTCGGTCGTGGTCCCCGCTCCCGCGTCTGCGGGTCCCCGGGTCCCGGGTCCCGGGTCCCGGGTCCCCGTTCCCCGGGTCCGCCTAGGGTCAGGGCATGACGATCATCCACCACGATCCCGACGCCGACCTCGGCGTGCTCGCCGGGGCGACGGTCGCCGTCGTCGGCTACGGCAACCAGGGGCGCTCGTGGGCGCTCAACCTGCGTGACTCGGGCCTCGACGTCCAGGTCTGCGTGCGGGCCGACGCCTCACGGGCCCAGGCCGAGGCCGACGGGTTCCGGCCCGGCGACCTCGCCGACGCGAGCGCGGCCGACGTCGTGTGCGTGCTCGTGCCCGACGACGCGATCCCGTCGCTGCCGCTCGACCGGCCCGCCGACGGCCTCACCGTGGTGGCGAGCGGGTACACGCTGGCCTTCGACCGCTTCGCGCCGGCGGGCGACGTCGGCATGGTCGCGCCCCGCATGCTCGGTCCCGAGGTGCGCAAGTGCTTCGAGGAGGGGATCGGCTTCATCACCGCGGTCGGCGTGCACCACGACGCCACCGGCCACGCCCACGCCCGCACCCTCGCGGTGGCCAAGGCGATCGGTGGGCTCCGTCAGGGTGCGATCGAGATGACGCCGATGCAGGAGGCGGTGCTCGACCTCGCGGTGGAGCAGGCGCTGGCGCCGGCGCTCACCCTGGTCAACCAGACCTTCACCCGGGTGATGCTCGAGCACGGCATCCCGCTCGAGGCGGTGATCACCGAGCTGTCCCTGTCGGGGGAGACCGAGCGCACCATGCGCCTGGTCCGCGAGTCGGGCTACGCCCACCAGTTCGGCTTCCACTCGCCCACGAGCCAGTACGGCCAGGTCTCGCGGCGCGACGCCTACGACGGCGACGCGTTGGGCGAGACCATGCGGCGCCTGGTCGACGACATCGCCTCGGGACGCTTCGCCGACGAGTGGGACGCCGAACGCGACGCCGGCTTCCCGAACCTCACCCGGCTCCGGGAGCAGTACGCCGGTCCGGCGGTGGCTGCGTTCGAGGCCGAGCTGCGCACCCGGCTCGGGGAGAGGGCCGGGTCGGGGTCCTGACCGGCCGGGCGGCGGACTCAGCCGCCAGGATTTGGCACCTGACAAGAATTGTTGATAAGGTGAATGCCGTGACCCCCGCCGCTGCGCTCACCGACCGCCTCCGGGCCGCCGGCCTGCGGGTGACCCCCCAGCGTCAGGTGATCGTCGGGCTGCTCGAGGGCAACGAGGAGCACCCGACGGTGGAGGCGCTGTTCGAGGCGGCCCGGGCCGAGATGCCTGCCATCTCGCTGAAGACCGTGTACCAGACCGTCCACGAGCTCGAGGACCTCGGCGAGGTCCACCTCCTCCACGTGGGAACGGGCAGCTTCCGGGTGGACCCCAACGTGGAGCACCCCCACCACCACCTCGTGTGCACGGAGTGCGGTCGGGTGCGCGACGTCGCGGTCGACGTCGCGGCGCTGCGCCTCCCGGCCCGGGCCCGGACCGGGTTCCGGGTCGACGACGTACAGGTGCACTTCCGGGGCGTGTGCGCCGACTGCGGCGGAGCGCCGGCCCCCTGAGCCACCCGGGAATCGGCGCCGACCCCGACGGGTTGGCGACGCCGGACCAGGTCGATCCCGACCAGACGCACCGACGAGTTCACGAACCCGACCCGACGATCCAGCACCAGCGGCCACGAGCGACAAGATCCCGAACCGACAAGATCCCGAACCGACAAGATCCCAAACCGACAAGATCCCAAACCAACAAGGAGCACCGATGCCCGCACTCAAGGGAAGCAAGACCGAGACCAACCTGAAGGAGGCGTTCGCCGGCGAGAGCCAGGCCAACCGCCGCTACCTGTACTTCGCCCAGAAGGCCGACGTCGAGGGCTACCCCGACATCGCGGCGCTGTTCCGCTCGGTCGCCGAGGGTGAGACCGGCCACGCGTTCGGTCACTTCGACTTCCTCGCCGAGGTGGGGGACCCCGCCACCGGCGAGCCGGTCGGCCCGACCACCGACAACCTCAAGGCGTCGATCGCCGGTGAGACCTACGAGTACACCGAGATGTACCCCGGCTTCGCGAAGACCGCTCGCGACGAGGGCTTCCCCGAGGTCGCCGAGTGGCTCGAGACCCTCGCCCGGGCCGAGAAGAGCCACGCCGGCCGCTTCACCCAGGGCCTCGAGCAGCTCTCCTGACCGAGCGCCACTGACCACGTCGTGACCGACGGCCCCGGGTACGTGCCCGGGGCCGTCGCACGACAGCACGGCCCCGGGAACCGGCCGTGACCTCGGGGGGCGAGCACAGAGGAGACCAGCCATGCAGAAGCTCACCGTCGACGACATCCTCGACCTGCGCGCCTACGAGCGGGAGCGGGCCGAGTTCCGGACCCGGATCATCGCGATGAAGCTGGTCCGCCGGATCGCCCTGGGTGACCTGATGACCGTGGTGTTCGAGAACACCGACACCATGCGCTTCCAGATCCAGGAGATGGCCCGAGCCGAGAAGATGCTGCGCGACGAGCAGATCGCGCACGAGGTCGAGACCTACAACGAGCTGCTCCCCGACGACGGGCAGCTCGCCGCCACCCTGTTCGTGGAGATCACCGACCCCGCCGGCCTTCGTGAATGGCTCCCCAAGCTGGTCGGCCTCCAGGACCACGTGGCCGTGGAGGTCGGCGGGATCGCCTCGCCCGCCCACGAGATCGACGAGGAGCGCCTCACCCGCGAGGACGAGATCACCTCGACCGTGCACTACCTGCGGTTCTCGTTCACGCCCGAGCAGCGGGCGGCGTTCGCCGACGGGCCGGTGGTCCTGCGCATCGACCACCCCGCCTACCAGGCCGCGGTGGAGCTCGGGCCCGAGGCTCGGGCGTCGCTCGCCGCCGACTTCGCGACCTGATCGACCGCTGATCCCCGCTCGCTGATCTCCGCTCCCGCCCGGCCGGACCGACTCACTCAGGCCCGGCCCGGGCCGGAGCCGAGGTTCGGGTCGCCGACGTCGGATCGGCGCCCAGTGCGGCGAGTGCGGGAAGGTCGTCGCGGTCGACCAGCCGCAGCCCCGCCGGATGGTTCGGGTTCCCGACCAGCAGGCGCCGGCCCTGGGGGGCGAGCTTCGTGTGGTGCTCGACGCACACCGTGGCGAGGTTGGCGATGGTGTCGGGGCCACCCCACGACGCCGGCCAGAGGTGATGCACCTGCACGCCGTGGCGCCGGTCGCACCCGGGCCACCGGCAATGGCCGTCACGCTGCCTGACGACCCGCTTGGTCTTCTCCGACAGCGCCGACTCGACCCGCCCGGCGGACCGCGGTGCGCCGTCGCCGGTGGTGGTCACCGGCTCGAGCCGGGCCTCGGCCCGCAGCCGGGCGACCATCGCGTCGGGGAGCGGAACGCCCCCGACCTGCGCCGGTCCCTCGGCGGGGACGTGCACCAGGAAGTGGGCCCGGTACCCGATGGTCTGGGCGTGGGGGTCGTGGTCGCGCGCGATCCGGCACAGCTCGACCAGGGCATCGGCGCCCCGGTGCTCGCGGGAGTCCCAGGGCCGACCCTTGGTCGGCCGCATGCGCTCGACCAGCTCGACCAGCACCGTCTCGACCAGGGCGCCGTCGATGTCCGGGAGCGAGAAGCGCCCGTCGAGCATCCCGGTGCGGCGGTTCCACCACCAGCGCAGCTCGCGGGCGGCACGTCGGGCCTCGGCCTCCTCGAGCGTCGGCGCATGCTGCTCCCGGGCCCGCTGGGCGAGATCGGCGGGGGACCAGGCCGGGGCCTCGGTGGCCCACACGTGCTCGTCGCCCGGAGCGGCGACCTTCACGACCTCGGTCAGCTGTGCTCCGGAGAGCCGCCCGTCGGCGGCGACGGCCGCGATGGCCGGGAGATCCTCGAGCGCACGCGCGGTCGCCACGGTCTCGCGCACCGTGCGCACGGACACGCCGTCGGTCTGGGCGAGGGAGTCGTCGAGGGCGCCCCGCTCGTCGAGCACCCGGGTGGCCGCGAGCTCCCGGAGGCGCCAGCGCCGTTGCTCCCGCACCGCCTCGGCCCGGATCGCGGCGATCCGCTCGGTGCGGTGGCAGCGGAGCTCGTGGACCAGGGCCCCGTAGTCGAGGTCGGCCGGGCCGGGCCCGGTGGCCCCGCCAATGCCGGTGGCCCCGCCAATGCCGGTGGCCCCGCTGGTGCCGGCGGTCCGTTCGTGATCGAACATACGTTCGATCATACGGATCGACCCGGCGGGGTGCAAGGGGTTTTCCGGGTGCCAGACTGCGGCGGTGCGGATCCCCGTCCGGCGGCTCGACCGCGACCTGCCCCTGCCCGCCCGGCAGCATCCCGACGACGCCGGCCACGACCTCCACGCCGCCGAGACCGTCACCCTCGCGGCCGGGGGCGGGCGCGCCCTGGTGCCCACCGGCGTCGCGGTGGCGATCCCGGCCGGCTACGCCGGGTTCGTCCTGCCCCGGTCCGGGCTGGCCCTGCGCCACGGGGTGACCTGCCTGAACACCCCGGGCCTGATCGACGCGCAGTACCGGGGCGAGCTCAAGGTCCTGCTGGTCAACACCGACCCGCACGCGGCGTACACCGTCACGCGGGGCGACCGGATCGCGCAGCTGGTGATCCAGGCGGTGGTGGCGGTCGAGTGGGACGAGGTCGACGCGCTCGACCCGACCACGCGCAGCGCCGACGGCTTCGGCTCCACGGGCCGGTGACGACGGGTCGTCGGCGGCCGTCGCCCCGTCGGGCCCGCTAGCGTCCGGCGCGTGACCCCGACGAACCCCAACCGCCGCTTCCGCTTCGGCGTCATCATGCCCCGGGCCGCGTCGGGGGCCGAGGCACGCGAGCGCGCCGTGCGGGCCGAGGGTCTCGGCTACTCGACCCTCTACGTGCCCGACCACTTCGTCGACCATCCGCTCGGACCGATCCCGACCGTGGCCGCGGTGGCGGCGTGGACCACCACCCTCAACGTCGGCACGCTCGTGCTCGGCAACGACTACCGCCACCCGGTGGTGCTGGCCAAGGAGGCCGCCACGATCGACCTGCTCTCCGAGGGCCGCCTCGAGTTCGGCATCGGGGCGGGGTGGATGACCGTCGACTACGAGAAGGCCGGTCTCCGCCTCGACCGCCCCGGGGTGCGCATCGCCCGGCTCCAGGAGTCGGTGCAGGTGCTGCGGGGGCTGTGGGGCGACGGACCGTGCACGTTCCACGGCGAGCACTACACGGTCACCGACCTCGACGGGGACCCGAAGCCGCACCGACCCGGCGGCCCGAGGCTGGTCATCGGCGGCGGCGGCCCGAAGGTCCTCGCGTTCGCGGCCCGCACCGCCGACGTCGTGGGGATCAACGCCAACCTCAAGGGCGGGTCGGCCGACGACCCGTCGACGGCGCCGTCGATGAACCCGGTCAGCACCGACGACAAGCTGCGCTGGGTGCGCGAGGCCGCGGGCGACCGGTACGCCGAGATCGAGATCCAGGCGCTGGTCGGGTTCCTCATGGTCACCGACGACGCCCGGTCGATCGCCGAGGGGATGGCCGGGGTCTTCCAGGCCTCGCCCGAGGAGGTGCTCGACAGCCCGGTGGGCCTGGTCGGCACCGTCGACGAGATCGTCGAGTCGCTCGAGCGGCGACGTGAGCGCTGGGACATGAGCTACCACGTGATCCCGGTCGAGCAGATGGACGCGTTCGCGCCGGTCGTGGACCGGCTGGCCGGGCGCTGAGCCGGGCGCTGAGCCCCCCGAGCACGGAGGACGTCACCATGGCCCACCCCCGGCGGTTCCGCTTCGGCGTGCAGGTGAGCACCGCAGCATCGGCCGCCGAGTGGCGGGACAAGGCCCGCCGGATCGAGGACCTCGGCTACTCGACCCTGTTCATGCCCGACCACTTCGTGGACACGCCCCTCGCGCCGATGGTCGCGATCGCGTTCGCGGCCGAGGCGACCACCACGCTGCGGGTCGGGCACCTCGTGCTCGGCAACGACTACAAGCACCCGGCGGTCGTGGCCAAGGAGGCGGCCACCATCGACCTGCTGTCCGACGGTCGGCTCGAGCTCGGCCTGGGGGCCGGGTGGATGCGGGTCGACTACGACCAGCTCGGCCTGCCCTACGACCCGGCCGGCACCCGCATCGAGCGGCTCGAGGAGGCGGTGGCGGTGGTCAAGGGCTGCTTCGCCGACGGGCCGTTCGACTTCACCGGGACCCACTACCGGATCACCGGCTACGACGCGCAGCCGTCGCCGGTGCAGCGTCCGCACCCGCCGCTGGTCATCGGGGGCGGCGGGCCGAAGATCCTGCGGCTCGCCGGTCGCCACGCCGACATCGTCGGGATCAACCCGAACCTGCGGGCCGGCGAGATCACCGCCGACGCGGCCACCGACACCCTGGCCGAGGTCACCCGGCGCAAGCTCGGGTGGATCCGCGAGGGGGCGGGGGAGCGGTTCGACGACCTCGAGCTGCAGATCCGCTACTTCGTCGCTGCGATCACCGACGACGCCCGCGGCCTGGCCGAGGTGCTGGCCCCGGGGTTCGGGGTCGAGCCCGACGCCGCGCTCGAGTCGGCCGTCGCCTGCATCGGCACGGTCGACGAGGTCTGCGATCTGCTGGTGCAGCGGCGGGAGGAGTGGGGGGTCTCGTACTGCGTGTTCGGGGAGGACGACGTCGACGCGTTCGCGCCGGTGGTGGCCCGCCTCGCCGGGACCTGAGCGATCCGGGCGCGCCGGGATCGGCTCAGGCCGGGCCCGGGTCGTCGAGCCGCCGCATCAGGCGGCGCCGGGCCGGGCTCGCGAGCCACACCTCCCGCGAGATGCCGAGCACGTGGACGTCGCACGGCGCGCCGGCGTGGATCACCCGCTCGCGCAGGATCCCGAGGTGCACCTCGGGCGCGAGGTGTCGGACGATGCTCGCGAACGCGGGCCAGTTGGGCTCGAGGACATGGGCGTAGAGCCAGCGCAGGTCCCAGTGCGCGAACGCCCACTCGAGGTGGCACAGGCACCCCTCGGCGATGCGGCCGCCACCCTGGTGCTCGGCGACGCCGTGCACGTCGAACCAGCCGCTTCCCGCCCGCGGGTCGACGTCGTAGAGGCGGCAGGCGCCGATGACCCTGCCGGTGGCGACGCTCTCGATCACCCGGATCGCAGCCGTCTGCTGCCAGACCGCTGGCGGTGCGGCGGCGGTCCCGCTCGCGCCGGCGGCGTCGGGAAGCGCGCCGAGGGTGGCCGGGTCCGTGAGCATGGTGGCCAGCGCGGGCTGGTCGGCGGCCGACGCGTGGCGGCACCGCACGCGTCGGGTCTGCTGGACGGTCACGCCGGCTCCTCCTCCGGCACGGCAGTGGCCGGGCAGCACCACTCGATCCGGTCGCGGTAGGCGCCGTCGATCCACGCGAACGCCGGGTAGCGCACCTCGGCGGTGAACCACGAGGCGGCGTCGCCGAGCACGTCGGGGTCGTCGACGAAGGTGCGGTGGTACAGGCGCCGGAGGCCGCCCCCGACGAAGGCCGCCCGGACGATGGCGGGCGCGACCCGGCGCACCAGGGCTTCGGCGCCGGGCCACGCGTGCAGCTCGAGCACAGCCGTCGCCGATCCACCGTCGTGCTCCACCAGCGCGGCGACCCCGATCGGCCGACCTCCGGCGGTGACCACGGCGACCGACCGTGAGCGCCGGAGGGTGGACGCGACGGCGACCGGGCTGGTTCCGCCGCGGGTGACGCGCCACCAGCGGGGGTCG
>CAIUKV010000184.1 GCA_903899845.1 uncultured Actinomycetes bacterium
CTCACCGTCACCAGCCTCGACGACGCCGTCTCCGACGGCACCTGCGACTCCACCTGCACCCTGCGCGACGCCCTCGACGACGCCAACGACAACGACACCATCGTCTTCGCCGCCGGCCTCACCGGCGACTACGACATCACCGCCCAGCTCGACGTCAACGACGCGGTCACCATCCAGGGCCCCGGCGCCGGCGTGATCGCCATCGACGGCACCGACACCTACCGGATCTTCAACATCGACCCCGTCAGCGGTGACCCCGTCACCATCTCGGGCCTCACCCTCAAGAACGGCATCTCGACCTCCGGGGGCGCGATCTACAACGACGGCAAGAGCGACCTCACCGTCGACGGCGTCGTGTTCGACAGCAACGAAGGCACCTCCGGTGGTGGCGCCATCTACCAGACCGGCCACACCCTGACCGTGCTGAACAGCACGTTCACCGGCAACACCGCCTATGATTACGGGGGGGCGATCTACGCCTACGAGCTCGCCAGCGTCACCATCACCGGATCGACCTTCACCGACAACACCGCCGCCAATGGTGGGGCCCTCAAGATCTACGGCGACGACGACAACACGGTCGTCACGATCACCGACACGGTGATCTCCGGCAACGATGTCGACGACTACGGCGGCGGCCTGTACGTCTCCTACGTCGTCGACCTGACCATCAGCGGGTCCACCATCACCGACAACACCGCCGACGGCGGTTCCGGCGGCGGCGCCTACATCTACTACGTCGACGGCGACATCTCGATCACCGACAGCACCATCTCGGGCAACACCGCCGGATACCTCGGCGGCGGTCTCTACCTCGGCAGCGAGATCGGCTCCGAGGGCGGCAGCGTCACGATCACTCGGACCACCATCGCCGACAACACCGCCGTCGACGAGGGCGGCGGCCTCTTCCTCTACGACGCCCACGTCCCGGTGACGGTGCGGAACTCCACCATCTCGGGCAACACCGCCCAGAACGGCGGCGGCATCTACTTCTCGAACACCCAGGGCTCGGCCGACGCGGCGTTGATCGTCGAGAACTCCACCATCTCGGGCAACTCCGCCACCGGCGACGGCGGCGGCATCTGGTTCGGCGACACCGCCTACGACCTCGAGCTGGTCATGACCACCATCACCGCCAACACCGCCGGCGGCGACGGCGACGGCATAAACTTCAACGTCCCCATAGTGGTCACCTCGACTAAGGCCCCCAAGGCCGACCGCACCGGCCCCAAGGGCACCGCCACCCCCCGCGCCCCTCGCGAGCGGGGACCGCGGGCCAGCGTGGCCGGAACCCAGTCCGCCACCGGCACCATCATCTGGGGCAACGGCACCGAGGACCTCGGCGGCACCGGGACCATCACCTCGACCAAGAACGTCATCGGCACCAAGGCCGCCGGCGTCACCGTCACCGGCGACTCCCTCGCCACCGACCCCCTCCTCGGCCCCCTCACCGACAACGGTGGACCCACCCAGACCCACGCCCTCCTCGTCGGCAGCCCCGCCATCGACGCCGGCCCCACCCCCGTCCCCGCCTTCCCCGGCAACGAATACGACCAACGCGGCCCCGACTACACCCGCGTCGTCAACGGCACCACCGACATCGGCGCCTACGAGGTCCAACCCCTCGACCCCGACGTCCCCGGGGTCATCACCTTCACCGGCTGACCCCAGCCCCAGCCCCAGCCCCAGCCCCCTCTTCCCGGACCGGCTCGGAGGCCCCACGCCCGGGAACGATCACAGAGCTTCGAACCGTGGTTCGGTAGCGTCCCGGAGCGGGTCAGGGGACTCCGAGACCCCACGAGGGAAGGAGGCGACGATCGTGCGCATCGACGACACCACCGCTGGTGCCGGGACCGCCGCGATCGCCGGGACCGGGTTGAACCGGGCCGGACGCCGGGCCGAGTCCCGCCGCCTGCGCCGCGCCGGCGCCGCCCTCGCCGTGGTCCCCGCCGCGCTGGGCACCACCGCCCTCCTCGTCGGCGGCACCGCGGTGCCCGCCGGGGCCGCCACCCTGACGGTCACCAGCCTCGACGACAGCGTGTCCGACGGCACCTGCGACGCCGACTGCACCCTGCGCGACGCCCTCGCCGACGCCAACGACGGCGACACCATCCTCTTCGCCGCCGGCCTCACCGGCGACTACGACATCACCAGCACCCTCGACATCAACGACGCGGTCACCATCCAGGGCCCCGGCGCCGGCGTGATCGCCATCGACGGCACCGACACCTACCGGATCTTCAACATGGACGCCAGCCCCGGCGAGGACGTCACCATCTCGGGCCTCACCCTCAAGAACGGCAGCTCGCCCGCCGGTAGCGCGATCTACAACGTCGAAACAGGCGACCTCACCGTCGACGGCGTCGTGTTCGACGGCAACGACGCCACCGGCACCGGTGGCGGCGCGATCTACCAGTACAACGGGATCCTGACCGTGCTGAACAGCACGTTCACCGGCAACACCGCCGCCAGCTACGGCGGGGCGATCTACGCCAACTACCTCGACGGGCCGCTCACCATCACCGGCTCCACCTTCACCGGCAACGAGTCCACCAGCCAGGGTGGCGGTGCTGTCGCCGCGTTCTATGACACGGACAACGACGTCTTCGACCTGATCGTCACCGACAGCACCTTCACCGACAACACTGCCGGCAACAGTGGCGGGGCGATCTACGCGTACCAGCTCAACGACGTCACCATCACCGGGTCCACCTTCACCGACAACACTGCCGGCAACAGCAGGGGTGGTGGGGTGATGATCTACGGCGACCAGGACGACGCACTGGCGACGATCGCCGACAGCGCGATCTCCGGGAACACCGCCGGGACCTACGGCGGCGGGGTGGAGGCCGTCTACGTGCGGCACCTCACGATCACCGGGACCACGATCTCCGGCAACACCGCCGGGCGCGGCGGTGGCGGGGTGTTCGCCTACCTCGTGACCGGGGACACGACGATCACTGCCAGCAACGTCTCGGGCAACACCGCCGCCACCTACGGCGGCGGCCTCTACCTGGGCAACCTCGGCGAGGAGGACGGCAGCGTCACCATCAGCGGGACCACCGTCGCGGGCAACACCGCCGACAACGGCGGTGGCCTCTACTTCTACGACCTCTACGTCCCGGTGACGGTGCGGAATTCGACGATCTCGGGCAACACCGCCGCGGATGGTGGTGGCATCTACTTCTCGTCCACCCAGGCCGACGCGGCTGCGGCGTTGATCGTGGAGAACTCCACGATCTCGGGCAACTCCGCCACCGGCGACGGCGGCGGAATCTGGTTCGGCGACACCGCCTACGACCTCGAGCTGGTCATGACCACCATCACCGCCAACACCGCCTCCGGCGACGGCGACGGCATCTACTTCAACGTCCCCACAGTGGTCACCTCGACCAAGGCCCCCAGGGCCGACCGCACCAGCCCCAAGGGCACCGCCACCCCCCGCCCCACCCGTGAACGGGGACCCCGGGCCAGCGTCGCCGGCACCCAGTCCGCCACCGGCACCATCATCTGGGGCAACGGCACCGAGGACCTCGGCGGCACCGCCACCCTCACCTCGACCAAGAACGTCATCGGCACCAAGGCCGCCGGCATCACCGTCACCGGCACCGCCCTGGCCACCGACCCCCTCCTCGGCCCCCTCACCGACAACGGCGGACCCACCCAGACCCACGCCCTCCTCGTCGGCAGCCCCGCCATCGACGCCGGCCCCACCCCCGTCCCCACCTTCCCCGGCAACGAATACGACCAACGCGGCCCCGACTACACCCGCGTCGGCAACGGCACCACCGACATCGGCGCCTACGAAGTCCAACCCCCCGACCCCGAGATCCCCGGGGTCATCACCTTCACCGGCTGACCCCCAGCCCCAGCCCCCCGGAGCGGCACGATCGGTCCGGGACCGGAGTCCCGTGCGCCTTCCCCACGCCTTCGTCCGCCTGCCCCTCACCGTCGACGCCTCGGTCCTGGCCCGCGAGGTCGACGCGCTGCCCCCGACCGCTTGGAAGCCCCACGCCGAGGGCGCGAAGGGCAACACCGCCGTGCCCCTCGTGGCCGCCCACGGCGACCCCGGGAACGACGCGGTCGACGGGCCGATGCTCCCGACCCCGTTCCTGGCCGCTCTCCCCTACGGGCAGCGCGTCATGCAGGCGCTCGAGAGCGTGATCGGGCGCTCCCGTCTGATGCGGATCGAGGAGGAGGGCGATCTGCACGCCCACGTCGACCTCGCCTACTACTGGCGCGACCATCTCCGGGTCCACGTGCCCGTGGTGAGCGACCCGAGCGTCGCGTTCCACTGCGACGGCGCGGTCGTGCACATGGCCCCGGGTGAGGTGTGGGTCTTCGACACGTGGCGGGTGCACCGGGTCGCCAACCCGGCCCGCCACCCGCGCACCCACCTGGTGATCGACACCGTCGGGAGCCCGGCGCTCTGGGCACTGATCGACCGGCCCGACCGGGATCCCCGGGCCGTCGCGGTCGACGGGCCCGAGCCCCGCATCGCCACCGAGCTGGTCAACCGGCCGACCGTGGCCTCGCCGTGGGAGGTCGAGCTCGCGGCGCGGAGCCTCCTCGGGGACCTGGCCGTGACCGATCGGGTCGCGGCCGAGCGGCTGGCCCCGGTCGTGATGGCGATCGTGCGCGCCTGGCGCAACGCCTGGGCCCGGTTCGGGGAGGACCCCGCCGGCCACGCCGCGTTCGCCCAGATCCGCGCGAACGCCCAGCGCCTCGTCGCCGAGTCGGGTGGCGCGGTGCAGCTCGGCAACGGGGTCACCTTCGCCGAGGCGATGGACAACCATGCACTCGTCGGGCCCGTCGCGGTTCGGCCGGCACCCGCACCGGCACCGGCACCGGCGGGAGCCGCGACCACGGCGCCGAGTGCACCCCCCGCACCGGGCACGCCGACCCCACCGGCGGGCGCCGCGGCGCGGCTCGCTCCCCGGCCCGCCGCGGCGCGGATCGAGCGCCCGGTGTTCGTCGTCTCGTCGCCCCGGTCCGGGAGCACGCTGCTGTTCGAGACCCTCGCCCGCGCGCCCGGGCTCTTCACGATCGGCGGCGAGAGCCACCGGCTCATCGAGGGGATTCCCGGCCTCAGCCCGGACCGGCGGGGCTGGGACTCCAACCGGCTCGTCGCCGCCGACGCCACCCCCGAGACCGCCGAGGCCCTCCGGGCCGCCTTCACCGCCCAGCTGCGCGACCGGGACGGGCGCCACCCGGTCGGTCCGGTCCGGATGCTGGAGAAGACCCCGAAGAACTCGCTGCGGATCCCCTTCCTGCACGCGGTCTTCCCCGACGCCCAGTTCGTCTACCTCTACCGCGACCCCCGCGAGACGATCAGCAGCATGCTCGACGCCTGGCGTTCGGGACGGTTCGTGACCTACCCGGACCTCCCGGGCTGGACCGGCACGCCCTGGTCGCTGCTGCTGGTCCCCGGTTGGGCCGACCTGATCGGCGAGTCGCTCGCCGGGGTGGTCGCCACCCAGTGGGCCACGGCGACGTCGATCCTCCTCGACGACCTCGAGGCGCTCCCCCCCGACCACTGGTCCGTGATCAGCTACGACCAGCTCGTCGGCGCCCCGCAGGCCGAGATGCAGCGCCTGACCCGCTTCGCCGGGCTGGGCTGGGACCAACGACTCCAGGGCGAGCTCCCGCTCGCGCGGCACACGCTCGACTCCCCCCACCCCGACAAGTGGATGCGCAACGCCGAGGAGCTGGAGCAGGTCTGGGACCGGGTCGACGCGGTGGCCCGGCGTGCCCACGACCTCTTCGCGCAGCCACCCCGGACCGAGCCGGTCGCGGCGGCGCCGTCGGCCGACGCCCGTCCCCGGGTCGGTCGGGGCCAGACGCCCGATCGTGAGCCGGACCCGACGACCGACCGGACCCCCGACAGCGCGCACACGACGACCTTCCCGGCCCTCCTCGCCGAGCTGGGCACGTCGCTGCTCGTGTCGACGTACCAGACCGGCCACCTGATCGCGTTCCGCGAGGCCGACGGGGTGCTCAACACCCACTTCCGGCAGTTCCCGAGCCCGATGGGGATGGCGCTCCGTGGCCCCTTCCTCGCCCTGGGCACCCGGTCCGAGGTCATCGTCTTCCAGAACCAACCCCAGTCGGTCGCCCGGCTCGAGGAACCCGGACCGCACGACGCCTGCTTCCTGCCCCGCGCGACCTACGCCACCGGCGACATCCGGGTCCACGACCTCGCCTACGTCGGCGACGAGCCGTGGCTCGTGAACACGCGGTTCTCGTGCCTCGCCACCCTCGACGGCGCGCACTCGTTCGTGCCCCGCTGGCGACCGCCGTTCATCAGCGCGCTCGCCCCCGACGACCGCTGCCATCTCAACGGCCTCTGCGTGGTGGACGACGAGCCCCGCTTCGTCACCGCGCTCGGTGTCGCCGACGAGGAGGACGGCTGGCGGGACCGCAAGCTCGACGGCGGGGTCCTCATCCACGTGCCCAGCGGTGAGATCGTGACGAGTGGCATGTGCATGCCCCACTCGCCCCGCTGGCACGACGGTCGGCTCTGGCTGCTCGAGTCGGGGCGCGGGGAGCTCGTCACCGTCGACCTCGACTCCGGCGAGCGCCACCGGGTCGGCACCGTGCCCGGATTCGCCCGCGGCCTCGCGCTCGTCGGCCCCTACGCGTTCATCGGGCTCTCCCAAGTCCGGGAGCACGTCTTCGACGGCCTCCCCCTCACCGGTGAGGGGGTGGACCGGAACTGCGGTGTCTGGGTGATGGACGTGCGCACCGGGGCGATCGTCGCGTGGGCCCGCTTCGACGGCATGGTCGAGGAGATCTTCGAGGTGCTGGCCCTGCCGGGCATCCGCTTCCCCGAGATCGTCGAGCCGGGGGCCGACCTCGTCGACGGCTCCTTCGTGCTCCCCGACGCAGCCGTCGACGACGTCCCCGCCGAGCTGCTCGACTGAGCGGCTGCGGCGGCACCGCTGCGGCCCGAACCCGGCCCTGCGGCGGACTTCACGAAACCCTCACATTCGCCGACGAGGCTTCGGCGGTGACCCCCGGTGTGTCCTGCGTGACGCCGCGTCGCGTCAGGCGCCCCCTACGATCCCCGGCGATGCTGCGAATCCGACGGATCCGGCTGCTCGCCGGCCTCGCCACCGTGGGGCTGGCTGCCGGCACGCTCGTGCTCCCCGGCCCGGCCGGCGCCGCCCCGGGCGGGCCGACCGTGGCCCCCCAGGCCCTGTGCACGCCGACCACCGGGACCGGACCGGTCGAGGTCGTCTCGGGTGGCTTCCACGCCATGGCCCCGAAGCGCCTGCTCGACACCCGGTCCACCATCGGCCTCGTCGGGGCCGGCTGCACGGTGGTCATCGACCTCTTCGGCACCCTCACCGGCCAGGCCAGCGGCGTGGCCCTCGGCGTGGTCGCGGTCGAGGCGGTCGGGCCGGGCTACGTCACCGCGTTCCCCTGCGACACCGCGAAGCCCGTCGCCTCGAACCTCAACACCCGCCCCGCCGTGGCCACCCCCAACGCGGTGACCGTCCCCCTCGGGCCGAGCCGCCGGATCTGCGTGTTCACCTCGGTCGCCACCCAGCTCGTGGTCGACCTCACCGGCTGGTTCGGACCCGGCGGCGCCGCGTTCCAGGGCATGGCCCCCACCCGGGTCTTCGACTCCCGGCGCGCCGAGGGTGGCGACGGACCCGTGCCGGGTGGCACCACCGTCCGGCTGCCGATCGCGGGCGCGTTCGGCGTGCCCGGAAACGCCGAGGGGGTCTCGGTGAACCTCACCGTCACCGACGCCATCGGACCGGGCTTCCTCACCGCCTTCCCGTGCGATCAGCCGCAACCGAACGCGTCGAGCGGCAACTTCCTCGCCGGCGAGACCCGAGCCGCGGCCGGCCTGTTCGCCCTCGACGGCGACGGCGATCTCTGCGTGTTCGTCCAGACCACCACCGAGCTGGTGGTGGACCTGTTCGGCTGGTTCGGCGGCGCCAGCAACACCCGCTACGGGCCCATCGTGGGCACCCGGGTCGCCGACTCCCGCGAGAACATCGGCGGGTGGAGCACCCCGTTCCCGGCCGGGACCGAGCGCTCCTTCGACCCCTCCGACGGCGGACGGGTCCCGGTCGGCGAGAACGCCGTCCTCGACGTGATCGCCACCGGGGCCGACGCAACCGGGTACCTCACGGTCTGGCCCTGCGGGACCCCCCGGCCCGAGGCCTCGTCGGTGAACTACGGGCCCGGGACCACGACCCCCAACCTCACCACCGTGCGGGTGGGGACCAACGGGCGCATCTGCGTGTACGCCCACACCCGCACCGACGTCGTGGTGGACGTGTTCGGCACCTTCGGGCCCGGTGGCGCGCTCCGGAGCCTGGGCGTCGAGATCGCCGGAAGCCCGGTCGCGCTGTACCCGGCGTTCGCCCCCGACGCCCACGACTACGGGGTCATCTGCCCCGGCGCGAGCAACAACCTGACCGTCACCGGCGCCGCGGTGCCCGGTGGCACCGTCGACGTCGTCGACGACGACGGCTCCGGCGCGATCACCGTCGCCGAGGACGGGCTGGTCCGCATCGACGTCACGCTCCCCGGCCTGCCCGGAGAGTCGTACTTCGTGCGCTGCCTGCCGAGCGACTTCCCACCCCTCACCATCGACCGACCCGACGACCCTGCGCCCGGCTACTACCTGATCACCGCCGGTGGCCAGCCCCTGCCCCCGGGCGGGACGACCGGTGCCTACGTCATGATCCTCGACCACCACGGCGCCGTGGTCTGGTACAAGCCGGTCGACAAGCCCGCGCTCGACTTCAAGGTGCTCCCCGGCGGCAACCTCGCCTGGACCTACGGGCTCGGGGTGTTCAACCCGACGCACGGGTGGGCGGCGACCTTCGGCCAGAAGACCTTGGCCGAGGGTGGCTACTACGGGGAGTACGACCTCGACGGCACCCTGGTGCGGACCTGGGCGACCGACGGCGCCTTCACCGACCACCACGACCTCTGGCCCCAGATCGACCCGGTCACCAAGCTGCCCAACGGCAACATGCTCATGGTCGCCTACCACCAGCGCACCGGGGTCGACATCGCCGCCCTCGGCATCGCCCACGACAACCCGGCCACCGTGTGGGACGCCTGGATCCAGGAGATCGACGCCACCACCGGCGACGCGCTGTGGACCTGGAAGAGCGAGGACCACATCGGCATCGCCGAGAGCATCCCGGCCAAGAGCGTGTTCGCGTTCCTCGACCCGGCCACCGGTGGGCCCGGGAGCATCGCCCCCACTCCGACCACCGCCGACGTCGACCTCGTCCACATCAACTCGGTGGACGTCGACCCCGACACCGGCGACCTGCTGATCTCGATGCGCCACACCGACGCCGTGTACCGGATCGCGAACCCGGCGGCACCCGGCGGAGGGCAG
>CAIUKV010000185.1 GCA_903899845.1 uncultured Actinomycetes bacterium
CCGGGCCGGGGCGGCGCGGGCCCGCGACCGCGCCGCGGCCGCAGCCGCAGCGGTGGCCCGGGCCGAGAAGGACGTCGCCCGGCTCGAGCGCCGGATCCGGACCCGGGGTTCCAGTCTGACCCGACAGTTCGACCAGGTCCTGGCCCTGCTGGAGTCGTGGGGCTACCTCGAGGAGTGGGACCTCACCGTGGCCGGGACCCTGCTGGCCCGGCTGTCGACCGAGCAGGACCTGCTCGTCGCCGAGGCCCTCCGGGAGGGGTGGCTGGCCGGTCTGGGACCCCCCGAGCTCGCCGCGGTCGCCTCCTGCTGCACCTACGAGCGCCGGGGTCCCGACGCCGGGAGGCCGGGACCGCCGCTGCGGTGGCCGTCGTCGCGCGTGGCCGACGCCGCCCGCCGACTCGAGCGCCGGTGGCGGGACCTCGCCGCGGCCGAGGACGACCTGCACCTGCCCGGCACCCGGCCCCCCGACCCGGGTCTGACCCCGGCGGTGTTCGAGTGGGCCTCGGGCGACCGCCTCGCCGACGTGCTCGGCGACGAGCTCACCGCCGGCGACTTCGTCCGTCACGTCAAGCAGCTCATCGACGTGCTCCGCCAGATCGGGGAGGTCAGCCCCGACCCGGGGGTCCGGGACGCGGCCCGGGCGGCGGTGACCGCCTGCCACCGGGGCGTCGTGGCCACCGCGAGCCGGGTGGGGTCCGCGTGATCCGACCGGGGGCCGCGTGGGGCGGCGCGGTGCCCGCCGGGACCCCGGTCAGGGAGGTCACCGGCGACGACGCGGCGCTCGCCGCCGCGGCGGTGCCCGGGGTGGTGCTGCGCCTCGGCACCGGGTCCACCGCCGAGCTGGCCCGGGCCCTCGGCCTCGCCCGCCCGGGGGCCGGTCCGGGCACCACCGTCGTCGACTGCGACCTGATCGATCTCGCACCCCCGGCGCCCGACGCCGCCGACGCCGCCCCGATCGCCGCGGTGGCGGCCAACGCGGCGGCCAACGCGGTGGTGCTGGGGATCCCGCCCGACGCCCTGCGGGCCTGGCACCGACGCCGCCCCGTGACCGTCACGGTGGACGGCCGCGCCCTGTTCGCCGGCCCGGCGACGACCGTCGTGGTCGCGAACGGCCAGTTCCTCCGGGGCGCCGACCTCGTGCCCCGGGGCCATCCCGGCGACGGCCGGCTGGAGGTCCAGGTCTACGGCCTCGCCCCGGGGGAGCGGGGCCCGATGCGCCGCCGCCTGGGCGGGGGCGACCACGTGCCCCACCCGCGGATCGCCCAGGGCCAGGGCCGCCGGATCGACGTGCGCTGGGCCCGGCCCGCGGTGCTCGAGGTCGACGGACGCCGCCGGGACCGGGTGGCCGGGCTCGTCGCACGGGTCCGGCCCGGGGCCCTGAGGGTGCTCGTCTGAGGCCGGACCCGTCGGTACGATCACGTGCCCCGGAACCCCCCGGACCCCCGACCCGCCGCCGAGGTCACCGATGCAGTACGTCGCCGAGCGCTTCAGCGCCGAGGAAGCCGACGTCCTGCGCCCGTACTTCACCAACCTCGACGGTCCGGTCTTCGCGCTCGTCAACCTCCCCGAGGTGGTCAAGGGCGCGCTCTTCGCCCGCTACTCGCGCAGCTCGAAGAGCCTCCGCCGGCTCTTCCTCGACGAGTTCGTCGGGGACCTCGACCTGACCGGCGACCTCGGCGTCGACGCCAGCATCGGCCTGGCCCGGGCCGAGCAGCTGTACGAGAAGGTGTTCCTCGAGTACGGCGACGACTCGGTCGCCCAGCTCGGGGGCGTGCACCTCGCCTGCGAGCAGGCGTCCAACGTCTTGACCAAGATCCTCGAGTGGGGCCGACTGATGGCCTACCTCGAGCAGTCCACCCGCTACATCCCCTACGACACCCGCCTCGGCGGCCGGTACCGCTTCTACCGTCCGAGCGAGGTGCTCGACTCGCCGCTCGGGGCCCGCTACGTGGCCGACATGGACGCCGGCTTCGACGACTACGCCGTCTGCCTGCAGGGCCTGCTCGAGTGGGCCCGCGACGCGTTCCCGAAGGCACCCGGCGACTCCGACTTCGTGCACAAGACCGCCCTGAAGGCCAAGGCCTGCGACGCGGCCCGGGGGATCCTCCCCGCCGCGACCCTGTCGAACGTCGGCATCTACGGCACCGGCCAGGCGTTCGAAGCGCTCCTCCTGCGCATGCGGGCCCACCCGCTCCCCGAGGCGCGCCGGTACGCGGCGATGATGCTCGAGGAGCTGCGCAAGGTCATCCCGTCGTTCCTCACCCGGGTCGACCGGCCCGATCGGGGCGTCGCCTGGAGCGAGTACCTCGCCGAGACCCGGACCGACACCGCCGCGCTCGTCGCCCGCCTGTTCCCGAGCGACCCGCCCGACGCGCGGCCGACGGTCGTCCTCAGCGACTTCGACCCCGACGGCGAGGACAAGGTGCTCGCCGCCGTGTGCTACCCGCACACCGCGCTGCCCGAGGACCGGATCCTCGACCGCGTCCGCCGGCTCGGGACCGACGACCGCATCGCGCTGATGCGGGCCTACGTGGGGGAGCGCGAGAACCGCCGGCACCGACCGGGCCGGGCGTTCGAGCGCACCGACTACCGCTTCGACGTGCTCGCCGACTACGGCGCGTTCCGCGACCTGCAGCGCCACCGGATGCTGACGATCGAGTGGCAGCGGCTCTCGCCCCGGCACGGGTACGACGTGCCCCCCGAGATCACTGCCGCCGGCCTCGACGACACCTTCGTCGAGGCGCTGGAGCGCTCGGGCGCCCTCCACGACACCTTGGCGCTCGACTTCCCCGAGCAGGCCCCCTACGCGGTGGCGCTCGCCTACCGGGTGCGGTTCGTGATGCAGATGAACGCCCGGGAGGCCATGCACGTCATCGAGCTGCGCACCGCCCCCCAGGGCCATCCGACCTACCGCGCCGTCTGCCAGGAGATGCACCGGCTGATCGCCGAGCAGGCCGGGCACCCCGCCATCGCCGCGGCGATGACCCACGTCGACCACGGGGCCTACGCCCTCGAGCGCCTCGACGCCGAGCGGGCCGCCGAGGCCCGGCGGGCGTCCTCGTGAGGCGAGTGGGGGAGAGCTCGACCCCCGGTCGGGGAATGCCCACGGAATCACCGTCGTTCCGGGGGCGCGGCGTTATACTCCCGCCGCCCCGACCGGCCGCCGAGACCAGACGGAACGCATCATGAGCGAGGACGAGTTCGACGACGTCGGCGACGAGGAGCTCGAGGACCTCGAGGGCGACCTCGACCCCGAGATCGACGGTGAGATCGACGACGAGCTCGACGACGACATCGACATCGATCTGGACGAGGACCTCGTCGACGTCGAAGTCGATCCCGACGCCGACAGCATCGCCACCCCCACGCCGGCCAGCACCGCGCCGACCGACGAGGACGACGAGGAGGGCGACGTCCTCGACCTCGACGAGGAGCTCCACCCCGACGACGTCGAAGCCCCCCTCGACGCGCTGCTCCAGGAGCGGACGGCGAAGGCCACGCTCGAGGACGAGGAGGAGGAGGTCGAGGACGAGGAGGGCGACGCCGACGAACGGGGCGAGGGCCCGACGCGCATCGTGCCCCGGCGCCCGGGCGAGTTCCTGTGCTCGTCGTGCTTCCTGGTCCTGCCCCGCCACCAGCTCGCCGACGAGGCCCGCAACCTCTGCCGCGACTGCGCCTGACCAGGCGCCCGTAGACTCCACGACCGATCCGAAGGGAGGGTCAGTGGCCAACGACGACTCCGGCACCGATCCGGTCGAGCGGGCCCTGCGGGCGCTGGTGTACGGCCCGGTCGGACTCGCCTGCTACGTCAAGGACAGCGCGCCGACCTTCCTCGGGCTGTTCGTGTCGCGCGGGCAGCGCGAGGTCGCCAACGTCCGGCGCACCGTGGGTGAGCGGCTCGGCATCGTCACCCCCGAGCCCGCGCCGCCCCGCGCCGACCCCCTCGGGACCATCGGCCGGGCCGCGACCCAGGCCGGGGCCGCCGCGGCCACCACGGTCACGCCGGTGGTGAAGGCCGGCATCGACGCCGCGGCGTCGGCCCTGCGCACGGTCACGGGCACGCCGTCGCCCGCGGCCGCCCCGACCCCGACCCCGGCGTCGGCGGCCGGGACGGACGGGCCGGGGGAGGGGGGCAGCGCCTCCGACCTCCCGATCCCCGGGTACGACGGGCTCTCCGCCTCCCAGGTCATCGAGCGTCTCGGCGGCCTCCCGGCGTCGGCCCTCGCGCAGATCCGGGCCTACGAGGTCGCCCACCGGGGCCGGCGCACCGTCCTCGCGTCGATCGACCAGCTCACGGACTGATCGGCTCGGGGCCCGGCGCGGTGGAGTCGGCCCGACCGGCGGACCCGTCCGACGTCGCGCGGATCGTCGAGCTCGCCGGCGCGTTGCGGGCCGAGGTCGGAGGGCAGCGGGGTGGGACGCTCTGGCAGCGCGCCGTCGGTGGGCCCGGCCCCGATGCCGAGGCGGTGACGGCACTGCTCGCCCGGCCCGCGACCACCGTCCTCGTGGGGTGCCTCGACGACGCCGTCGTGGGCTACACGGTCGCCCGGATCCGGTCCCTCGACGACGGGGGGCGGCTGGCCGAGGTCCTCGAGCTGTTCGTGGAGCCGGGGGCCCGGGAGGTCGGCGTGGGAGAGGCACTGGTCGGGGCACTGCTCGTGTGGGCCGCCGCCGAGGCCTGTCTCGGCGTCGACGCCACGGCGCTGCCCGGGAACCGGGCGGCCAAGAACTTCTTCGAGACCCACGGCTTCGTCGCCCGGGCCCTCACCATGCACCGCCCCCTCGGACCGGATCCGGCGTCGTGAGCGCCCGCCCCGAGGTGGCCGTCGGGGCGGTGGCCGTGCACGCCGATCGCCTCCTGTGCATCCGGCGCGGTCACGGGCCCGGCGCGGGTCGGTGGTCGGTGCCGGGCGGCCGGGTCGAGCCCGGCGAGACCCTGCGTGAGGCCGTGGTCCGGGAGCTGGCCGAGGAGACGGGGTACGAGGGCGTGGTCGACCGGTTCCTCGGGTACGTCGAGCGGATCGGCGACGACCCCGAGCCGTACCACTACGTCATCATGGACTTCGCGGTCACCGTGCTCGACCCGGAGCGCACGCCGCGCCCGGGTGACGACGCCGCCGAGGCGGCCTGGGTCCCGTTCGCCGACCTCGGGGATCTCCCGCTGGTCGCGGGACTCCACGACTTCCTCATCGACCACGGGGTGCTGGGTCCCTGATCGCCCGCCCCGAGGGGGCCGAGCCGGCCGACGTCAGGACACCTTCCCCCGGGCCGGAGGGTCACCCCGGGCCCCCGATCCGACCCGACGGAACCGGACGGGGTCGTCCCGGTGGCGCCGCAGGTGGTGGTGGCGGCACCGGAGCTCGGTGTTGGCGGGGTTCGTCGGACCGTGCGCCCACCACGGCACCACGTGGTGCACGTCGCACCATGTGCCCGGTACGTCGCAGCCGGGTTCCACGCAGGTTCGGTCCCGGACCTCGAGCAGGCGCCGCAGCGCCGGGCTGACCATTCGGGTCCGCCGACCGAGATCGACCACCTCCGACCGTCCGCGTACCAGCACCCGCCCGATCGCGGCGTCACACGCGAGCGTCCGGGCGAGGTCGGGGCTGACCGGTCCGAACCCGGCGAGCTCGCAGCATCCGTCGCCCGGGTCGACCGCGACCCGGCCGGCGAGCGTGTCGGCGTCGATGATGACGTCGACCGCGGCCCGGGGCCGGCGACCGTCGCCGTGCACCAGCCGCAGGAGCGCATCCGCCCGCCGCCGGGCGATGGTCTGCGGCGGCCGGGCTCCGTCGACCGGATCCGGGGGCTCGAGCGCGTCGAGGCGGGTGAGCAGCGCCCGGTACGACACCGGGTCCAGTCGCCCCTCCAGGTGCCCCGCCCCGCCGAAGGTGGCGGCGGCGTGCAGCACGTTGCCGTCGGGGTCCTCGTCGCCCCGGTGGCGATCGGTCACGGCGTCGACGCAACCGGCCCAGTGTCGGGCCGCGACCCGGAAGGCGGACGGATCCAGCCCGTGCGCCACGGCGAGCAGGGCCACCTCGTGCTCGGCGAAGGCCCCGGCCCGGTCCCGGGCCGCCCGGGCGGCGAGCCCCACGTGGGCCGCGGTCACCGAACCCTCGGCGAGCGCCCCGGCGGTCTCGGGGTGCCGATGCACCAGTCGGGCGGTCCGGACCAGCGTGGCCGCGTCCTGGCGGGTCAGGGGTGCCCGCTGCGCGAGCCAGGTGACGGGGGAGCGGGCGCCATCGGCCGCCCAGTCCCCGGACGCGTCCCAGACGCCGGCCAGTCCCACGATGGCGGCGTCGAGCCGCTCCCGGACCGCGAGCAACGCAAGCAGCTCGGCGCTGTGGGCCGAACCCGACCAGCCCGTTCGGTCCCGCCCGAGGAGCCGCCCGATCGCGGCCCCCAGGTCGTCCAGCCCCGGCACCGCCCCGACCCCGCTGTCCATGTCGCACCGCCCCGGGCCTCGGCGACCGCGACACCGAGACCGCCACACGGCGAGCCCTGGCGACGCAGGCCTTGCATCGAATGGGGAAGCTGACGAGCGCGACACTAGTCGAACATCTGTTCGGCGCCAACGACTTCCTCACCGGCCGCGTCCAGGTCGCCGGTTCGGGGCTCGAAGCGCCGGCTCGGGATCCCGGGCCCGGCACGGCCCCTCCCGGGTTAATGCCGATAATCCTCGTTATGTCATTATCAGCAGGGAGCCACCCGAGGAGCCCCGGAACCCCCGCTCCCCGGCGTTCCGGGTGGACGTCCGGGCCCGGGGCCCGGGCTCCGGTCAGGCCGTGGTCTCGTACGCCTCGACCGGCGGGCAGGAGCAGACCAGGTTCCGGTCGCCGAAGGCCTGGTCGATCCGGCTCACCGGCGGGAAGTACTTGTCGGCCATGGGTCCGCCGGTCGGATTGGCCCCGAGGGCCCGGGGGTAGGCCCGGTCCCAGGCGTCGCCGGTGACGTCCTCGGCCGGGTGGGGGGCGTGGCGCAGGGGGCTGTCCTCCACCGCCCACTCCCCCCGCTCCACGGCGGCGATCTCGGCCCGGATCCGGATCATGGCGTCGCAGAAGCGGTCGAGCTCGGCCTTGGCCTCCGACTCGGTCGGCTCCACCATGAGGGTGCCCGCCACGGGGAACGACATGGTCGGGGCGTGGAAGCCGTAGTCGATGAGGCGCTTGGCCACGTCCTCGGCGCTGACCCCGGTCGACGCGGTGATGGGCCGGAGGTCGAGGATGCACTCGTGGGCGACCCGCCCGCTCGGTCCGGTGTAGAGGACCGGGTAGTGCCCGGCCAGGCGGGTGGCCACGTAGTTGGCGTTGCACACGGCGATCTCGGTGGCCCGGCGCAGGCCCTCCCCGCCCATCATGCGGACGTAGGCCCACGAGATGGGCAGGATCCCGGCCGAGCCCCACGGCGCCCCCGACACCGGACCGACCCCGCCGGCCGGACCGGCGGCGGGCTGGAGCGGGTGGTTGGGCAGGTGCGGGGCCAGGTGCGCCTTCACCCCGATGGGTCCCACCCCCGGACCCCCTCCCCCGTGGGGGATGCAGAAGGTCTTGTGGAGGTTGAGGTGGGAGACGTCGGCGCCGAGCCAGCCCGGGCGGGCCAGGCCGACCAGCGCGTTGAGGTTGGCGCCGTCGAGGTACACCTGGCCGCCCCGCTCGTGGACCACGGCGCAGATCTCCCGGATCTGCTCCTCGTAGACGCCGTGGGTCGACGGGTACGTCACCATCAGGGCGGCGAGGCGGTCCGCGTGCTCCTCGGCCCGGGCCCGCAGGTCCTCGAGGTCGACGTTGCCCTCGTCGTCGCACTTCACCACGACCACCCGCATGCCGCACATCGCCGCGCTGGCCGGGTTGGTGCCGTGGGCGCTGGCCGGGATCAGGCAGACGTCGCGGTGCGCGTCCCCGTTGGCCCGGTGGTAGGCCCGGATCGCGAGGAGGCCCGCGAACTCCCCCTGCGACCCGGCGTTGGGCTGGAGCGACACGGCGTCGTAGCCCGTGACCTCGGCCAGCCACGCCTCGAGGTCGGCGAAGAGCCGGAGGTATCCCGCAGCCTGGTCGATCGGCGCGAACGGGTGGATGGCGGCGAACGCCGGCCAGGTGATCGGGGTCATCTCCGCGGTGGCGTTGAGCTTCATCGTGCACGAGCCGAGCGGGATCATCGTGCGGTCGAGCGCGAGGTCGCGGTCGGCGAGGCGGCGCAGGTACCGCAACATCCCGGTCTCGGAGTGGTACTGCGAGAACACCGGGTGGGTGAGGAACTCGCTGGTGCGCCGGAGCGGCGCCGGGATGCCCTCGGGGGCGTCACGGTCGAGCGCGGCAACGGCGCCCGCGTCGCCGGGCACGCCGAACCCGCCCCAGACCGCAGCGACCGTCGCGGCGGTCGAGGTCTCGTCGAGGGCCACGACCACGGTGTCGGCGTCGACCCGGCGGAGGTTCACCCCGCGGTCGAGGGCGGCGGCGACCACGGCGTCGGCCCGGCCGGGCACCCGCAGGGTGAGCGTGTCGAAGTGGTCCGGGGTCACGACCTCGACCCCACCGCGACGCAGGCCCTCGGCGAGCACGGCGGTGAGGCGGTGCACCCGGGCGGCGATGCGCCGGAGGCCGTCGGGCCCGTGGTACATCGCGTACAGCGAGCTGATCACCGACAGCAGGACCTGCGCGGTGCAGATGTTGCTGGTCGCCTTCTCGCGCCGGATGTGCTGCTCGCGGGTCTGGAGCGCGAGGCGCAGCGCCGGTCGCCCACCGGCGTCGAGCGACACCCCGACGAGGCGCCCGGGCAGGTTGCGGGCGTAGGCCTCACGGGTGCCGAGGAAGCCGGCGTGCGGACCGCCGAAGCCGAGGGGCACGCCGAAGCGCTGGGCCGAGCCGATCACGACGTCGGCGCCCCACTCCCCCGGCGGGGCGCAGAGCGTGCAGGCCAGCAGGTCGGTGGCCACGACCACGAGGACCCCGGCGTCGTGCAGCGCGGCGACCGCCGGCGCGAGGTCCCGCAGGGCACCGCCGGTCCCCGGGTGCTGGAGCAGCGCGCCGAACACGCCGCCCGCCGCGTCGGGGTGCACCTCCCCCACCACCACGGCGATGCCGAGCGGCTCGGCCCGCGTGCGCAGGACGGCGACCGTGTGCGGGTGGGTCTCGGCGTCGACGAGGAAGGTGTCGCCGGCCTTGCCGTTGACCCGGTGGCAGAGGGCCATCGCCTCGGCCGCCGCGGTCGGCTCGTCGAGGAGCGACGCGTTGGCGACCTCGGTGCCGGTCAGGTCGGTGATCAGGGTCTGGAAGTTGAGGAGGACCTCGAGGCGGCCCTGGGAGATCTCCGGCTGGTACGGGGTGTAGGCGGTGTACCACGCCGGGTTCTCGAGCACGTTGCGCTGGATCACCCCCGGGGTGACGGTCCCGTGGTAGCCGAGGCCGAGCAGCGACGCCACCACCCGGTTCTCGGCCGCGAGGGCCGCGAGCTCGGCGAGCATCGCCGCCTCCCCCACCGGGGCCGGCAGCGCGAGGTCCGACCGGTCCCGGATCGTCTCGGGCACCGCCACGTCGACGAGCTCCGCGAGCGACCCGCACCCGAGCGTCGCGAGCATGGCCGCGAGGTCGTCGGCGTCGGGCCCGATGTGGCGCCCGGCGAACGCCGTGGCGTCGAGCGCGTCGAGCTCGGACAGGGAGGGCGTCGGGTCGGACATGCGGGGCTCCTCGACTCGGGGTGCGCCGCCCGGGGTACGGGCGGGCGCGGGGCGGGCAGCCCGGACCGGCGTCCGGGACCGCTCCCCCTCTGTCGTGGGACCTGAGAGATTCGCTCCGGCCGGGGGGCCGGACCTTTCCCCGTCGGTGAGACGGGCACGCCCGCCTGCTCTCCAGAGTCGCCTCGTCCGGGCGGTTCGTGGGCCTGAGAGTTTCCGGGGAGTGGTTGCTCCTTCGGCGTCCCCGGCCCTACTGGCCCCGGGGGGCAGCGGTGCCGACGACTCTCCCGCCCGGCGTCAGCGGCGTATGTCGGTTCGGAGCGTACCCCGGGACCCGACCCCCGGCGCGCATCGCGCGGTCGCGCGGTCGAGTGGTCGCTCGGTCGTGCGGCTGGGTCAGCGGGACCAGAACGGCAGGGTGACGACCTCGCCGGCCAGGGTCCGGCCCCGCACGTCGATGCCGACGGCCGCGCCCACCGCGACCTGCGGCGGCACCAGGGCGAGCGCGATGCCGTGGCCCAGCATCGGCGAGAAGTTCCCGCTCGTGACCTCGCCCACGGCCGTGCCGTCGACCAGCACCGCGCTCCCCTGCCGCGCGGGCTGGCGTCCCTCCGTCGCGATGCCGACCAGACGCCGGGCCACGCCCCGCTCCCGCTCGGCGAGCAGCACGTCGCGCCCGCGGAAGTCGCCCTTGTCGAAACGGACGACCCAGGCCAGCCCGGCCTGCAGCGGCGTGATGCCCGGTCCGAGCTCGTGGCCGTGGAGCGGCAGCCCCGCCTCGAGCCGCAGCGTGTCGCGGCAGCCGAGCCCGGCGGGCACGATGCCGGCGGCGAGCACCGCGTCCCACACCGCGCGCGCCCCCGCCGCCGGGACGTGCAGCTCGACCCCGTCCTCGCCCGTGTACCCGGTGCCGGCGGCGTACCCCTCGACCGCCCCGAAGGTCACCGGCGCGACCCCGAACCGGGGGACGGCGGCGGCGGCAGGGAGCACCGGCTCGAGCCGCGCGCGGGCCTGAGGGCCCTGCACCGCCAGCACCACCCGGGTCGCGGTGACGTCGACGACCGAGCCGGCACGACCCTCGACCGCCGCCCCGGCGCCGGCGCCCAGCGCCTCGGCGATCCGGTCGGTGTTCGACGCGTTCGGCATGACCAGGTAGTCGTCGGCGTCGAGCCACCACACGATGATGTCGTCGACGACGTGCCCGTCGTCGGGGTCGCACAGGTGCGTGTACTGGGCCCGCCCCGGGGCGATCCGGTCGAGGTCGTTGGTGAGCGCGGCCTGGAGCCGGGCATGGCTTCCCGGCCCCTGCACGCGCAGGGAGCCCAGGTGCGACACGTCGAACACCGCTGCGGCGGTCCGGCAGGCGCGGTGCTCCTCCAGGACGCTCGTGTACTGGATCGGCATGTCCCAGCCGCCGAACTCCACCATGCGCGCGCCGAGCGCGCGATGGGCCGCGTCGAGTGGGCTGGTGCGCAGCTCGGGGATGGCTCAGCCCCCCTCGCCGACGGCCCGGCGCGTGGAGCGCCCGACCGGGGCGGGGGCGTCGACCGGCTCGGGCGCGAGGTCCACGATGGCGGCGTCGATCTCGCCGACCATCGACCCGAGCGGGACGATGTTGAGGACGCCCTGGCCCCGACGCACGAGGTCGATGAGCGTCTCGCCGTCGCGGGCGAGGACCGATCGGCCACCGTCGAGCACGAGGCTCGCGGTGTCCCAGTCCTCGCCGAGGTCGTCACGGAGGTACTCGATCGCCTTGCGGGCGGCCTGCAGGGTGACCCCCGAGTCGAGCAGGCTCTTCACCACCTTGAGTCGCACGAGGTCGCGGTAGGAGTAGCGGCGCTGCGAGCCGCTCCCCCGGGCGTCGGCCAGGGACGGCCGGACCAGGTCGGTCCGGGCCCAGTAGTCCATCTGGCGGTAGGTGATCCCCACGATGCTGCAGACCTGGGGTCCGCTGAAGCCGTTCTCGGACACGGGTGCCTCCTCGGTGGGCCCCTCGCGGGGCGGGGACGGGCCGGACGGGCGAGGGACGGGGGCCGGGGCGGCTCGGGTCCGTGGAGTCACACCGGCGTAACTACGGGCGTGTAAGGCTAGCCCCACGGTCGAGCGCCGTCAACGTCCGGTCGAGCGTCAGGATCGACCTCCGGTGCAGGTCGATGCTCAGCCCGCCCGGACCGAGCCCGACCGCAGCCACCGGTCGAGGCCGGCGAGCTGCTCGGGCGTTCCCAGCACCACCAGGGTGGCCCCGGGGACGAGCGCGGCGTCGTCGCCGGGCCCGAGCGCCACCGGCTCCCCGGGCATTCCTGCGCTGTCGCCCCCGGGCGCCCCGGCCGCGTCGCCCCCGGCCACGCTCGTGAACTCGCCCCCGGGGCGACGCAGGGCGAGGACCAGCACCCCGGTCGCCTCCCGGAGCCCGCACTCGCCCAGTCGGCGCCCGAGCACCGGGGACCCGGCGGGGACCACGACCTGCTCGAGCCGGACCGCCTCTCCCGACCCGGGGGCGACCAGGTCGACGAAGTCGGCCACCACCGGCTGGAGGGCGAAGGTGGCGAGCCGAACCGCCCCGAGCCGGAGCGGGTTCACGACGTGGTCGACCCCCGCCCGCACCAGCTTCGCCTCGCTCGCCTCGGCGTTGGCCCGGGCGACGATGCGCACGTCGGGGCCGAGGGCGCGGGCCGACAGGACCGCCGAGATCGCGTCGGCGTCGGACTGGAGGCTCACGATGAGCGTGCTCGCCCGGGCCAGCCCGGCGGCGACGAGGACCTCGTCGTCGGTCGCGTCCCCCTCGACCACGAGGAGGCCCTCGGCCGAGGCGAGGGCGACCCGGTCGGGCTCGCGGTCCACGACGACGACCGGACTGCGATCGGCCAGCAGGGGCACGATCCCCCGACCGACCCGGCCGTAGCCGCAGATCACGACGTGACCCCGCAGGGCCTCGATGCGGCGCTCCATGCGCTTCCTCCCCCACCGCCCGAGCTGGTGCTCGAGCACGTCCTCGATCAGTCCGACGATCGCGTACAGGGCGACGCCGACCCCGACGACCATGAGCGCGATGGCGAAGAGCCGCGCCCGCGTCCCGAGGGGCTCGACCTCGCCGAAGCCGACCGTGGTGACGGTCATGACGGTCTGGTACGCGGCATCGACCGGGGAGAACCCCTCCACCAACCAGAACCACCCGGTGCCGACCACGGCGACCGCGGTGAGCAGCCCGAGGCCGAGCCGGACCCGACGCCGCCCGTCGTTCACGACGCGCGCGGTCTCAGTCGGCGAAGTCCTCGGGCCGGACCTGCTCGAGGAACTCCCGGAACTCGTCGAGGTCGGGCACCGGGCCCTCGTCGTCGCTCTCGTCGGCGTCGTCGCCCTCGTACAGCACCCCGGCCTCGTCGAGGACGTCGGTCGCGGCCAGGATGGGCACGGTGTGGTCCATGCGCACGGCGAGCGCGATGGCGTCCGAGGGCCGGGCCGAGACCCGCCACTGCTCGTCGCCCCGCCGGAGGGCGAGCTCGGCGAAGAAGGTGCCGTCGTGCAGCTCGGTGATGGCCACCTGCTCGAGCGTCACGCCCGCGTCGGCCATCACCACGGCGAAGAGGTCATGGGTCATCGGCCGGGGCACGTCGACGCCCTGCAGCGCGTAGCTGATGGCGGTGGCCTCCGGGATGCCGATGAAGATCGGCAGGTAGCGGGGCCCGCCCTCCTCGCGCAGGAGCACGACCGGCTGGTTGTTGGGCATCTCCACCCGGACGCCCAAGAGTGTCATCGGGACCACGACACCTCCGATTCGCCGCCGAGCGTACCACCGCCCTCCGCCGCCCCTCCCGGGACCTCCGGCCGGACCGACCGGGCCGCCGGTCGGTCGGCGCGCCGGTCGGGCGGGACTGCCGGCCGGGCGGGACCGCCGGCCGGGGCGGTCAGTCGCCCAGCGCCTCGTCGACCGCGCGCCGCAGGAGCACCCCGCGCAGCGTGCGGGCCTCGGCCACCAGCTCGCCGAGGGTGTCGTCGACCTTGCCCCGCGACACCGGGTTCCGCTGTCGCAGGTACGGCGCCAGGACCTGCTGGAACAGCGCCGCCTCGCGCTCGGTGAAGTGCACGTACATCTTGAGGTGTCGGGGCTGGATGCCGTGGCGGGCGAGCGCGGTCGCCGCCTGCACGCACACCAGCGCGTCGCGGTCGAAGAACGCCCGGATCCCGTCGTCGTGGAACGCCTTGATCACCCCGTAGCGCTCGAGCTCGTCGAGCACGGCCTCGGTCACGCCGGCGGCGCGCGCGAGCCCGACCCGGTCGTAGCTCTCGGGGCCGGCGTCGTCGCCCACCGGCTCGCCGTCGAGGACGAGCGGCAGGGTCAGCTCGCGGGTGCGGCGACGCGGCGGCACCGCCGCCGGGGCCGCCGGTGCAGGATCGGTGGCCGCGGCCGGGGTCGGCGCCGGGGTCGGAGTCGGAGTCGGAGCCGGAGTCGGGGCCACCGCCGGGGTCGGATCGGGAGTCACCGGCGCGGGCGGGGCGGCGGGCGGGGCGGCCACCGGGGCGGCGACGGGCGAGGCGGCGGGTGCGGGAGCCGGCGCGGCGCCGGGCGTCGGCGCCGGTAGGTCGCCGGTCGTGGGGTCGTGCGCCTCGAGCCGCTCCTTGATGACCTTGAGCGGCATGTAGGAATCGCGCTGCTCGGTGAGGATCCACCGCAACCGGGCGACGTCGGCCGCCCGGAACTTCCGGTACCCGGACGGCGTGCGCTCGGGATCGATGAGCCCCTGACTCTCGAGGAAGCGGATCTTCGACACGGTCGCGTCCGGGAAGTCGGCCTGCAACGCGGCGAGGACCTCCCCGATCGAGAAGTGGGTGGCGTCGCCGCCGTCGCTCATGTCGTCCCCCCGTTCCCCGCGGGCCCGGTCCCCAGGAGGAACGTGAGGACGAAGCGCCCGACCTGGATCTCGTTGCCGTCCTGGAGGCGGGCCGCATCCACCCGCTCGTGATCGACGTAGGTGCCGTTCAGCGAGCCCACGTCGGTGACCTCGTAGCCCCCGGCGCCCCGGGCGATCTCGGCGTGGCGGCGCGAGACCGTGACGTCGTCGAGGAACACGTCGGACTCCGGGTGCCGACCGAGTGAGGTGCGGTCGCGATCGAGCCGGATCACCGCCCCCCGGTCGGGGCCCCGGCGCACCACCAGGACGCCCGTCCCCCGCGGCACGACGGCCAGCTGGGCCCCGAACTCGGCCTCGATCGCCTCCCGGTCCTCGAGCGCAGCCAACCGCAGCGTGGTCTCGTCCGATTCGCCCGAGATGGCAGCCCCGCACGAGGAGCAGTACTTCGCGCCGAGGTCGTTGCGGTGCCCGCAGTGCCGACAGTGCATCGGTTCCGAGGGTACCGACCTCGCCGGCGCCGGGCAACGACTCCCGGCCCCCTCCCCCGCCCTCTACCTCAGGCTGAGGTCGACGTCGAGGGCCTCCCGGAACCCCTGGACCAGGGCCGCGAACACCACCGCGGGATCGGTGGGCGCACCCAGCTCGCCCAGGGTGACCGTGGACCGCCGGAGCCGCTCCCGGTCGCCCCCGCCGGTCACCAGATCGGTCTCGTCGAAGTCGAGCCGCTCGAGGAGGATCGACCCGTGCTGGAGGACCACCCCCCGGCGCCGGACCTGGGCCGACCCGCACACCTTGCGGTCCCCCACCCGCAGGTCGGCACCCTGCTGGGTCACGAGGCAGACCGCGCTCCCCGGTCCGATCCCGCAGGCGACCGCCGCCTCGACCCCGAGGGCGGCCAGGCCGGCGACGAGGCCGCCGGCGATCCAGCGGTAGGTGGCGTCGACCGTGCCCGCCGCGCCCGCCGGCGGGGGCAGGGCGACCGCGTAGGTGAGGTCCCCGCCGTGGAGGAGGGCCCGCCCACCGGTCGGTCGCGTCACGACCTCGACCCCCCACCGGGCGCATGCGTCCCGGTCGACGTCGGCCTCGGACTGGAACCGACCCAGGGTCAGGGCCGGCGGGGTCCAGCGGTAGCCGCGCAGGACCGGCGGGCCCCCGGCGGCCACCGAGTCGGCCAGGGCGAGGTCGGCCGCCATCTGCCCGGCGGCGTCGCGGCGTGTCCCGAGATCGTCGACCAGTCGCCAGGACGGCGCCATCGAGAGGGTCAGGCCTCCTCGACCATCGTGCGGTACGCAGACGCGTCCATGAGCGCGTCGAGCTCGGCCGGGTCGCGCAGCTCGACCACGAAGATCCAACCGTCCCCGTAGGGGTCGGCGTTCACCTGCTCGGGCGCGGTCTCGAGGGCTGCGTTCACCTCCACCACCTCGCCCGACACCGGGGCGTAGATCTCCGACACCGACTTCGTCGACTCGACCTCGGCGCACGAGGCGTGGGCCACCACCGGCGTCCCGACGGCCGGGAGGCTGACGAACACGACGTCGCCGAGCGCGTCCTGGGCGTAGTCGGTGATGCCGATCCGGGCCCGGGTGCCGTCGACCGCGACCCACTCGTGCTCGCTCGAGTACTTGAGGTGCTCGGGGTAATCCATGCCGGGAGCGTAGCCAGCCCGTCCGCGCTCAGCGCAGGCTCTGGCGGATCCGCCGGGCGTACTCCTCGGCGGCCCGGCGGGCGTCGGCCTCGGTCCCGGCCTCGGCGACGACGTGGGTGGCCGCGTCCTCGGGGTCGGGCAGCACGAGCACCCAGCCGTCGTCGCGCACGATCTTCACCCCGTCCACGAGCACCAGCTGCTCGGGGGGCACCCGCTCGACCAGCTCCCGCATCACGGCCCCCTTGCGTTCCCAGGGGGTGGGCACGACCACGTGGGCCATGGCCACCGTCGGGAGCCCCCGGACGATCTCGGAGCAGCGCCGCCCGTCCCGGGCCAGGAGGTCGAGCAGCTTCGCGAGCGTGGCGCTGGCGTCGTTGGCGGGGAGGAAGTCGGGCCAGAGGCAGCTCCCGTCCGCCGAGGCGGCGAACGCGATCCCACCCTCCGACGCGATCTCCTGGAGCCCGGCGGCGCCGGTCGGGGCCCACACGACCTCGGCCCCGTGGGCCTCGGCGATCCGGGCCGCCTGCTCGGTGGTCGAGATCGAGCAGGCGATCCGGGCCCCCGGGGTGTGGGTCGCCACCAGGGTCACCAGGAGCAGCAACGCCTGGTTGCGGTCGAGCACCGTCCCCTCGTCGTCGACGATCACCGCCTCCTCGCCGTGGGGACCGATGACGAACCCGAGGTCGCTCCCCGACGCCCGCACGAGCGGTGCGATCTGCTCCCCGCGGGCGAAGGGGTCGGGCAGGGCGAGCGCCGGCCCGGTGCTCGCGAACGGGTTGACCGCGAGCACGTCGGCACCGAGCTTCGCCAGCACCGAGGGCATGACCATCGCGGCCGCGCCGTGGGAGTAGTCGAGCACGACCTTCGGCGCCCGCTCACGGATCGCGCGCACGCCGACGCTGCGCTCGAGCGCGCTCGTGTAGAACTCGATCGACCGGGGCGGGAACGTGATGTCGCCGATGTCGCCCGCGAAGGCCCGCCGGAAGTCCTCCCGGTTGAGGAGCCGCTCGATCTTGCGCTGCGCGCTCGCGTCGATGTCGAGCCCGGCGGCGTCGAAGAAGCGCATCTCGACGCTCTCGCTGTCTCCGGGGACGAGGCGCACGGTGACCCCGGCCTGGGCCCGGCTGTTGCGCACCTGGAAGCGGGTCACCGGGACCGTGGCCAGCTCGATGTCCTCCACGTCGATGCCGGCGAGGTTGAGCCCCCCGATCACGGCGCGCTTGAGCGCCCGGGCCGCCCGGCTGGTGTCGCGGCTGACCGTCACGACCGATCCCTTGCGCAACGACGTCCCGAGCGCGGCGGCCACCCGGACCGCGACCTCGGTCGTGATGTCGACGTTGGCGAGGCCGCGCAGACCGCGGGTGCCGAACAGGGTGCGGGCCGCCCGGCTCTCCCACACGATCGACGCGTGCACGACGGCGTCACGCTCCACGGTCTTGAACGGGTAGATGCGCACGCCGGGGTTCACCACTGCGTGCTCGCCGACGAAGCACTCGTCGCCGACCACCACCCCTTCGTCGAGCCGGGCGTGGGCGCGCAGGTCGGTGGACCGGCCGATGATCGCGCCCCGGGCGTGGACGTCGGGACCGACGAACACGTGGTCGTGGCAGACCGTGCGCTCGAGCATCGCCTCGGGCCGCACCACCACGTCGGTCCCGAGCACCGTGTACGGCCGCAGCTCGGCCCCGGCGTCGATCCGGCAGTTGGGGCCGACCACCACCGGCGCGACCAGCCGGGCGTCGGGGTGGACCTCGGCCCCCTCCCCCAGCCACACCCCGTCGGCGAGCACGAAGCCCGCGACCTCGACGTCGACCCGGCCGTCGAGCACGTCGGCGTGGGCCCGGAGGTAGGCCTCAGTGGTGCCGACGTCCTCCCAGTACCCCTCGGCGACATGGCCGAGGATCGTGCCTCCGGCGGCGAGCACGGCCGGGAAGACGTCGCCGGAGAAGTCCACCACCTCGTCGGGCGCGATGTACCGGAAGATCTCGGGCTCGAGCACGTAGATCCCGGTGTTGATCGTGTCGGAGAACACCTCGCCCCAGGTGGGCTTCTCCAGGAAGCGCTCGATCGATCCGTCGGGACGCGTGATCACGATGCCGAAGTCGAGCGGGTTCTCCACCCGCTTGAGCGCGATCGACGCCGTCGCGCCACGGGCCCGGTGCGCGTCGATGAACGCCGTCAGGTCGATGTCGGTCAGCACGTCACCCGAGATCACCAGGAACGTCTCGTCGAGTTCGTCGGCGGCGTTGCGCACCGACCCGGCGGTGCCGAGCGGCTGGTCCTCGGCCGCGTAGCGCATACGCACCCCGAAGTCGGCGCCGTCGCCGAAGTAGTCCCGGATCTGGTTGCCGAGGTACGCAATGGTGACGACGATGTCCTCGATGCCGTGCGCCGCGAGCAGCCCGACGATGTGCTCGAGCATCGGCTTGTTCACCAGCGGCATCATCGGCTTGGGCTGGTTGCTGGTGAGGGGACGCAGGCGGGTGCCCTCACCCCCGGCGAGGATGACCGCCTTCACGACCGCTCCCCCGCCGCGGCCCGGTCGGCCCGCCCCTCCCGCAGGGCCCGGCGGGCCTCGGGCACGTACCGCACCGCCGCGTAGTAGCTGAGCACCAGGGCCGGGATCGCGAACCCGTAGGCCACGAGCAGGTTGAGGTCGCGGAACCAACCGTCGCTGATCGCGGCACCGAGGAAGGCCGGGAGCGAGAACATGGTGGCGAGGGTCCCGGCCTTGCCCGCCCACAGCACGTCGATGCGCCGAGCGCCGGCGGCGGCGAGTCCGAGGGTGACGACGGTGATCACCACCTCGCGCGCGAGGATCAGACCGCCGTACCAGAGCGGCATGCTGCCGTCGATCAGCAGCGCGAGCACGCCCGACAGCAGCAGGATCCGGTCGGCGGTCGGGTCGAGGATCTTGCCCAGCTCGCTCCCCTGGTCGAACCGCCGGGCGATCCAGCCGTCGATCCAGTCGCTCGCCCCGAGGGCACCGAGGAGGAACGCGGCCGGCCACGGGGCGTCGGCCACGAAGAGCAGCCACCACACCACCGGCGCGCAGGCCAGCCGCAGGACCGAGATCAGGTTCGGCCAGGTCCAGACTCGGTCGAAGACTCCGGTCGTGGACGCCACGGCTCCAAGCGTAGGCGCCGGGTCCGGTGCGGCCGGGGTGGGCGCCGGGTCCGGTGCGGCCGGGGTGGGCGCCGGGTCCGGTGCGGCCGGGGTGGGCGCCGGGTCAGGTGAGGCCGGGGTAGGCACCGCCGTCGACCAGGAGGGCCGTGCCGGTGACGAAGCGGGCCGCGTCGGAGCAGAGGAACGCGGCCACCCGCCCGAAGTCCTCGGGTCGGCCGAGCTCCCCCACCGGGATCCCGGCGGCGACCGGGGCGAGATCGCCGCCGTACAGCGCGCGCAGCCGGTCCGTGGCGTGGAGGCCGGGCTGGAGCGTGTTGACGGTCACGCCGTGGGGCGCGACCACGGTGGCCAGGGTCTTGGCGAACCCGGTGACGCCGGCCCGGGAGGTGGCCGAGAGGATGAGGCCGGGCGACGACTGGCGCGCCGCGATCGACGTGATCGCGAGCACGCGGCCCCAGCCCCGCTCGCACATCCCGGGCACGGCGGCCTGGCACATGGCGATGGTGGAGGCGGCGTTGAGGGTGAACGCGTCGGTGTAGGCCTGCACGTCGGGGAAGTCGGCGAAGCCGCCCCCGGGCGGCCCCCCGGCGTTGGCCACCACGATGTCGAGCGGGCCGACGGCCTCGGTCGCGGCCGCCACGAACGCGGTCGCGCCGGCCGGGGTCCCCACGTCGGCGACGAGGCCCACGAGGCCGGTGCCCTCGACCGCAGCGCGGACCCGCGCCGGGTCCCGCCCGCAGATCACGACCTCCACGCCCTCGGCCGCGAGCGCCCGGGCCACCCCCAGGCCGAGTCCGGCGCTGGCGGCCGCGACCGCGGCCCGCCGACCCCCGATGCCGAGGTCCACGGCTAGCCGGTGAAGGTGACGACCGGTTCGGGCGTCGGAGCCGTCACCAGCGCGAACTGCGCGACGTTGTCGGTCGAGGCCTCGTAGAACCACTGGATCGCGTAGACCTCGACGGCGGCGTACACCGCGACGCACCCAGGCTCGCCCTCGGCGTTCTCCTCGTAGACGGCGAGGAACGCCGGTTGCAGCGCACCGACCAGTGCGGTGCCGGCCGCCGCCAGGTCGTCGACCGGGGTACCGGTCCCGTCCTCCTCGCAGCCGTCGACCGGCCACGGACCGGTGTCGAGGTCGATCAGCGCCTGGATCTGGGGCGCCGTGAGCACCGCTCCGAGGATCGCGGCGAACGCCGCCACCGAATCGCCCGAGCAGGCCACTCCCCACGGCCAGGGCACGGACGCGGTCGCCGTCGTCACCTCGAGCGACGACGGGGCGCCCACCACCCGCACGGTGGAGGGCCCCGGGTCGGGGCACTCCTCGGCCTCGGGGTCGGCCGAGAGGAGCACCAGGTTCCCCGGGGGGAGCGGGAGCCCGAAGCTGTCGCCCCACAGGCTGGTGTCCCAGAGCTCCTGGGTCACCACCTGCGGCCGACACGTCGCGGTGCCGCCCGCGGTGGTCGGGTAGTCGACGACGACCGTCACGTCGGCCGGATAGGTCAGGGGCGGGGCCGCCGGGGCGCCGTCGACGGTGAACTCGAGCGCGACGATGGTGGGCTTGCCCAGACCGAACGACGGATCGCAGGCCTCGTAGGTGCCGTCGCCGACCGCGGCGGGATCGAGGTCCCCGGCGTCGCCGTCGGAGCCGCCACCGGGCTCCTCCGCCGCGGACCCGCCGACCGTCCCGGCGATCAGGGCCAGGACCACAACGGCCGACACGAGCATCATCCGCCACGTCCGCATCATGGCCGTATCCTACCGACGTCGGGGTCCCGGTGGGCGCACCCACCCGCACCGGAGGTCGGCCGTGCCCAACGCCTGGTACCACCGTCACGGGCGCGACCGGGGATGGTGGCGGGTCGACTGTCGCTTCGACGACCGCTTCCCCGACGGCCACACGGTCGCGGCCGACCCCGACCTCGGGGACCTCGGCACCGGCCCCCGGATCTGGTCGGCCACCGTCGACCCCGCGGGCCGGCTCCGGGTCACGGTCGACGACTGGGCCGCGCCGGGCGCCCTCCCCTGCTGGTACGTGCTGCTGCTCCCCGAGGCGGAGGCCCGGTCGAGCGCCACGCTCGTGGCCTACCCCACCGTGCACCTCGACCCCGGGACGGTGGTGTCCGACACCGTGTTCTTCGGGCTCCCCGTGCGCAGCGCCGAGCAGGTCGCCGCCATCCGCTGGTGGCGCGACGACGGCTGCGTCGACCAGGTGTTCGTCGGACCCGACCACCGCCGCACCCACCTCGCCACCGCGCTCATCTACGCGGCATCGGCCGTCCACCAGGCCCACGGCTGGCCCGGGCGGCTCCACAGCGACGGGCGCCGCACCGACCTCGGCCAGCGTCTCGTCGCCGGGCTCCGTCACCCCGACCGCATCGCTCCGTGGACGGCGCGCATGCCGTCGATGGACCCGGACTGAGATCCCGACGGCTGGCGGCGGCGCGGACCGGACCCGGCTCCCCCGGTCCGGGTCAGGCGCTCGGGCGGTGGATCGGCCCGGCGCCGTCGCGCAGGTTGGGCACCGCGACCCCGGCCCGCTGGGCGATGATCTCGGCGCAGATGGAGATCGCGGTCTCCTCGGGCGTCCGGGCCCCGATGTCGATCCCGATCGGCGCCATCACCCGGGCCAGCTCCCCCTCGTGGAGCCCGGCCTCACGGAGCCGCTCGAGCCGGGTCGCGTGGGTGCGCCGCGATCCCATCGCGCCGATGTACCCGACCCGGGTGGCCACCGCCCCGACGATCGCGGGCACGTCGAACTTGGCGTCATGGGTGAGCACGCAGACCGCGTCGCGGGGTCCGAGCCGGTCGGCCACCCCGGCGAGGTAGCGGTCGGGCCACTCGTTCACGAGCTCGTCGGCCATCGGGAACCGGGCCCGGGTCGCGAACACCGCCCGGGCGTCGCACACCGTGACGCGGTAGCCGAGCAGCTTGCCCGCTCGGGCCAGGGCCGCGGTGAAGTCGACCGCGCCGAAGATGACCATGCGGGGCGCCGGCGCGAACGACTCGATGAAGACGGTCACCGCACGCTCGCGCGCCTCGCCGCGCGCGCCGTAGTGCCGGGTGGCGGTCAGCCCCGCGTCGAGCTCGGCCAGCGCGTCCCGCCCGACCACGCGGTCGAGGTCGGGATCGCCGAGCGTCCCGACCACCGGCTCGCCCGGCCGCACCAGCAGCTTGGCCCCGAGCCCGGGGCCCTCGGTGACGGTCGCGAGCGCCACCGGCCGGTCGTCGCGCAGGGTGGCGCGCAGGACCTCGTACAGCGGCGCGGGGTCGGGGGTGCTCACCAGTCGAGCGGCTCGAGGTAGAGGTGGATGGTGCCCCCGCAGGTGAGGCCGACCGCGAAGGCCTCGTCGTCGGAGTAGCCGAAGGAGATCACGCCCCGGGGCCGGGTGCCCTCGAGCACCTCGAGCGCGGCGCTGACCACCGCGCCCTCCACGCAGCCCCCGGAGACCGAGCCCGCGACCTCGCCGGCGTCGTTGACCACCATGGTCGCCCCGGGGTCGCGCGGGCCGGAGCCGTCGAGGCCCACGACCCGGGCCACCGCGACCCGGTGCCCCGCGGTCCGCCAACGGTCGATGTCGTCGAGCACCTCTCTCATCGGGCTCCCTCCCCGGTCCGTTCCCGGCCGTCCTCCCGCGGCGGCACCCCGGCCCGCGCCCCGGTCCGCCCTCCGGTCTGCCGGCCGGTCCGCCGGCCGTCGCCGTCCCGGGCGATCACCGCGACCAGATCCTCCAGCGCCGCGATCGAGTGGCCCTCGACGAACTCGTCCACGAACGGCAACGCTGCGGCCATGCCCCGCGCGAGCGGCGCGTACTCGGGCGTGGCCTTGAGCGGGTTGACCCAGACCACGCGGTACGCGATCCGGTGCAGGCGGGCCATCTGCTCGGCGAGCAGCGCCGGCTCGCCGCGGTCCCAGCCGTCGGAGAGGATCACGACCACCGCGCCGCGGGCCATGCCCCGGACGCCCCACCGGTCGTTGAACTCGCGCAGGCCCTCACCGATCCGCGTGCCCCCCGACCAGTCGGCCACCCGCTGGGCGGCGGCGGCCACGGCGACGTCGGGGTCGCGCGACGACAGCTCACGGGTGATGCGGGTCAGCCGGGTGCCGAGGGCGAACGCCTCCACCCGGTTGCGGCCCACCACGGCGGCGTGCAGGAACCGGACGAGGGCGCGGGCGTACGGCTCCATCGAGCCGCTCACGTCGCAGAGCAGCACGATCCGTCGAGGTCGCTCGGACGGCCCGACGTGGAGACGCTCCACCGGCTCGCCCCCCGAGCGCAGCGAGCGCCGCACGGTCCGGCGCACGTCGGGACGGCCCCGGGGCGCGGGCCGGGGGCGGCGGGAGCGTCGCCGCGCCCCCGCGAGGTGGAGGTCGGCCATGAGCCGGCGGGCCTCGGCGTGCTCCTCGGGCGAATAGGTCGCGAAGTCGCGGGTGCGCAGCACCTCGACCGGGCTCCACCGCACCGACAGCGTCGGGGTGTCGTCGGCGCCGTCGTCGCCGTCGGGGTCGGGATCGGGGCCGTCGTCCCGGTCGTCCTCGGCGTCGAGGGCGAGCCGGAGGGTGTGCTGCTCGGTCGTCACCGGGACGAGGCGCTCGATCCGGTCGAAGTAGCGGGCGAAGACCCGGTCGTACTCGGCGACGTCCTCGGGACGACGGACCAGCGTGGTCCGTCCCGCCCAGTAGACGTCGGTGCGCTGCGAGGGGTCGAGCACCGCGAGCGCCTCGCCGAACCCGAGGGTGGCCCCCACCGGGACCCGGAGGCCCGCGTCGCGCAGCGCCCGGACGAAGCCGACCACCACCCGCTCGGGCGCCGACGCCCCGGAACCCGGCTCAGCCACGGGCCCGGGCCGCCTCGACCACCCCGGCCAGACCCGCGGCGCGGACCCGCTCCTGGTCCTCGCGGTACTTGAGGACGGTCCCCAGGGTCGCATCGGCGGTGTCGGCGTCGAGCGAGGTCCGGTCGAGCACCGCCAGCGCCTCGGCCCAGTCGATGGTCTCGGCCACCCCCGGCGGCTTGTACAGGTCCAGGGCCCGCAGCGCCTCGACCGCGCCGGCGACCTCGCGGGCCAGCGCCTCGGGCACGTGCGGCACGCGGGCCCGCAGGATGGCGAGCTCGCGCTCGAAGTCGGGGTGCTCGATCCAGTGGTAGAGGCACCGACGCTTGAGCGCGTCGTGGACGTCGCGGGTGCGGTTCGACGTGAGCACGACCACCGGCGGGACCTCGGCCCGGAACGTGCCCAGCTCCGGCACGGTCACCGCGTAGTCGGAGAGGATCTCGAGCAGGAACGCCTCGAACTCGTCGTCGGCCCGATCGACCTCGTCGACGAGCAGCACCGGCGGCGCGGTCCCGGTCCCGGCGACGGCGCGCAGCAGCGGACGCCGCACGAGGAAGCGCTCCGAGTAGAGGGCGTCCTCGTCGACCGGCCCCCCGCTCGCCTCGGCCGCCCGCAGGTGCAGGAGCTGGCGCGAGTAGTCCCACTCGTACACCGCCTGGGCGACGTCGATGCCCTCGTAGCACTGGAGGCGCACCAGCTCGCCGCCGGTCCAGCGGGCGAGGACCTTGGCCACCTCGGTCTTGCCGACCCCGGCCTCCCCCTCGAGCAGGAGGGGGCGCTGGAGCCGCAGGGCGAGGAAGATCGCGGTGGCGAGCCCGACGTCGGCCACGTAGTCGTGGTCGGCGAGGGCCGCCGCGACCTCGGCCACCGACCGGGGGCCGCCACCGGACGGGGCTGCGCTGGGCACGCCGGGATGGTACCTGCGGCCCCCCGCGACCCCGGGCGGCCTCAATGGCCCCGCGCGGCGCCCTCGGCCCGGGGGTCGGATCCGGCGTGGTAGCCGTCGGAGCCGAGCCGGATGGCGTGGGCGTGGCCCATCGACGAGTCGAGCGCCGGCGCCGCGGCGACGCGGTGCCCCCGGGCCCGCAGGCCGTCGCCGATCGCGTCGACCCAGGGCTCCTCCACGTGCAGCCACCAGGTGCCGGGATCCACCCGCCAGCGCGGCGCGGCGATCGCGGTGGCCGGGTCGACCCCGTCGTCGATCATGCGCGTGAGCAGCTGCACGTGGATCTGGACCTGCGCGTCGCCACCCATCGTGCCGAAGACGGTCCAGGGCGCGCCGTCGCGCAACGCGAGCCCCGGGATCAGCGTGTGCAGCGGCCGCTTGCCCGGCGCGAACACGTTGGCCCGGGTGGGGTCGAGCGAGAACGACGCACCGCGGTTGTGCAGGTTGATCCCCCACTCGGGCACGAAGACCCCCGAGCCGAACCCGGCGAAGTTCGACTGGATCAGGCTCACGAGCAGTCCGTCGGCGTCGGCCGCGCAGAGGTAGGCGGTGCCGCCCCGTTGTGGCGACCCCGGCGGCGGGTCGATCGCGTGCAGCGGGTCGATCGCGGCACGCCGGTCGGCGACGTACCCGGGGTCGAGCAGCGCGTTCGCAGGAAACGCCATCGTGTCCGGGTCGGTCACGTGGGCGTCACGGTCCGCGAGCGCGATCTTCACCACCTCCACGAGCAGGTGCTGGCGCGCCACCGGGTCGGCCGGGACCTCGAGTCCGTCGAGGATGGCCAGGGCCTCGAGCACGCTGACCCCCTGGGTCGGCGGCGGCAGCTCCGCGATCTCGATCCCGCGGTACGGGCGCACGAGCGGGTCCGCCCACTCGCCCGCGTGGGCGGCGAGGTCGTCGGGGGTCAGCCCGCCCCCGGCGTCGGCCACCGCCGCCGCCACCGCCTCGGCGACGGGGCCCCGGTAGAACGCGTCGGGGCCGTCGGCGGCGAGCCGGTCCAGCAGCCGGGCCGTCGCCGGCTGGCGGAACCGGGTCCCGGCGCCGACCGCGCCGTACTGCGCCTGCCACGGCGCCATCGAGCGGTACCAGTCCCGGGCGGCGGCGAACTCGCGGGCACCGTGCGCGCCGACCGTGAACCCCTCGGTGGCGAGGGCGCGGGCACCGGCGGCGAGGTCGCCGAAGGCGCGCGTCCCCCAGCGCTCGAGGAGGGTGAACCACCCCGCCACCGCCCCGGGCACGGTGACGACGTCGCCACCGAAGAACGGCATGCGGCCGTCGTGGCGGCGGGCGACCGCGGCCGCGGTCTCCCCGGCCGGCGCGCGGCCCGCCCCGAGGTAGCCGTGGAGGCGGCCGTCCCACACGATCGCGAACAGGTCGCCCCCGGGGCCGCAGAAGTACGGTGCGACCACGCCGAGGGCGAGGTTGGCCGCCACCGCGGCGTCCATCGCGTTGCCGCCCGCGGCGAGCACCTCGGCCCCCACGGCGCTGGCGAGGTGGTGGGGCGTGGCGACCACCCCGTGGGCGAAGCGGGCGTCGTGATCCATCCCCGCACCCTAAACCGGAACGATCGGGAACACGTCGGGCGGGCCGGTGGTTGCCGAGCGCAGTCACCGCCGACCAACAGTCAACGCCGACCAAGGAGCGTCCATGGCCAGCCCGCCCAACCGTCTCAGGCTCGCGAAGCGCCTCTTCTACCTCGCGGCGGCCGCCTCCCTGGTCCTCTCGGTGGCGCTGTACTTCATCGCCGAGGACGAGCGGGCCGGGATCTTCGTCGGCCTGTGGGTCCCGTCGATCCTGTCGTTCGCCAACCTCGCGCTCGCCGGGGAGGACCTCTCGTGAGCAACGCCGTCCTGGCGGCCATCGGCATGGGCGTCACGCTCATCGTCTTCGCCGCGTTCTCGATCCTGCAGCTCGGGCGGGCCGACGTCCGCACCGGCGGCGCCGACTCCGAGCCCGACGGGAACCCGCCCGCCTCGTGATCGGCTGGCGGTCCGCCGTCGACGTCGCCCTCGAGGCCACCGTCGTCGGCAGCTTCACCCGGGTGGGCCTCCAGGCCCGCCGGGCCCTGGGCCCCTGGGAGGACCTCGACGGTCACTCCCTCGCCGGGCGGTCGGTGCTCGTGACCGGCGCGACCTCCGGCCTGGGGGCGGCCACCGCCGAGCGCCTCGCCCGGATGGGAGCGTCCGTGCGCATCCTCGGACGGGACGCCGCGCGCACCACCGCGGCCCGGGACCGCATCGCCGCCGCCACCGGCAACGACGACGTCCGGGTCTACCTCGCCGACATGGCCGACCTGGCTGCGGTCCGGTCGGCGGCCGAGGCGATCCTCGCCGCCGAAGACCGCCTCGACGTGCTGGTCCACAACGCCGGGGCCCTGCTGGCGACCCAGACCTTCACCCCCCAGGGCCACGAGACCACCGACGCGGCGATGGTGCTCGGGCCCGCCCTGCTCGCCGAGCGCCTCCGACCCCTCCTCGCCCGCACCGCCGACGCCGCCACCATGCCGCCCCGGCCCGCCCGGGTGATCCTCGTGGCCTCGGGCGGCATGTACACGACCCGCCTCGACCCCCGGGACCCGGCCGACGCTCCCGGCTACCGGGGCTCGGTGGCCTACGCCCGGGCCAAGCGGGCCCAGGTCGTGCTCGCCGCCCGGTGGGGTGCCCGCCTCGCCGCCGACGGGATCGTGGTCCACGCGATGCATCCCGGGTGGGCGGCGACCCCGGGCGTCCACGAGTCGCTCCCCCGCTTCGAGCGGGTGCTCGGGCCGCTCCTGCGCAGCCCCGACGAGGGCGCCGACACCATCGTGTGGCTGGCGGCCGCCGACGAGCCCGCGGGGTCCACGGGACGGTTCTGGCACGACCGGCGGGCCCGGCCCACCCACTACCTCCCGGGGACCGCCGAGACCCCGGCCGACGTCCAGGCGCTCGAGGCCCGGGTCGCCCGGGCGATCGGTCCCTTCCTCACCGCGGCCGCCTGACTCGGCGGCGAGCGCGTCAGCCGCCCGATGCGGCGGCGAGCGAGTCGAGCCGGGCCCGGAGACCCGCGGCGGCCTTGTCGCCGATCCGGTCGAACAGGAGGCCGAGGAGCGGGGCTCCCAGCCGGGCCCAGCCCCGGAGGGTCAGATCGGCGTCGTAGGTGACCGTCGCCCCGTCGGGGGCGGGCAGCACGGTGATCACGTCGTCCGACCGCAGCGTCGCGGTCTCGGCGACCAGGCGGATGCGCCGTCCCGGGTCGAGCTCGACCACCTCGTAGACGAGCGGCCCGGTCTTGACCGCGACCCGGAACCGCGACCCCACCGCCACCGGGCCGGCGTCGAGCCGGGTCGCCTCCGAGACCCCAGGATCCCACTCGGCGACGTGCTCGAAGTCGGCGAGATAGCCGAAGGCCACCTCGGGCGGTCCGGCGAAGGGTTGCTCGGTGCGGTAGCGGGCCATGCCCGGCCAACCCCGGCCGGCCGTGCGGGATTCCGGCACCGCTCGGGCCGTTCGGTTGTCGGGCTGCCGGGACTCGAACCCGGGACCTTTGGTCCCCCAGACCAACGCGCTAACCAAGCTGCGCCACAGCCCGTCGCCCCTTGCGGAGCCCGGTGATGCTACCCGGGCCGGTGCGACGGTCTCAGAACTGCCGGACCAGCCACTCCACGCCCTGCACCGCCCGCCAGCCGAGGTACAGCGCGAGCGCGCCCGCAAGGAGCTTGAAGTGCCACGGCAGGGGCTCGAGCGGGGCGGCCTCGGCGTCGGCGTCGCCCGGGACCGCGGCCGCGCCGGGGGCATCGGCAGCACCGGCGGCACCCGGGGCCCGCGCCCGCCCGGGATCGACCGGACTCCCGCAGCGCGGGCACTCCCCCATGGCCGAGACGGTGGCGGGCGAGAGGAACCGGTCGCATCCTGGGCACCACGGCATCGCCCCATTCCAGCAGGCGACTCAAGGCGGGCACCGCCCGCGCCGATGACCCCGGGATGGAGCCCCGCCGCGCCCCGGCCCGCCCGGTCCCGCCGGGACGCCCCACCGGACGGGCCTCCGACCGGGGCTCGGCCATGGTCGAGACCGCCCTGGTCGCCCCGCTGTTCCTCCTCCTGCTGTTCGGCGTGCTCGAGGTGGGCTACGCCTGGCTCGGGCGGACGACGGTCACCAACATGAGCGTCTCAGGGGCGCGTGCCGCATCCGCGCAGGCCGACGACGTCCTGGCCGACCACGCCGTGCTCCGCGCCGTGCAGGGTGGCGCGACGTCCCTCGGATCGGCACGGATCACGATGGTCGTGGTGTACCGCGCCACCGGCCCCGACGACCGGGTCCCAGCCGCCTGCCGGAGCGCGTCGGTCACCGACTCGGCCACCACCCGCGGCTGCAACCGCTACGTCGCCGCCGATCTGCTCCGACCGTCGACCGACCTCGGCTGCGTCGCTCCCCCCGGCCCGGCGTCGAAACCCGACCGGTACTGGTGCCCGACCACCCGGAAGACGGCGCTGCAGGGCACCAAGGGGCCACCGGACTACGTGGGGGTCTACGTCGAGGCCACCCACGACCAGCTGGTCGGCATCGGCTGGCCGACGTTCACCTTCACCCAGGACACCGTGATGCGGATCGAGCCGAGGACGCTGTCGTGAGCAGTCGGGGCGCCGACCGTGAGCGCGGTGCCGTCCTGGTGGAGCTGGCGGTCGTGGTCCCGCTGCTCCTGCTCCTCGTCGTGGGCACGATCGAGCTCGGGTCGGCGTGGAGCCAACGCCTCAAGGTGGAGACCGCGGCCCGGGCCGGCGCCCGGGTCGGCAGCAACCTCGGCACCGACCGGCTGGCGGACTACAACCTGCTCCAGAGCGTGCGCGCCGCGGTCACCTCCCTCGGCACCGACCGCATCCGCCACGTCGTCGTGTACCGGTCGACCACCAGCGACGGCGCCGTCCCCCCGACCTGCCGGACCTCGCCGCCGACCTCCCAGGCCGGGCTGTGCAACGTCTACACCGGCGCCGACCTGACCGCCCTCACCCCCAGCGCGTTCAGCGGCACCACCGCGTGCGGTGCGACCGCCCCGGACCGCTTCTGGTGCCCCACCTCGCGCCAGAAGGTGCAGCAACTCGGGACGGACTTCCTCGGCGTCTGGATCGTGGCCGAGTCCCCCACCGTGACCGGGCTGTTCACCGCCCCGCTCGATCTCGGGGCCCGGGCCGTGATGCGGCTGGAGCCGGCGTGAGCCGGGTCCGGTCCGACGCCGACGAGCGGGGGGTGGTCCTCGTCGTCACCGTCGTCGTCATGACGGTGCTGTGCCTCTTCGCCGGCCTGGCCGTCGACATCGGGTCCTGGTACGTCAGGGCCGCCGAGATCAAGCGGGCCACCGACGCCGCCGCGCTGGCCGGGGTGGTGTGGATGCCCGAGCTCGACGCCGCTCGCTCCGCCGCGGTCGCGGCGGCCGCCCGCAACGGGTTCGTGAACGGGGTCGACGACGTGACCGTCTCGGTCCTGGAGGTGGCCAACGACAACCGGCGGCTCCGGGTGGTGATCTCCGACGGCCGGGTCGACCAGTACTTCTCCCGCATCGCCGTCAGCCGACAGGCGATCACCCGCAGCTCCGAGGCCGAGTACGTGCTCCCGGTCCCGCTCGGCAGCCCCCGCAACACCTTCGGGACCGAGACCCTGCTCCCGGGCACGTCCATCGACGAGAACTTCTGGGCCGCGGTCAACGGCTGGTGCGCGGGTCGGGAGAGCGGCGACGACAAGCTGGCCCGCTACGAGTCGTACTCGTCCGCCTCGGGCACGACGCAGTGCAACAACGGATCGGCCGCATCCGACCGGTACGACCCGGGCGGGTACCTCTACGCCATCAACCTCCCGACCGGCGCGACCTCCCTGGCGCTGGAGGTCTACGACCCTGCCTACAACACCAGCTACCCGACCGGGGTCCCCGCGCCCGACCGCGCCGTCGCGAGCGGCAGCCAGCAGGTCACGACGGTCTTCGAGGTCTACGACCGCAACCCGACCCCGCTCGACCTCACCAACCTGCCCCTCCGGTCGACCACGACCTTCACGACCAACCAGAACCAGGCGGCCTACCGCAACCAGTGGGTACGCCTCGCGACCTGGACGAACCCGGCGGCCGGGCAGTACTACCTCCGGGTCCGCACCGAGGCCGGCCAGCTCAACAGCCGTGCGATCAACGGCTTCGGCCTGCGCGTCTTCACCGGCTCCACGTTCGCGAGCTGCACCACGATCTCCGGCGCGGCCGACTTCTCGGCGTCGTGCCCCCAGGTCTCCGGCGTGTACGACATCTCCGTGTACGCGAACGGGCCCAACACCACCTCGGACTTCTACCTGGCCCAGGTCGACCCCGTGCACGCGGGCAAGACGATGCGGATCACCCTCTTCGATGCCGGGGAGGGGTCCGACTCGCTGCGGGTCATCGACCCCAACGGCAACCCCGCGAGCTTCCGCTGGTCGACCGCGTGCAACCCGCCCACTCCGCCGACGGGCGCCTGCAGCGGTTCGGGGACGTCGCTGTCGGTGGCGGGCACCGGGCCCCAGCCGTACCCGGGGCTCGTGAGCACCAGCAGGTACAACGACCGCTACCTCGTGCTCGACATCCCGCTGCCCGCCAACTACGCGACCCTGTACGGGACCAAGCGGTGGTGGAAGATCCGCTACCAGGCGGGCACCAACCCGACCGACCGCACGACATGGTCGGTGAACGTGGTCGGTGACCCCGTGCACCTCGTGGAGTGATGACGCGCGCCGGGCGCGCGGCCCGCTCGCCCCTCAGCCCGAGCGGCGACGGACCCGCAGCTTGATCGGCGTCGGACCGAGGGCGAACGCCTCGCGGATCCGGCGCTCGAGGTAGCGCATGTAGTGCTCGGGCAGGTCGTGACTGGCGAAGATCGTGAACGTCGGCGGGTCGGTGGCACCCTGCGTCGCGTAGAGGATCCGGGGCCGGTGTCGGCGCACCGGCGGGGGCGGGTGCTGCTGCTGCGCCTCCTGCATGAGCCGGTTGAGGGCGGCCGTGGGGATCCGGGCGTGGTACGCCTCCTCGGCCTGGCGCAACGCGGGCAGGATCCGCTGCGCGTTCTTGCCGGTCAGCGCCGACACCTTGAGGACCGGCGCATAGCCGAGGAAGGCCAGGCGGTCGGCGACGTCCACGAGCACCCGGGCCCGCTCGTCGGCGTCGGTCACCAGGTCCCACTTGTTCAGCACGATCACGACGGCGGTCCCGGCGGCGTCGACCCGCTCGGCGAGGCGCTGGTCCTGGTGGGTGACCCCGTCCGTGGCGTCGATCACGAGGAGCGCGGCGTCGGCCCGGTCGACCGACTCGAGCGCCCGGACCAACCCGTAGTACTCGGTGGGCTCGTCGATGCGCGACCGCCGCCGCATCCCGGCGGTGTCGACGAAGCGCAGGGCCCCGTCCTCGGTCTCCACGAGGGTGTCGATGCTGTCGCGGGTCGTGCCCGGGAGGTCGTGCACGACGCTGCGGTCGTCGCCGACGAGCCGGTTGAACAACGTCGACTTGCCCACGTTGGGCCGGCCCACGATGGCCACCGAGAAGGCCTCGGGCCCCGGGTCGGGCTCGGCGTCGACGGGCTCGGGCGGCAGGGCGGCGGTGACCGCGTCGAGGAGGTCCCCGCTCCCCCGCCCGTGCAGCGCCGACACCGGGTAGGGGTCGCCGAGCCCGAGGCGCGCGAACGCCCAGATGTCGGGTTCCCGCCGGGTGTCATCGACCTTGTTGACCGCGACGAGCACCGGGCGCTCGGCCGTGCGCAGCAGCCGGGCGACCCGGTCGTCCTCCTCGGTGATCCCCACCACGGCGTCGACGACCAGGACGACCACGTCGGCGTTCCGCATGGCCCGCTCGGCCTGTCGGCTCACCTGGGCGGTCAGGGCGACCGGATCGTCGGTCGGCGTCCCGTCGGGGAGCCAGCCTCCGGTGTCCACCACCGTGAAGGTGCGCCCGTTCCACTCGCCGACGAGCTCCTTGCGGTCGCGGGTGACGCCGGGCTTCTCCTCGACGATGGCGCGCCGGCCGCCCACGATCCGGTTCACGAGGGTCGACTTGCCGACGTTGGGCCGGCCGACCACGGCCACGACGGGGGGTGCGCTCACCGCAACGCCTCCACGAGCGCCGCCCCGTCGGCACGGACGACCTCGACCGGGCGGGGCAGGTCGGAGACGCGGCCGCCGTCCAGGAAGCGGTCCTCGGAGAGGACCACGTCCGGGAGCAGCACCCGGCAGTCGTCGGGGACGTCGGCCAGGGCCGCGCCGACGTCGGTGGCGGTCAGCAGGCCGGTGACCCCGATGTTGCCGCCGAAGAACCGGTTGACCACCGGCAGCAGCCGGACCGGCCCCGCCGCGACCTCCTCGAGCACCGGCAGCAGCGGCGCGAGGACCTGCGCCCCGTACTCGCCCGTCACCACCACGGTCGGCGCGGTGGTCCGGGCCGGTCCCGACCGGGCCGACGTGACGTCCGTGCGCGTCCGCGGTGCCCGGTACCCCACCGCCGGGGCACCGTCGACCGCAGCGAAGAAACCCGGCCGGGGCCCGACGCCGGCCACCGCGTCGCCCCGCGCCGCCCGGTGGACCTCGTCGGCGAAGGTGACGGCCATCCCGATGCCGTTCTCGTGCTGAGGGACGTCGTCGTACTCGCCGAGCGCGGGGAACGGCCGTCCGGCCATCAGGTAGTACTCGTCGGCCGCGTACACGAGGCGGCGCCCGAGGGCGCGCCGGAAGCGCGCCTGCCAGTCGGCGACCGTGTCGAGGACCGCCTCCGCCTCGGCCCGGGTGTGGACCCGCATCTCGGGCTCGTCGGAGTGGTCGCTCACCCCGAGGGGCACCACGCCCACGGTGGCGAGGCGCGGGAAGCGGTCGAGGATCCCGAGCATCGTGTCGGCGAGGGCGGGCCCGTCGTTGACGCCCGGACACACCACGATCTGCCCGTGCACCTCCACCCCGGCCTCGAGCAGCGCGTGCAGCCAGCGCAGGCTCGTGGCCCCTCGGCGGTTGCGGAGCAGCCGGGCCCGCAGGTCGGGATCGGTCGCGTGGATGCTCACGTAGAGAGGCGACAGGCCCTCGGTGACGACGCGCTCGAGGTCGGCCTCGGTGAAGCGGGTCAGCGTGGTGAAGTTGCCGTAGAGGAACGACAGCCGGTAGTCGTCGTCCTTCAGCGAGAGGCTGCGGCGCATCCCCGGCGGCAGCTGGTGGATGAAGCAGAACGGGCAGTGGTTGTCGCAGGTGCGGACCCGGTCGAACACCGGACCGCCGAGCACCAGCCCGAGCGGCACCCCGGCGCCCTTGTCGACGGTCACGAGGCGCTCCATCCCGCCGCGCCGGACCTCGAGCTCCACCCGGGCCTCGTCGGCCTGGAGCTGGTAGCGGATGACGTCGCGCACCGCCTCGCCGTTCACGGCGAGCAGCTCGTCGCCAGGGCGGAGCCCCACCGCCGCCGCAGGTGAGTCGGGCGCGACGGCCTCGATCCGGGCCGTCGGCATCGGGGCAGTCTACGAGTCGATCCTCGCCCGACCCGGCCGGACCGGGCCGCGGTCCGACCCGGTCTGGGTACCCTGGGGCGATGGAGCATCTCCGGGTCGAGCGCGTGCTGCTCGCCGAGCCGCGCGGGTTCTGCGCCGGCGTCGAGATGGCGATCAAGGCCCTCGTCTGGATGGTGCGGGTGTTCGAGCCGCCCGTGTACTGCTACCACGAGATCGTCCACAACCGCCTGGTGGTCGAGCGGTTCCGGGCCCAGGGCGTGGAGTTCGTGGACTCGGTCGACGACGTGCCCCCCGGGGCGCCCCTGATGCTCTCGGCCCACGGCAGCGCCCCGGCCGTCGTGGCCGCGGCCCGGGCCCACGGTCGCTTCGTGGTCAATGCGGTCTGTCCGCTCGTGACCAAGGTGCACCACGAGGCCAAGGTCCGGGCCCAGAAGGGCTACACCATCCTCTACGTCGGGCACGCGGGCCACGACGAGGCCGAGGGGACCCTGGCCGTGGCCCCCGACGCCATGCGCCTGGTCGAGCACGAGGCCGACCTCGACCGGATCCTCCCCGAGGTGGCCGACCGTCCCGTCGCCGTGCTGGCCCAGACCACGCTGGCCCTGCACGACTGGGAGGGCGTGGTCGAGCGCACCCGGGCCGAGCACCCCGACCTCTGGACCGCGGCGCGGGGCGACCTGTGCTTCGCGACCACCAACCGTCAGGCCGCCCTCCGGGTCGTGGCCGAACGGGCCGAGGCCATCGTGGTGATCGGCAGCGCGAACTCGTCGAACACCCTCGCCCTGGTCGAGGTGGCCCGGACGGCGGGCTGCCCGCGGGTGGTCCGGGTCGACGGACCCGACGAGCTCGACGCCGCCCAGCTCGGGGGTGCCCGGGTCGTCGGCGTCACCGCCGGAGCGAGCGCCCCCGACGATCTCGTCCGCTCCGTGGTCGCCCGGCTCGACCCCGCCGACGGGATCGAGCCGGTGTTCGTGACCGACGAGGACGAGTACTTCCCACCGCCACGCGAGCTGCGCGAGCTGCTCCCCGCCCTCGACGGCGCCGCCGCGCTGCTCCTCGGCGGAGATGCCGGTCGGGCCCGCGCCCTCGGCGGCGCGTTCACCGACGACCGGACGGTCGACGCCTCAGATGCCCTGGCCGGCCTGGTGGGACGCCCGACGACCCGCTGACCGCTGGGCCGACCAGGCCTCGGCCTCGTCGAACACGGCCTGGAGCCGCGTCCGCAGCGTGGCGTCGAGCTCGGTGATGGCCGATCGCCGCACCGCGCCGTCAACCCGCTCCACGACGATGGGCGGCCCCACCACCACGGTGACCCGCGACAGCCAGGGCACCCCGCGCCGGCGGACGATCAGGGTCTCGCTCCCGCCGATGCCGACCGGCACCACCGAGACCCCGGCCTTGAGGGCCACGTACGCGGTCCCCGAGGCGATGGTCCCGAGCTCGGGCCCCCGGTGGCGGGTGCCCTCGGGGAAGATGACCACCGGCTCACCCTCGAGCAGCGCACCCTCGACCGCCTTGAGCGCCGCCCGGTCGGTGCCGGCCCGGTCCACCGGCACCGCGCCGAGCGCGTGGAAGATCCAGCTCCAGACCGGGCCGTTGAAGATCTCCTGCTTGGCCATGAAGCGCAGACGCCGCCGGCTGACGGCGGCCGCGAGCGGGATGTCGAGGGTCGACCGGTGGGACGGCGCGACGATGTACACGCCGGTGGGAGGCAGGTGCTCGCGGCCCCGCACCTCGGTGCCGAACAGCAGCGCGGCGAGCCCCACCAGGACCGTCCGCCAGAACCGGTAGAACATCAGGCGTCCGGACCGAGGTGGCGGTGGGCCAGATCCACGACGTGGGCGACGACCTCCTCACGCGTCATCGCCGTCGTGTCGACCACCACCGCGTCCGCGGCGGCGGTGAGTGGCGACGCCGCCCGGGTCGAGTCCATGCGGTCGCGCCGGGCCAGGTCCGCGGCGACGGTGGCGACGTCGGCGGCGCGGTCGGCCGCGGTCTCGTCGCGTTGGCGCCGACGGGCCCGCTCCTCCTCGTCGGCGGTGAGGTAGATCTTGAGCGGCGCGTCGGGGAACACCACCGTCCCGATGTCGCGACCCTCCACCACGCCACCCCCGCGCGTGGTCGCCCACTCCCGCTGCCGGGCGACGAGCACCTCGCGCACGGTGGGGTGCGCCGACACCCGCGACACCGCGGCGGTCACCTCCGGACCCCGGATCGCGTCGCGCACGTCGCGCCCGTCGAGGCGCACGCCACCGTCGAGGTCCATCGCGGCCGTGCGGGCCAGGTCTCCCAGGGTGGCACCGTCGTCGAGGTCGACGCCGGCCTCGAGCGCGGCCAACGTGACCACGCGGTACATCGCGCCGGTGTCGAGCACCGCGAGGCCGAGGGCGTCGGCGACGGCCCGGGAGACCGTGGACTTGCCGGACCCGGCGGGACCGTCGACGGCCACGACCCGGATCATTCGACCACTCCCCCGAGCCGGGCCAGGTCGGCGGCGAACCCCGGGTACGACACGGCGACCGCGTCCCAGCCGCCGACCTCGGAGCGCCCGGTCCCGGCCGCGGCCGCCACCGCCGCGGCCATCGCGATCCGGTGGTCCCCGTGGCTCTCGAACGTCGGCGCCACCGCCGGGGTCGCCGCCCGACCGCCGATCACCAGTCCGTCGGGCCGGGGCTCGACCACCACGCCCAGCCGGGCGAGCTCGGTCGCCAACGTGGCGATCCGGTCGCTCTCCTTCACCCGCAGCTCGGCGGCGTCGACGATCTCGGTGGGGCCGTCCGCGAACGCGGCGGCCACCGCCAGCACGGGCAGCTCGTCGACGATGCCCTCGTGGCTGCGGATGCGGGTCCCCCGCAACGACCCGGCCGCGACCTCCACGTCGACGACCGGCTCCCCCGCCCGCTCCCCCCGGTCGTGGACGGTCACCACCGCCCCCATCTCGGCCAGGACGTCGAGGTAGCCGATCCGGCCGGGGTTGCCCAGCACGCCCTCGAGCACGACGTGCGACCCCGGGACCACCGCCGCCGCCACCGCGAAGAACGCCGCCGACGACGGGTCGCCGGGGACCTCGAGGTCGAACGCGGTCACGCCCCCGGCCCGGACCCGGGTGGTCCGGGGGTCCACCGACTCCACCGGAGCGCCGAGCGCCCGCAGGAGCCGCTCCGTGTGGTCGCGGCTCGGTGCCGGCTCCACGATCTCGGTCACCCCGTCGGCCTGCAGCCCTGCGAACACCAGGGCGGTCTTGACCTGGCCACTGGCGACCTCGAGCTCGTGCCGGACCCCGCGCAACCCGCCGCCCCGGACGACGAGGGGCGCGAACCGTCCGCCGTCGCGCCCGTCGACCTGGGCGCCCATCGCCCGCAGGGGCGCGACCACCCGGGCCATCGGCCGCCGGGTCAGGGAGTCGTCGCCGGTCAGGACGCTCAGGAAGCTCCGGCCCGCCGCGAGCCCGGCGACGACCCGCATGGTCGTGCCCGAGTTCCCGCAGTCGAGCACGCCGGTCGCCTCGCCGAGGCCGTCGGGACCCCGCCCGGCGATCCGGACCCGGCCCGGGCCGGTGTCGGCGACCGCCACCCCGAGCGCCCGCAGGACCGCGAGCGTGCGCGCGACGTCCTGGCCCGGCGCGAGGTTCGCGATCTCGCTCGTGCCGTCGGCGAGAGCCGCCGCGACCGCGGCCCGGTGGGAGACGCCCTTGCACCCGGGCAGGCGCAGCGTGCCCGTGAGCGGCGCGCCGCCCCGGATGCCGATCCGGTCGCTCACGTCAGCCGCCGCCGCGCGTGGTGGTAGCCCAGCTCGTCGAGCGCAACCTCGAACCCGGCGACGCTGGCCTCGGGCACCACGAGCACGAGGACGCCGCCCGCCCCCTCACCGGAGTGGGCGATCTCGAGGTCGACGATGTTGACCCCGAGCACGCCGGCCGCGGTGGTGACCTCGGCCAGCACCCCGGGCCGGTCGGGCACGGGGATGCGCAGCTCGACCAGCACGGCATCGGTCGGGGTCCCCACGGGCAGGTTGCGCCGGGCCCGTCGACCCCGCTCGAGGAGGTCCAGCAGGCCGGTGCGGTCGGCGTCGGCGACGAGGGCCCGGACGGCGCCGAGCGCGTCCAGGTAGTCGTCGAGCGCAGCGACGATGGCCGCGCGGTTCGCGACGCAGATGTCGGGCCAGATCGCCGGATGGCTCGCGGCGATCCGGGTCATGTCACGGAACCCCCCGGCCGCGAGGCGCAGCAGGGTCGCGTGCTCCTCGCCCCGCCGGGCGGCGACGTCCATCAGCGTCGTCGCCGCGAGCTGGGGCACGTGACTCACGACCGCCACGAGCGCGTCGTGGTGCCTCGGGCTCACGGCGACGACCTCGGCACCGAGTCCGACGGCGAAGTCGCGCACCACCTCGAACACCTGCGGGTCGGTCGTCGGCGTCGGGGTCAGCACCCAGGTGGCCCCGGTGAACATGTCGGCGTCGGCCCCGTCGAGCCCGTCCTGCTCCGAGCCCGCCATCGGGTGCCCCCCGACGAATCGGTCGGCCGCCCCGGGCCGGGTCGCCTCGACCGCCTCGACCACTCCGGCCTTCACCGACCCGACGTCGGTGACCACGGGCGCGCCGGCGTCGAAGGCGGCGGTCGCGACCTCGGCCGCCCGCCCCACCGGCACCGCCACCACCACGAGGTCGGACCCGGCCACCGCCCCGGCCAGGTCGGCCGCGACCGCGTCGACGGCCCCGAGGGCCTGCGCCCGCGCCGCGCGGGCCGGGTCGAGGTCGAACCCGGTGACGTGGTGCCCGCGGGCGCGCGCGGCGAGCCCGACCGATCCCCCCACCAGCCCCGTCCCGAGGACGGTCACCCGACTCACGCGGTGCGCCGGGTCACTCGGGGAGGTCGGCGCGCAGGGCGCGCGCCCCCTCCAGGTAGACGTGGCGGACCTCGGCGCGCGGCCGCGGGCTGTAGCAGTGGACCAGCACCCGGATGCAGCGGGGCAGGCCCCCCGGCACCGGCACCTCGAGCGCACCGAGCAGCGGGACGTCCTCGAACCCGAGTGCCCGCACCGCGGCCGACGGGAAGGCGGCGGTCAGGTCGGCGGTGGACGTCACGATGACGCTCACCAGGTCGTCGTCGGCCACCTCGTTGCGCCGGAGCATCTCCCCGATCAGGCGCTGGGTCTGGGCCTCGATCTCGGCGGCGCTGTCCTCGGCGCAGGTGATGGCCCCGCGCAGGCCGACGAGTCTCACGGGCTGGAGGTTACTGCGGGGTCACCGCCGGTCCCGGGGCACCGGCGGCCTCGTAGAGCGCCCGGACCTCGGCGACCGTGAGCGCCCGCCACGCACCGGGCGCGAGCCGGGTCTCGCGGACCGGGCCGATCCGGGTGCGGACCAGGCGGCGGACCGGATGGCCGACCTCGTCGCACATCCGCCGGACCTGACGGTTCCGCCCCTCGTGGATCGTGACCTCGAGCGCGCTGGTCGCGTGCGGTCCGGTCCCCGCCTGCACCAGCACCACGCGGGCGGGGGCGGTCGGGCCGTCGTCGAGGGTCACGCCCTCCCGGAGGCGGCGGACCGCGGCCGGGGTGGGGACGCCCACGACCTCGGCGAGGTAGGTCTTCTCGACCCCGAAGCGCGGGTGGGTGAGGCGCTGGGCGAGCTCGCCGTCGTTGGTGAGCAGCAACAGCCCTTCGGTCTCGTAGTCGAGGCGGCCGACCGGGAAGACCCGGGGCTCGGGGGGCACGAGGTCCGTCACCGTGCGCCGTCCCTGGGGATCGGACGCGGTCGTGACCACCCCGGCCGGCTTGTTCAGCAGGTAGTGCACCAGGCCGGGCGCGGTGGGCACGGGCACACCGTCGACGGCGAGGGCGGCGGCCCCGGGGTCCACCCGGTCCCCGAGGGTGACAGGCCGGCCGTCGACGGTGACGCGTCCCTCGGCGATGAGGGCCTCGCACGACCGCCGGGATCCGTACCCGGCCCGGGCCAGGACCTTCTGGACCCGCTCCGCACGTGGGGCGTCGTGCGCCGCCACGGTCGGGTCAGGCTCCGGCCGGGTCGCCGGGCTCGGGCGCGCCGGGGCCGGGGCCGTCCGTCGGGGCCTCGAGGCGGGGATCCTGATCGGCCCGCAGGCCGCGCTCGAGCGCTTCGACCACCTCGGGCCCGGGCACGAAGTCGCCGAGCGCAGGGAGGTCGGCGAGCGAGGCGAGGCCCAGCCGCTCGAGGAAGTGGGGCGTGGTCCCGTACAGCGAGGCGAGACCGGGCCCGGGGTCGCGGCCGATCTCCTGCACGTAGCCCTTCTGGACCAGGGTCTGGAGGGTCGACTCGACGTTCACCCCGCGGATGGCCGACACCTGACCACGGGTGATGGGCTGCTTGTAGGCCACGATCGCGAGCGTCTCGAGCGCCGGGGCCGACAACCGGACGTGCTGGCCCTCCAGGACGAACTGCTCCACGTAGGGCGCGAGGTCGGGATGGGTCTGGTAGCGGTACCCGCCCGCGACCTCGGCGAGCACGAAGCCGCGCCCCTCGGCGACGTACTCGTCCGCGAGCTCGCGACACAGCGCCGCCACCAGGTCGACCCCGCACTCGACCAGCTCGGCGAGGTCGCGGGCCGGCACCGGATCGGTGGCGGCCATCAGCACCGCCTCGATCGCCCGCCGGGCCTCACCCCGCACGTCGCCCCCGGCCGCCGGCCCCACCGCCCGGCGCACCGGGAACGTGGGCACGCCCGCGTCGGGTCCGACCGGGAACGCGGGCCGTCCGGCCCCGTCGCGCGCGCGGGCGGGCGTCTCGCCGGTCATACGGTCTCCTCGTCGCTCGCCCGGGCCGCCTGCAGGGCGGCGTCGATCTCGGCGTCGATCTCGGCGTCGAGCCGCGACCGCTCGTCGTCGTCGGACCGGGCGAACCGGCGCGCCTCCCCCCGGTCGCCGCCGTCGGCGGCGTCGTCGTCGGCGCCGTCGCCCCCCTCGCCGCCGGTGGCGCCCGCCGGATCGTCGACGTCGTGGTCCCAGTCGGCCAGGCTCGCCGCGTCGAGCGTGGCGGCAGCCTCGAGCCGGCGCACCCGCAGCTCGCCGAAGGTCTCGCGTTGGTCGAGGTCGACCATCCCCTGCTTGAACAGCTCGAGCACGGCCAGGAACCGCACCACCGCCTCGACCCGGTCCCCCGCGCCGGCCACGAGGTCGCGCAGGCTGAGCGTGGCCCCCGGGGCGAGGCGGTCGAGGACGAGGATCACGGCGTCGGCGACGCTGGCCCGCACCGGCGCGACGTGCTCGGTGTCGACCACCGGCGCCGGCTTGGGGGTGAGGGCCCGGCGGGCCGCGGCGACGAACTGCCGGACGGTGATCCGGTCGAGCGCGTCGGGCACGAGTGAGCGGTACGGCTCCTCGGGCCCGGCACTGCGGGCCACGCTGCGGTCGGCGGCGCCGATGAGGGCGGCCAGCGCGCCGGTCGCGTCCTTGAAGGTCTTGTACTCGAGCAGGCGCGCGAGCAGCAGGTCGCGGGCCTCGAACCTGAGGAGCTCGTCGTCGAGGTCGGTCCCTCCCGGATCGGGCAGGAGGCGCCGGGCCTTCAGCTCGACCAGCGTGGCGGCGATGAGCAGGAACTCGGTGGCGACGTCGAGGTCGAGCGACTGCATCCGCTCCACCTCGAGGAGGTACCCGTCGACGATCTCGGCGAGCGAGAGGTCGAAGAGGTCGACCTCACTGCGCAGGATCAGGTGCAGGAGGAGGTCGAACGGTCCCTCGTAGACCGGTGTCCGCACCTCGTAGCCCATCGGGGCCGAGGGTACCGCGCCACCTCCGTCCGACCCGGCAGCGCGGATCGGGCGCGCTCGGGGACGGTCGGGCGTCCGGCCCACCGGGACCGGGGCCGGACGCATCGGCGGGTAGCGTGCTCGCTCGTGGCACGCGTCTTCTCGGGCATCCAGCCCACCGGGGACATGCACCTGGGCAACTACCTCGGGGCGGTCCGCCAGTGGGTGGCCGACCAGGACACCCACGACGCCCTCTACTGCGTGGTCGACCTCCACGCCATCACGCTCCCCCACGACCCCGCCGCGCTGGCCGACCGGACCCGCCGGACGGCCATGCTCCTCCTCGCCGCCGGACTCGACCCCGCCCGCTGCACGCTGTTCGTCCAGAGCCACGTCCGGGCTCACACCGAGCTGACCTGGATCCTGAACTGCGTCGCCACCATGGGCGAGCTGCGCCGCATGACCCAGTTCAAGGACAAGGGCCAGGGACAGGAGTCGGTGAGCGTCGGCCTCTTCGACTACCCGGTGCTCATGGCCGCCGACATCCTCGCCTACGACACCCACCGGGTCCCGGTGGGCGACGACCAGCGCCAGCACCTCGAGCTCGCCCGTGACGTCGCGCTGCGCTTCAACCACCGGTTCGGCGAGACCCTGGTCGTCCCCGAGGCCGCCATCCCGCCGGTGGGTGCGCGCATCATGGACCTCCAGCAGCCCACGGCCAAGATGTCGAAGTCCGCCGACTCGCCCGCCGGGACCATCGCGCTGCTCGACGAGCCCCGGTCCATCACCAAGCGGATCAAGAGCGCAGTCACCGACTCCGACACGACGGTGCGGTTCGATCCGGGAGACAAGCCCGGCGTGTCCAACCTGCTGCAGATCCTCGCCGCCACCTCGGACCGTCCGGTCGACGCGGTCGCGGCCGAGTTCGGGGGCGGTGGCTACGGCGCGCTCAAGGCCGCCGCAGCCGAGGCCGTGGTGGCGTTCCTCGCGCCGCTGCAGGCCCGCTACGCCGATCTCGCCGCCGATCCGGCCGGGGTCGACGCGATCCTGGCCGCCGGCGCGGCCAAGGCCGAGGCGGTCGCCGACGCGGTCATGGCCCGGGTGCGCGACGCCGTCGGCCTCCTGCCCCGCTCGGCCTGAGCCGCCGCCGTCCTCCTCGTCGGCGGCAGGCGCTCAGTCGTCGTCGGCGGCAGGCGCTCAGTCGTCGTCGGCGGCAGGCGCTCAGTCGTCGTCGGCGGCAGGCGCTCAGTCGTCGTCGGCGGCAGGCGCTCAGTCGTCGTCGGCGTCGCGGAGGGCG
>CAIUKV010000186.1 GCA_903899845.1 uncultured Actinomycetes bacterium
CCCGGGCGATCTTCGCGACGATCCGCGAGCGGTTCCCCGAGCTCGAGCTGGTGGTCGCGTGGAACCAGCCGATGCTGCGGACCGACGCCGGCTACGTGTTCGGCGTGTCGGCGGCGACGCGGCACCTGACGTGCAACCCGTGCAGCGCCGCGGTCCTCGCCGGGTGCGAGTCGCTGCTCCACGGGGTGAAGGTGAACAAGGCGACCTTCGTCGTGCCCGTCGGCTGGGAGGTCGACGCCGCCCTCCTCGCCGCGCTGGTCGCGGCGAGACTCGGCGAGCTCACCGGCTGACGAGCCCCCATCCGCACCGGCGCCGCGGCCGTGGCCCTGGGTCTCCTCCTGGTCCTCGCCGTCCGCCGCCGCTGGCACGCCTAGACGGCGGTGACGACCGGTCCACGCCGGCTGGGTCCGCTCTCGCGGAGCGGACCCAGCCGGCCGGTACCGGGGATCAGGACGGGGCGGTCGTCCGGGCCGCCTCCAGGCGCCCGGGGCGCGCGCCGGTGACGGCGCCGTCGACCACCACCGGCACCCCGTTGACCACGGTGGCCCGGAAGCCTGCACTCGGCCGGGTGAAGCGGTAGTCGCCGCCGGGGAGATCGGCGACGCGGGTGAGGTCGTGGAGCGCGATCTCGTCCAGGGCGAAGACGTTCACGTCGGCCCGCAGGCCGGGAGCGAGCACGCCGCGGTCGGGGAGGGAGAAGAACTCCGCACTCCGTCGGGTGAGGAAGTGCACCGCGCGCTCGACGGTGAGCTGGCCGGTGTCGCGGACCCAGTGGGTCAGCAGGTGCAGCGACGACCCCGCCCCGCAGAACATCTTCAGGTGCGCGCCGGCGTCGGTGCCACCGAACACGACGTCATCGCGCGCGAAGAACGCCCGGTCCTGCTCGTCGCGTTCCTCGGCGGTCATGCGGCCGACCGTGAGCTTCTTGTAGCGCGACCCGATGCCGTTGGCCAGGACCCAGTCGGCGAGCGCGTCGGACGGGTGCTGCCCGCGCGCCCGGGCGAGGTCGAGCAGCGAGACGCCGGCGGGTCCGGGACCGTTCTCGGGGTCGCTGAGGATGAACTCGTGGAGCTGCTCGGCCCGGAAGGCGTTCTGCTCCGGGAGCGGGTGGTCCCAGTCGTGGCGGGCCCGCGCCCGCCACGCGGGGTCCGCGAGCAGCCCCGCCTTGCGGTCGGCGGGCCCGTTCACCATCTCGTGCCACGCGGGCACCGCCGCCGTGCCGATGCTCGACTCGAACCCGAGGCGAGGCTGGGTGGGGACGCCGCCTCCGCCGAGGTAGACGACGCCGGGCTCACCGTCGCGCCCGCGTCCGGTGCCGTCGCCGAGCGAGAGCACCCCGACCCCGGCGGCGTGGGCCCGGGTGTGGACGTGGGTCCGCAGGTCGTCGTCCCGGATGATGGTCTGCAGCAGCGCGCCGGGCTGTCGGGCGAGGACCGTGAGGAGCGCGTCGAGCTCACGGTCGTCGGCCCGTCGGCTCGGGACCGGGTCGCCGTTGCGGTCGGTGTCGAACCAGTTGCTGGACAGCCCGACCGAACCGGCCCGGAGGGCGTCGTCGAGGAGACCGGCCATCACGGAGATCTCGTCGTCGGTGGCCGCCCGGACCCATGCGTCCGGGCCCATCACCGTGGCCCGGATCGCGTTGTGGGCCGTGAACGCGAACGGGGTCACGGTGAGCGGCACCTGCGACGCGGCGGCGAAGTACCCGGACCAGGTCGGCCAGCCCCAGCGGACCGCCGTCTCGAGGCTGCTCGGGAGCTCCTCGACGAAGCAGAGGAGATCGGCGATCGCGTGCTGCACGTCGGGTCGGGTGGGGGCGATCCCGAGGCCGCAGTTGCCCATGACGATCGACGTGATGCCGTAGAGGGGGAGGGGGTCGAGCGTCGGGTCCCAGAACATCTCGAGGTCGTAGTGGGTGTGGCAGTCGACGAACCCGGGGGTGACGAGTGCCCCCTCGGCGTCGATCACCCGCTCGCCCCGGGGCGCGAGATCGGGACCCACCTCGACGATGCGGTCACGGTCGGTCCGCACGTCGGCCCGTTGCGGCGGCGCGTCCCGCCCGTCGACCACCGTTCCGCCCCGGATCAGGAGTCCCTCGGCCACTGCGCCTCCCTGCTCGTCCCGGAGAAGGATCGCATGTCCCGCCCCGACGGGACCACGCCGACGCTGCCCGCCCCGTCCCCCTCGGCGCCCGCGGCCGGTCCGGGTCGGCGCGATCCGCCCGGCGGGAACGACCGAGAGGGCTGGATAGCCTCACCGGCGATGCTGTTCGGGAACTGGGGTGCGACGACCGACGAGATCGGCGGCGCGGTGGTCGGTGACGATCTCTGCGGTGATGCCCGCACCGTCGCCACTCGTTGCGTGACGATCACGGCACCGCCGGCCGAGGTGTTCCCGTGGATCCGTCAGATGGGGTTCGGTCGTGGGGGGTGGTACAGCTACGACTGGCTCGACAACCTCGGGCGACCGAGCGCAACGGCCGTCCACCCCGAGTGGCAGGACGTCGTCGCCGGTTCGAGCGTGCCCGGGGGCCCCGCATCGTTCCTCGCGGCCGTCGTCGATCCGCCGCGTGCCTTCGTGCTGCAGTTCGGGCGACCCGGTGGTCGGCTGTGCTTCACCCTGGCCTACGAGCTGCGCCCCCATCCGGTGGGTACCCGACTCGTCACGAGGATGCGCACGCGGATTCGGGTGCCGGGAGGGTTCCTGATCGAGCGCGGGTTCCTCGGACCGGGTGACGGACTCA
>CAIUKV010000187.1 GCA_903899845.1 uncultured Actinomycetes bacterium
GGCACCCTCCCCGCCGGCCTCACCCTCGCCGGCAGCGGCACCATCACCGGCACCCCCACCACCGCGACCACCGCCAACCTCACCGTGCGCGCCACCGACCCCGACGGCCGGACCGCCACCAAGGCCCTCACCCTCACCGTGAGCACGCCGATCCTGCAGATCGCCCAGGTCACGGTCACCCCCGGGCGATCCGGGACCCAGTCGTTCGCCACGGCCCGGATCCGCGTCGTCGACGGCAAGGGTGCACCGGTGGCGGGCGCCCAGACCGGTGGCCAGTGGACCGTCCCCGGCTTCGCGACGTCCAGCTCCAACGCCAAGACCGGGGCCGACGGCTGGGCCACGGTCCGCTCACGGAACTACGCCAACGCCAGGGGCCGGACGATCACGTTCTGCGCGGTCGGCGCCACCCGAACGGGCTACACGAAGGCCACGACCAGCACCTGCGCCTCGGCGGTGCTCTGACCCGACCCGGGTCCCGGCCCGGACCTGAGCGTTCAGACCAGGACGATGACCCGGGGCCCGGGGGACGCGTCCGCGACGGGCGCGGCGGAGCCGGTGGCGGCCGACGGAGGCTGGTCGGCCCGCTCCCGGGAATGCCGCGCGGCGCGGCGGCGCACGAAGCGGAGGTTCTTCCGGGTCAGGACCGTGGCGGGATGCCGCCGGCCGAGCACCCGACGCCGGTCGGCGAGCAGCGCGGCGTAGCCCGCGATCGCGACCTCGACGTCGCCGGCGAGATCGTGGAAGTGGGCGAGGTTGCCCCGCGTGTCGAACACGGTCGGGTCGTCGGGGCCGTGCAGGCGGATCCGATCGGTGAGGAGGACCTCGGCCCGCGCGATCGCCTCCCGGGGCCGACCCCCCAGCCCGATCGCCCGGGCCAGGTTGCCCCGGGCGATCAGCGTGCCCGGCGCCGCGGGACCGAGGACCCGGGTCCGGTCCGCGACGAGCGCGACGAGCTCCTCCTCGGCCTCGTCGTAGCGCCGGGCGCCGATGAGCGCCTTGGTCAGCAGACTGCGCCTGGTCAGGGTCACCTCGGCGTCGGGTCCGTGGACCTCGGTCGCATGGTCGACCATCCGGCGGCACTCCTCCACCATCGCCCCGAAGGTCCACACGGAGACCGGTGACGCGTACGGGCGGAACACTCGGCGGATCGATCGACGGGTCCATCGGCGGCCCACGGCAGTCCCTCCCCCGTCACCGACACCGCGACGGCGGGCCGTCGGAGCCGGACCCGACCAGGACCCAGTCCCGCGGGTCGAGCATCGACCGGAACCGGCGCAGCACCTCGGCCTCGATCTGGCGCACCCGCTCCTTGGTCAGCCCGATCGCCGCCGCGACCTCGCGGAGGCTCTGGGGGCCGCCGACGAGACCGAAGCGCCGCCCGATGATCTCGCGCTCACGGTCGTTGCAGCGAGCGAGCAGGCGCAGCACCACCGACCGGGCCGCCGCGACGGTGATCCAGCGGTCGACCCGGTCGGAGTCGGTGGCGACGATCCGCTCGACCAGCGCCGACCCGGGCCCGCCGTCGGTGCCGGTCGCGCTCCCGGTGGGTCCGCGGTCGAGCGAGCCGATGCCGGCGAGGAGCGGGAGCAGCGCGTCGACCCGACCGACCGGCCAGCCGAGCCGGGTGGCCAGCCCGGCCGGATCGGCCCGGCCGCCGGCCTCCTCGGCCGCGGCGATCGCGGTCCGGAGGCGGTGCAGCTCGTCATGGACATGACTGGGGATGCGGATCACCCGCCCCGTGCTCCGCAGGTGGCGGATGCAGGCCCACCGGATCCGGTCGGCGGCGAAGTTGGCGAAGGGGACCCCGAGGGCCGGATCGAAGACCTCGGCCGCGGCGACGAGGGCGAGGCGACCCTCCTGGCGCAGGTCGTCGAGGTCCACCCCCAGGCCCCGGTAGCCGACGGCGACGGTGCGGACCAGGCCCTCGTGGCGCCGCACGAGGGCGTCGGCGTCGAGCCGCCCGGCCGCGTCGACGGGCACGGGCGAGAGCACGGGTTCGGGTGCGGGACGGGTCACGGGCATCCTCCGGGAGCGGGCGGTGGGGGCGGGGGCGGACGAGGGCGAACGGGAGCAGACGAGGGCGGACGGCGGGTCAGCCGGCCGGACCGCCCCGCTCGAGGTACTCGACGAACACGTCGTTGCTGCGGTCGGCGACGGGCCAGCGAGCCGTGAGCCATTCGTGGGCCCGGGCCTCGGTCCAGCCGTGACGGCGCATGGCCCAGGCCTTGAGGACGAGCGCGGTGCGGCTGCGGCCGCCGTGGCAGTGGACCAGCACCGGCCGGGCGGGGTCCTCGGCGAGGAACGCGTCGACGGTGTCGACCGCATCCCGCACGGCGGCGTCGAGGTCGTGGTTGTCGTCGGGGTGGTACCGGTCGACGAGGTACACCTCGCGCCGGACCGGATGGTCGGCGAACCGTCCGCCGGTCCGGCACAGCGAGACCACGGCCCAGTCGGTCGGGGCGGTCGCGGCGCCGAGCCAGTTCGCCGCGTGGACCGGCACCTCGTCGTGCACGCGCACCGGTGGCCGGGGCGCCTCGTTCTCGAGCAGCGGCACCGGGGTCCGCCCGAGCAGGCGCCGGGCGAGGTCCTGGAGCTCGGCGTTCCCGTACCGCTGCGGGCCGGTCGGGGTGGCGATCGAACCGTGGAGGTAGGTGGTCCAGCGCGACGGCACCGCCTGGATGCCCCAGTGGGCGCCGGCCAGCGCGCCGGTGACGCAGGCGACGGTGTCGGCGTCGTCGCCGAGGTCCACGGCGCGGACCACGGCGTCCTCGAACGAGGTCGCGTGGCGCAGGCACCACACCGCCTGGGCCAGGCAGGTCCACACGGTCCCGTTCCCGGTGGTGGCCCGCTCGGGCGACCAGTCGGGCCCGAGGAGGTCCGACCACTCGGCCCGCACGGCGTCGGGGGCGGCTTCGAGGTGACGGGCGAGCGCGTCGAGCGGATCGTCGCCGAGGATCGCCGCCCGCACCATCACGGTGTGGATCACCGCCCCGGCGTGCGTTGCGGGGTCGTGGTGGGTGAGCGCGGCCTGCTGCCCGCTGATCGCGATCGCCTCGGCGATCGGCCGGTGGAGGGTGAACAGCACCACGGGCACGTTGCGCATCACGGTCCCGTTGCCCGCCGACCGGCCGCCGAGGGCGCGGTGGGCCCGGGCGGCGGCACCGTCGGGGTCGGGGTGGGCGAGGGCGTTGGCGGTGAGGACGCCGACGTCGGTGGCGCTCGCGGCCCAGGCCCGCCAGCGGGCCCAGACGTCGGCCGGGTCGAGGCCGCCGCAGGCGACCAGCGACTCCCCGAGGGCGACGGCCATCTGGGTGTCGTCGGTGAACTCGGCGGGCGCCCACGGGCCGCCTCCGCGCTGCTCGCCGATCCCGGCTCGCTGCGGGCTGGGGAAGTCGAGCCGGTAGCGCCCGCCGGGACCGAACTCGTACGGCGCACCGAGCGCGTCGGCCGCGGCGGCGCCGAGGAGCGCGCCGAGGGCGTGCTGCACGCGCACGGTGGGGGAACGGTCGGTCACCTCAGGCCGCCAACGCGAAGGCGCTCGCGTGCACGAGGGCGTCGTCCCACACCAGGGCCTGGCCGACCAGGCGGTCACTGCGCGCGTGGTACTCGGTGCCGAGGCCGACCCCGGGCGCGGACCGGGCCGGGGTACCGGCGAACCGGCGCAGGAACCGCAGCACCGCGGTGGCCGACGGCCGGCCCTCGACCCGCTCGGGCCGGTCGAGGAGGTACCCGCGCACCAGTGCCTCCCAGTGGGCGGCGAGGAGATCGGTATCGGCGAAGACGTCGGCCGCGACCACCCGGCGGCCGTGCGCCACCACCACGCCGCGCTGGCCGGGCAGCGGACCGCGCCCGACGAGGTCGCGCTCGGCGGCGGCGGCCCGGTCGTCGCGCTCGATCGCGGCGTCGGCGGCCCGGAGGGCGCTGGCCGGGTCGGACACCGAGAGACGGGCCAGCTCGTGGTCGATCATGCGCCACACCAGGCTCTGGTCGGACTGCTTCACCCCGCGTGCGTCGACGTTGCGGGCGACCGAGGCCGACTTGGCCCGGCGGACCCGGCGGGGCGCGTAGGTGCGGGACCGACCGAACTCGCCGATGCCACCCCAGCGGCCCCGCTCGACGCAGCTCACCGGGCAGGCCACCGCGGTGCCGGCGGGCACCAGGATCGTGACGTTGAGGGTGCGGTCCTGGTTGCCGCCGCGCACGGTCTCGCCCTCGACCAGCATCACCGGGTCGGGGTTGGTGTTGGTGACCGTGATGGTCGGGACAGTGGCGTCGTCGGCCTCGGCGATGACCACGCCGGCGGCGCCGTCGCGGATGCGCACGTCCGGCGCGGCGCCGGCGACGTAGACGGGGAACAGGGAGATGCCGCCCCGGGTGATCGGGGCACCGACGGCGGCGGTCTCGAGGGCGAGGAGGCTCATGGCGGTTCCTTCCTTGGGGTCTTCCGGTGACGGGGTTCGGGGGCTCGGGACTTCGGGGGCGGCGGGCGGCGGATCAGTCGTCCCACTCGGCCCGGCGGATCCGACTGATGATCCAGCGGACGTCGCAGGGGTTGGCCCGGTGCCAGTCCCGCACGGCCCGGAGGGCCGTGGCGGTCTCGGTCGGGGTTCGGATCTCGGTCCACCACCGCACCGCGTCCTCGGCGTACAGGACGGCGGCGATCGGCCGGGCCGACCGGATCGTGTCGAGGGCGCGAACCGGGTCGAGGCCGAGGGCGAGGAGGGCCGCGAACCCCATCGAGGGGGCACGGTTCACGCCCATGTGGCAGTGCACGACCACCCTGGCCCCCGGGTGGGACAGGGCCTCGAGGATCGCCGTCACCCCGGTCGTGAACCAGTCCGCGTCCTGGGCGGTGCCGTCGTCGTGGGTGCCCAGCCAGCAGTAGGTGATGCCGGGGGCGCGCTCGGCGACGAAGGCCTCGTCGCTGTGCTCGCCCCGCAGGTCGACGATGTGCGTGACGCCGGCGGCCACCCACTCGTCGAGCTGGGCGGCGGCGCGGACCCGGTCGTGGGGGAGGTCGCCGACGAGGGCGATCCGGTGGTCCTCCAGCCAGCAGAGGTGGCGCCACCACCCCTCGGGCGTGGTCGGCCGGGCCGGCACCGGATCGACGGGCCGGGAGGGGGTGACGGAGGAGGTGACGGAGGAGGTGACGGAGGAGTTGAAGGAGGGGAAGAGGGAGGGGGACGGGGAGGGCACGGGAGGCTCCGATCGGTCGGGGATCTGCTTCGACGACCTGAGTGTGCGGGGCACCCCTCGCGACTTCTCCCGGTGCCCCGGGCGCGCGGTGGGCGCGCCGGATGGGAGACTCGGACCGACCGGGTGGAGGGGCCGTGGAGCAGCCGCTGGAGTGGGACCGGGGCGAGGACGCCCAGAAGCTCCGGCGCGTCGTCGAGCTGGCCGGGTGGCTGCAGGCCAAGCCCGACGGCGCCCCGTTCACCCGCCCCGACGTGCTCGCCCTGTCCAGCTGGGCCCGCTACGCGGACCAGGCCGAGCACGTCTTCAACACGGCGTTCCGGAGCGCGACCGACCTCCTGGCCGGCTTCGGGATCGACGTCGAGTGGATCGGCGATGCGTACCGCACCCACCGACGGATCCGCCTGACCCCCGAGGAGCGTCAGGCGCTGCTCGTCGCGCTCTCCGTCGCCGACCCCGGCGAGCCCTGGGGCGACGACGACGCGCTGCCGTTCGGTCTCGGCATCGACCGGCGCGCGGCCGAGGCGGTGCTCGACTGCGCCGCCGAGCTCGACGTGGTGGTCGCGGCGATCGACGAGCGCCGGGCGGTGGAGATCGGCCACCGCGGCACCCGTCGGCGGGTGGATCCGTACGGCATCGGGTTCCGCGCCGGCCGCTGGTACCTGATCGGCCGCGACCACCGACGCGACCGGACCCGGGTGTTCGGCCTCGGTCGCAGCGGGCCGGACCCGACACCGGCGGTCGCGGTCGGCGAGGCGGGCGCGGTCGTGCCCCCCGAGGACCTCGACGTGACCGCCGTGCTCGAGACCGCGCTGGACCCGACCCGCTGGGCGGACTGGTCCCCGGTCCGGGCCGTGCTCCGCGTCGACGGCGCTGCGCTCGACCTCGCCGACCGGGTCCTCGGGCGCGACGCGGGCACGCCCGACCTGCCCAGGCCCGACCCGGACGGCGGATCCGTCGTGGTCGAGGCCCGGACCCGGACGGTCGAGCACCTCGACGTGGAGGGCCTCGTCCACGCGATGGCCGCGCTGCGCACCCACGCAGTGCTGCTCGAGCCGCCCGAGGCGGTCGCGGCGCTGCGCGCCCACCTGCAGGCGATCGTCGACCTCGACGTCGACGCGGCACCCGACCTCGGGCCGTCGGCGGACCCGCCCCGTCCGACTCCCACGACCGCCGCCGGTGCCGGGACCGTTGCGACCGCCGCGCCGCCGTCCCGGGTCGGCGGCGGCCGACTCACCGCGGCGCGGCGGTGGCGGGTCATCACGACCGCGCTCGCGTTGGGGGAGGGCCGGGACGGCGCCGTGACGATCGAGGAGATCGCGCGCCTCACCGACACCACGTCGGCGCAGGCCCGGGCCGCGCTCGAGCAGTACGCCGGGTGCTCGGTGGTCCACGACGGCGAGGACGACTTCGTCCATCCGGGCCTGACCATCACCGACCCCGACCCCGGCCCCGGCACCGACGCGGGAACGGTGTCGGTGACGGCACCGTGGCTCCTCGGCCAGTGGCAGCCGACCCCGGCCCAGGCCCTCCGACTGCTGGTCGCGGCGACCGCCGCCCTCGCCCTGTCGGCGGCGACGCGCCCCACCGACCGGGGCCGGGCCGACCCCGACGCCCGGCTCCGGACCGCGCAGCAGAAGCTGGCCCGGTACCTCGCGGGCACGCTCGGTGGACGGGACGGTGGCACCGGAGAGCTGCGTCGGCTCGTCGCGGTCGCGGCGCCGAGCGCCCCGCCGATCGTGCGCGAGATCACCGACCTCGTCGCGCGGGGCCGCACGCTGATCGTGGTGACCGGCGACGGGATGGGCACGCTGGGCGAGCGGACGACCGAGCTCGATCCGGTCCGGGTGCGCTTCGTGACCGACCGGTGGGTGCTCGAGGGTCGGGTCCGGTGGCGCGACCCCGCTCCCGACCACGGCGACGACGACGGGTCCCCCGCGCCCGCGGGATCGGCCGAGATCGTGCGCATGCCCATCGACGTGATCCGCCGGGTGGAGGAGGGACCCGACGACGCCGACCCCGACCCGCCCGACGCCCCGGCCGAGCCGGTCGACGCGCCCGTCGTCGTCACGCTCGACCTCGACCCCGGTGCGCTGTGGATGCTCGACCCCTACCCGGTCCACGCCCTCGACCGCACCGGCGACGGGCGCGTCCGGATCACCGCGGCGATCCCCGACGCGGTCGAGCTGCGCACGCTCCTGCTGTGCATCGGCGCCCGGGGCCGCCTGCGCGAGCCGGCGGCCCTCCGCCGCCGCCCCGCCGAGATCGCCCGGGCGATGCTCGACCGGCACTCCGCCTGACCGGCGACCCCTCGGTCCCGGCGCCGCGAGAAGTCGCGAGGGGCGGGGCGCACGATCACGACGAGCCGGTTGTCCCACCCCGGTCCCATCGTGGAGATCGTGAGAGGAGCCCCCGTGAACGTCCGCATCTTCTGGAGCCCCGAGTACAACTGCACCGAGGTGGCCTTCGACACCACCCGGAAGGCCGACGCGGTCGTCGCCTCCCTGCGCGACGACCCCATCCCCGGCGTCGAGATCGCCGCCCCCGTCCCCGCCACCCGGGAGGAGTGCGCCGCCGTCCACGATCCCGCCTTCGTGGACGCGGTCATCTCGGGAGAGCCCCGGTCCCTCGCCGGCAGCGCCGGGATCGGCTGGGACCCCGACTTCCCCGTGGCCGTCCTGGCCTCGACCGGCGGCGTCCGGGACGCCGTCCTCCACGCCCTCACCACCGGCGGCGCGGCCGGCTCCCTGTCCAGCGGCCTGCACCACGCCCGGTACGACCGCGGGTCCGGGTACTGCACCTTCAACGGACTGGCCGTGGGCGCCCGCGCCGCGATCGCCCACGGTGCGACCCGCGTGGTGATCCTCGACCTCGACGCCCACTGCGGCGGCGGGACGGCCGCGCTGATCCGGGACCTGCCCGAGGTCAGCCAGGTCGACGTGAGCGTGTCCGCCTTCGATCGCTACGAGCCCCGGCCCGACGCCCGGCTCGAGATCGTCGACGGGCCCGGCTACCTCGCCGCGGTCGAGCGGGCCCTCGCCGGGATCGACGACCCCGCGGGGATCGACCTCCTCGTCTACAACGCGGGCATGGACCCGCACCGGTACGCCGGTGGCGTGGCCGGGATCGACGACGACGTGATCGACACCCGGGAGCGCACCGTGTTCACCTGGGCGGCCACGCACGGCATCCCCGTCGCCTTCGTCCTCGCCGGTGGCTACACCACCTCGATGACCCTGTCCGAGCTCGCCGCGCTGCACCGCCGCACGGTCGAGCACGCCGCCGCGGCGTTCGCCCCCGACGCCGCCTGACCCCGATCGGAGACCGATGCCCACCGAACCCACCGAACCCACCGAACCCACCGACGACCCGACCGCCCACCCGAGCCTGACCCCCGCGCCGAACGGAGACCCCATGCCCGTGACTCCCGACCCCACCCCCAGCCCCGAGCCCACCGCGGACCGGGCGCCGGTCACCCTCCTGACGCTGCTGATCGACCGGTCCGGGTCGATGGAGCCCCTCCGCGGCGCCGTGGTCGAGGGCGCCAACGAGCTGCTGCGCGGCCTCGAGCCCCGGGACCGGGTCACCATCGTGCAGTTCGACACGCAGGCCCCGTACGAGGTCATCGTCGACGGCCTGCCCGCGGCCGAGATCCCGCCGCTGGAGTACGCGCAGTACCAGCCCCGGGGCGGCACGCCCCTCCTCGACGCGGTCGGCCGGGCCATCGCCGCGACCACCGGTCGGGCCCGCGAGGTCGAGGTGCTGACCGGCGTCCGGCCCACGGTCGTCCTCGGCATCGTCACCGACGGGTACGAGAACTCGAGCGTCGAGTACACCGCCGAGCAGATCCGTCGCCTGATCGGGCAGTCCCGCGAGGACGGGTGGACCGTCACCTACGCCGGCATCGGCATGGGGGATGCCGCGTTCGCCGAGGCGGCCCGCCTCGGGATCGACCGCGCCCGGTCCTCGTCGGTCCCGAGCAGCCGGGCCGGCACCCACACCGCGTTCGCCGCCCTGTGCGTCTCGATCGGCGACGCCCGGGACGAGCGGCGGCGCTCGGACGCCTCCTGACCGACCCGGAGCGTCGGGACCCGCGTACGCTCAGCGGGTGGACCCCGAGATGCGCGCCCCCGACGGGTCGACGCGCCGGAGACCGCGCCGGAGCCCGCGCCGGAGCCCACGCCGGTGGGCCGCCGGGCTCGCCGCCCTCGTGGTCGTCGCCGCGCTGGGCGGGATCGGCGCGCTGATCGGGGTCGGCGTGGCGGTGCGGGACGAACGCGCCGGAGGTCCCGGCCGCCAGGCAGCCTCCGGGACCGGGACCGAGGGCTTGGCCGCGATCGGGAACGCCAGCGCCGGGAACTGCCTGACCCTGTTCGCGTACCAGACCATCCGGATCCGGGTCGAGGCCACCGCCGACAGCACCGAGAGCGTCGCTGCCTTCTTCCCCGACACCACTGACGGCGTGAAGACGATCCCACCCGGCGGCGCCGCGACCTTCACCCTCGACAAGGGGCCGAACCACTGCAGCTTCGCCGGGCCGAAGGGTCAGATCGAGACCCTGGACGGGCCCGTCGACGTGGCGACGATGGAAGGCCCGACGAACACCTACGGCAACTACACCAAGATCGACGGGACCCTCAGCGGTGTGGCGTTCCCGAACAGGGTGAAGTTCTCGCTCAAGGAGGGCACGACCATGTCGTCGCCGCCGCTCGAGGTGATCCGGTCGTCCGACCCGGAGACCCGCACCGCCCAGGTCGTCATCCGGGTCCGGAACCGCACGACCTGAGCGCGGGGCCTCGCCGCCACCACCAGGCCACGCGCGCGTCGAACACCTTCCGGTCCGCGCCGTTCCGGTACGATTCCTCTGCCGTCGCCGATGCGCAGGCGCCGCGGACCCGGACGACCGGACCGGATCCCGACCGGAGGTCCGAGGTGAACCGGAAGCGGGTCCTGATCTCCCTGGTGGCCGCCGTCGTGGTCGGCGTGATCCCCGGGATCCTGCCCGGTGCCGTCGCCGGTGCCGCCGACGCACCGGTCGTCGGGACCGCTGAGCCGGTCCTCGGCCCGGTGAGCGTGGAGAACGCCACCCCCGACGCCTCCACCTCGTCCGTGGCGTGCCCCGCGCCCGGTGAGTGCGTCGCGGTCGGACGCTTCGTCAACGTCGACGGCGACCAGCAGGCGTTCGTGATGACCATGACCGACGGCGGTTGGGGCGCCGCCACCCCGGTCGCCTTCGGCGCCGGGCTCGAGAACGTCGATCCGCACGAGTCGCTCGGCGCCGTGGCGTGCGCCGCCCCCGGTGAATGCGCGGCCGGCGGCTACTTCCTCGACGTCGACGGGTTCGAGCGGGCGTTCGTCGTGACCATGACCGGCGGCGTCTGGGGCTCGGCGAACCCGATCGCCTTCGGCGCCGGGGTCGAGAGCGCGACACCGGACGCCCGGATCGCCACCATCTCGTGCGGCGCCCCGGGCGAGTGCGCCGCCGGGGGCCGGTTCACGAACGCCGCCGACGACCGTCCCGCCTTCGTCGTCTCCATGACCGGGGGCGTGTGGGGAACGGCGGCGCCCGTCACCATCGCCGGTGGGATCGAGAGCGCGACCCCCAGCGCGCGGGTCAACACGGTGTCGTGCCCCGCGGCCGGCGAGTGTGCCGCCGGTGGCTACTTCACGAACGTCGGCGGTGACGTGCAGGCGTTCGTGCTCACAATGTCCACGGGCGCCTGGGGGGCCGGAGCGCCGCTCGCCTACTCCGTCGCCGAGAGCGCCGACCCGAGCGCCGAGGTGCAGTCGATCGCGTGCTCGGCCACCGGCGAGTGCGTGGCCGGCGGTGCGTTCGCCGACGCCGGTGGCGACATCGAGGCTTTCGTGGTGCAGATGACCGCCGGGGTCTGGGGCGTCGCCACGCCCGTCGTGTTCGCCGGGGGCCAGAACGCCACGCCGAACGCGTCGGTCGACGCCGTGGCGTGCGCCGCGACCGGCGAGTGCGCCGCGGTCGGGCGGTACACCGACCCCGCCGGGGACAATCCCGCCTTCGTCCGGACCATGAGCGGGGGCACCTGGAGCGACGCCGAGCCGGTGACCTTCGGGGCCGGCGTCGAGAGCGCCAACCCCGACGCCCGGGCCACCGCGGTGTCGTGCCCTGCCGTCGGGGAGTGCGTGGCCGGCGGACGGTTCTCCGACGGGTCCGGTGACCCCCGCGGCTTCGTGGTCACCATGACGAGCGGCACCTGGGGGACCGCCGAGCCGATCACCTTCCCCGCCGGGATCGAGAGCAGCCCCCCGAGCGTGTACGTGCGGTCGCTGTCGTGCGGCGCCACCGGCGCGTGTGCGGCCGGCGGAGACTTCGCGGACGCGGGCGGTGGCGAACGTGCCTACGTCGTCTCCATGACCGGGGGCACGTGGAGCACGGCGACGCCCGTCACGATGACGGTCCTCGGCATCAACCCCGACGCCAACGTCCGGACGATCGACTGCGTGACGGCCGACGAGTGCGTCGCCGGCGGACAGCTCGCCCTGACGTTCGGACAACAGAACGCGTTCGTGATGACCCGCACCGGCGGCATCTGGGGCGCCGCACAACTCGTCACGTTCGCACCCGGCGTCGATGCCGTGACGTCCGACGACCGCACCGTCTCGGTGGCGTGCGCCGTCCCCGGCGAGTGCGTCGCCGGCGGCAGCTTCCTCGACGCCGACGGGAACTCCCCCGCCTTCGTCGTGACCATGACCGGTGGCGTCTGGGGCACCGCCGACCCCGTGGTCTTCGCCCCCGGGGTGGAGAGCGCCACCCCCGACGCCCAGGTCGACTCCGTCACCTGCACCGCGCCCGGTGAGTGCGTCGCCGGCGGCCGGTTCGCCGACGCCGGCGGCGGCATCCAGGCGTTCGTGATGGCGATGACCGGCGGCGTCTGGGGCACCGCGACCCCCGTCACCTACTCGGTTCCCCAGGACGCCACGCCGTTCGCCCGGGTGAGTTCCGTGTCCTGCGTGGCCACCGGCGCGTGCGTCGCCGGCGGACTGTTCACCGACGGCGCGGGCAACGAGCGGGCCTACGTCGTCACGATGACCGGAGGCGTCTGGGGCACCGCGACCCCCGTCGCCTTCCCCCCCGGGATCGAGAACGCCATCCCCGACGCCCGGACCACGGCGGTGGAGTGTGCGGCCCCCGGTGAATGCGTCGCCGGCGGGACGTTCCGCGACGCCGCCGCCGGGAACGAGGCGTTCGTCGTCACCATGACCGGTGGCGTCTGGGGCACCGCCATCCCCCTCAC
>CAIUKV010000188.1 GCA_903899845.1 uncultured Actinomycetes bacterium
CGGCGCCCGCCGAGGAGGGCGGTCCAGCGCACGCCGGCCGCGGTCTCACGGGCCCGGGCGAACCCGGCCCGGCGGAGGCGGTCGAGCTGGGCGTCGGCGTCGGCCCGGGCGACCCCGAGCCCGGCGGCGACCTCGGCCGCGGTGGCCGGGCCGTTCCGGCTGCACCACGTCATCACCGCGAGCGCCTCGGGGTCGAGCGACCAGGTGGCGTCGAGCCGCAGCCCCTCGCGCCGCACCTCGGCCGGGGTCCGCCCGGCGAACACCCCGCTCCCGGCGCGACGGATGCGCTCGCAGAGCGCGGCCGCCGCGGGATCCAGGACCACGTCGATAGTCTGACACGACCGCTCCCCACCCGACCGGTCGCCGACCAGGAGTCCAGTGGCCCGCATCGTCTCCGTCCACTCCTTCCGCGGCGGGACCGGGAAGAGCAACCTGACCGCCAACGTCGCCGCCCTGCTCGCGGCCGGGGGCGCCCGGGTGGGCGTGGTCGACACCGACATCCAGAGCCCGGGCATCCACGTGCTGTTCGGCCTCGAGGGCACCGACGGCGCCGGGCTCAACGACTTCCTGTGGGGCACCCGGACCATCACCGACGTGGCCATCGACGTCACCGACCGGGTGGCGGCCCACGTCCCGGTCGCGGGGTCGCTGCACCTCGTGCGGGCCAGCGTGCAGGCCAACGAGATCGCCCGGGTGCTGCACGAGGGCTACGACGTCGCGGTGCTGCAGGACGGGCTGCGCGAGCTCGTGGCCGCGCTCGACCTCGACGTGCTCATGATCGACACCCACCCCGGCCTCAACGAGGAGACCCTGCTCTCCATCATGGTCAGCGACGCCCTCCTGGTGCTGATGCGACCCGACCGCCAGGACTTCGAGGGCACCGCGGTGACGGTCGGCGTGGCCCGCCGCCTCCACATCCCCGAGCTGCTCCTGGTCGTGAACAAGGTGCCGACCGGGGTGGACCGGGCCGACCTCGCCGCGCAGGTCGCCGAGACCTACGGCACCGAGCCGGCGGGGCTGCTGCCGTTCACCGAGGACGTGGCCCGCAACGCATCGGTCGACCTGTTCGCGCTCGCGGAGCCCGCGCACCCCTGGTCGGCCGAGGTCCGGGCGGTGGCGGCGCGCCTCACACCCTGACCGGCGCCCGCCACGCCAGGACCGGCGCGTCCGGACCGCGACCGCGCCCCCGGCGTGACCGATGCCGCAGCCCCCGGGACCTTGGGCACTGGTCCGGCGCCCCCGCGTCGGCGACGCTGCGGTCGTCCCCGTCGGAGCGCCCGCGGGCTGCGCACCCCGAGGAAGGATCGTCGTGCCGGGCACGCCCCAACGGACGCTGCTGCTGATGGACGGTGAGGCCCGTGGACTCGAGCCCGTGGCCACGGCGTGGCGCCGGGCCGGGCACACGACGGTCGAGGCGACCGACGCCAGCGCGGGGCTGCGCCTGCTGTTCAACACCCGCCCCGACGCGGTCCTGCTCGACCTCGGCGTGGCCGGCCTCGACGGCTGGCACGTGCTCGAGCGGATCCGCGACCTGACCGACGTCCCGCTCATCCTGCTCACCGACGGCCACTCCCCCACCGAGACCGTCCGGGCCCTCGACGCCGGGGCCGACGACGTGCTGGTGAAGCCGGTGGCGTCCGACGAGGTCCTCGCCCGGGTGACCGCGCTCCTGCGCCGCAGCCCGCCGGTGACGGACCGCAGCGCGCCCTACGCCGACGGGCGCCTCGTGCTCGACCCGGCCACCCGGCGGGTGGACGCCGACGGCGCCGAGTGCGTGCTGACCCCGACCGAGTTCCGGTTGCTCGAGGTGCTGGTGCGCAACGCCGACATCGTCCTCACCCCGACCCAGCTGCTCGAGCTGGTCTGGCACGACCTGGTCGGGACCGGCGACGGGAGCGTGAAGACCGCGGTGCTGCGGCTGCGTCGCAAGCTCGGCTGGGAGGACCCGGCCACCTCGCCGATCCAGTCCGTGCGCGGGGTGGGATACCGCTACCGGCCGGACGGCCTCGCGCCGGTCCGGTAGGCCCACCGGAGCCGGGCGGAGCCGGCCCGGCCCGCCCCGGCGGGTCAGCCGACGCCGACCGGGACCCGCCCGCTGTCGAGCACGATGAGTCCGCCCACTGCGGCGACGTCGAGCGGCCAGGCCCACCGGGTCGCGTCGGCGCCGGCCCGGATCGACGCCGCCCCGGCCCGGGCCTCGTCGCGTCGCCCGACCGCGAGCAGCCCCCAGCCGGCGATGGGCCAGTAGCCGACCGGACCCGGGGCCCCCTCGAGCAGGTCGACCGCCGACGGCTGGGCCCAGGCCGGGTGGTAGTCCACGAAGCTGGTCATCAGGTCCCGGGACCGCACCGGCGCGGACAGGCCGAAGACGGCGGCCCAGGCCTGCTCCATCGAGTCCGGGTAGAGGATGCGCCAGTCCACCGGGACGCGGGCCCCGTTGCCGTGCACGGCCCAGTCGTAGCCGCCGGTCGCCGGGTTCCAGAGCAGGGCGAGGCCGGCGGCCACCCGCGCCGACGCCGCGGTCGCCCGCACGTCGAGCTCCCGGTCCCCGAGGGCGCGGGCCATCGTCGCCGCGCTGCGGAACCCTGCGAACACCTCGGCCTCGTTCATGAGGTACTTCACCCGCCAGGTCGGCTTCGCCCACGTGAGCCCGTCGAAGTCCTGGAGGGCCTCCATCGCATCCACCGACTCGGTGATGCACCCCGCGAACTCGCCGAGGACGGCGGTGTCGCCGGTCGCGCGCCACTGCTCGTGCAGGGCGAGGAGGAAGAGGGCCGCCTCGGAGTCGATCGCGTCGACGTCGCCGACGGAGACCGGCACGCCCCCGACGATGCGGTGCTCGTCCACGTAGCCGCGCCCGGCGGTGTGCGCGCAGCGCCAGCGCAGCCAGGCCCAGACGCTCGCGGCGAACCGGGGCGTGCGGGTGAGCGCGTAGGCCCGGGAGACGCCGATGGCCGCCAGGCTGGAGACGTACGGGTCGATGTACTGCTGGTCGGGATAGGTGGCGATCGCGCCGCCCGGGAGCTGCGCGGAGAGGATCCACGTCGCGTCGCCGGCGGTGGTCGGCGGCACCCGGGCCGCCGGGACCCGGGTGCCGGTCCCGGCCCGCACCGGCCCGGCCGCGCCGACCGCGATGGCCACCACGAGGACCAGGACGGCGACGACCGTCACGACGCGCGGGCGCGGTCCCCCCCGGCGGGCGAGGCGGGGTCGCCGGGTGCGGCGCGGCGCGGTCAGGTCGGGCATGAGGTTCTCCCTCGGTCGATACGGTCGGTGCGGTCGGTGCGGTCGGTGCGCTCGATCCAGCGCTCGATGCACCCGATCGCCGCGACCACGTCGTCGGCCACGGTGAGGGGCGCGTCCCCGACGGGCTCGGGGTCGGGCTCGGCTGCGTACTCCCCGGTGCGGACGCGCACCGCCGCCATCCCGGTGCGCCAGGCACCGAGCACGTCCTTGGCCGGGCGGTCGCCGACGTGGACCGACCGCGCCGCCGGCGCCCCGAGCGCGCCGAGCGCGACCCGGAACGGCAGGGACGACGGCTTGCGGTGGGCCCGACCGAACCGGTCCGAGAGCACCACGACGTCGAACGCGTCGTCCAGGCCGAGGGCGCGCAGCTTGGCGAGCTGCACCCCCACGTCGCCGTCGGAGACCAGCCCGACCGGCACCCGCGCCCGCAGCCGCGCCAGCGCGTCGGTGGCGCCGGGCCGGACGGTCAGCCGCGCGGGTCGGTGGCGGTGGAAGGCGTCGACCAACGGGCCGACGGCGACGTCGGGGTGGCCCACCGCCGCGAGGGCACGGTCCACGATCGCCCCCCGGTCGGACCCCTCGGCGGCCACCCGGTCGAGCGCAGTCCGCAGCGCGGCCCGGTCCACGCCCCCCGGGGCGGCGTCGGCGACCGCGTCCCAGGCCCCGGCGAGCCACTCGGCCTGCGTGAACAGCGTGTCGTCGAGATCGAAGGTGACCGCGGCGACGGGCGGGCCGGGGCGGTCGGGGCTCATGCCGGCGTCCAGTGCACGAGGTCGGGCTCGGCGAGCGCGAGGCGCCCGACCGCAGCGGGGTCGCCGAGCAGGCGCACCACCCGCTCCGCGGTGTGCCCGTCGCCGTAGGGGCAGGGCACCCCGGCGACCCGGGCCTGGGCGGCCGGGGCGCAGAACGCCGCTGCGGCGCGCACCGCCCGGTCCACGTCGAGGCCGGCCAGCACCGAGGTGCGGTCGAGCACGCCCTCCCAGCGGGGGGTGGAGCGCCGCAGCACCACCACGGGCACGCCGCACCAGGCCGCCTCCTCCTGCAGCCCGCCCGAGTCGGTGACCACCGCCCGGGCCCCGGCGACGAGGTCGACCATCTCGGGGAACGGTGCCGGGGGCAGCAGCCGGATCGCGGGGTGGTCGAGCACGTCGGTGGCACCCGCGGCGTCGAGGCGGGACCGGGTGCGGGGGTGCACGGGGAACACCACCGGACCGACCTCCTCGGCGAGGCGGCGCACGATCGCGACGACGCGCGCGAGGCGGGCCGGGTCGTCGACGTTGCCGGCCCGGTGCGCGGTGACCACGATGCCGTCGCGGTCCTCGGGCGGGCGACGGGTGACGCCCCGGGCCCGCAGCACGTCGAGCACCGGGTTGCCCACGATCCGGACCCGGTCGTCGGCGACGCCCTCGTCGGCGAGGAAGCGCGCCGCGAGCGCGGTGGGCGCGAGGTGCAGCGCCGCGGTGGCCGCGGCGACGCGGCGGTCCACCTCCTCCATCGACGTCGGGTTGAACGAGCGCAGCCCCGCCTCCAGATGGATCACCGGCACCCCGAACCGCCGGGCCGCGAGCGCGAACAGGGGCACGGTGTAGGTGTCGCCGAGCACGAGCACCGCGTCGGGCCGGTGGTCGGCGACGGACCGGAACGCGCCGGTGAGCATCGTCCCGACCCGGAAGGCCTCGTCGCCGGTGAGGGTCCAGCGCTCGTCGGGCACCAGGCCCAGGTCGGTGAACACGCCGCCCGCCATCACCTCGTCGTGGTGCTGCCCGGTGGCGAGCACGTGGACCCCGTGTCCGGCCCCCCGGAGCCCGTCGACCACCGGGGCGAGCTTGACGATCTCGGGGCGGGTGCCCACCGGCACGAGGAGCCTCACGGGCGCACGAACACCGACTCGAGGTACCGGACCATCGCGA
>CAIUKV010000189.1 GCA_903899845.1 uncultured Actinomycetes bacterium
ACGTCGTCGAGCTTGAACGGCTTGATGATGCCGACGATCAGCTTCACGTCGATCCTTTCGCTGGGATTCCGGGGTCAGACCCGGTCGTAGGCGTACGCGGTCTCGGAGTGCTCGTTCAGGTCGAGGCCCGACTCCTCCTCCTCGGCGTCCACCCGGATGCCGCCGGGCAGGACCTTCTTGAGGACGATCAGGATCAAGGCGGTCACGACGAACGAGAATGCCATGACGGCCACCGCGGCGAGCACCTGGTCACCGAAGAGGCCCCACCCACCACCGTAGAACACGCCGTCCCGGCCCGCCTCGTTGATGGCGGTGTCGGCGAAGAAGCCCAGCAGGAGGGTCCCCACGAGGCCACCGGCGAGGTGCACCCCGACCACGTCGAGCGAGTCGTCGTAGCCGAACTTCATCTTGAGGCTCACCGCCAGCATGCAGACCGCACCGGCGATGGCGCCGATGTAGATGGCGTTCATCGAGCCCACGAACCCGGCACAGGGGGTGATTGCGACCAGGCCGGCCACCGCACCCGACGCCGCGCCCAGGGTGGTGGCGTGTCCGCTGCGGATCTTCTCGACCACCAGCCAGGCGAGCATGCCCGCCGCGGCGGCGAAGTGGGTGTTGATGAGCGCCTGCACGGCGAGTGCGCTGCCCGACAGGGCCGAGCCGGCGTTGAAGCCGAACCAGCCGAACCACAGGATGCCCGTGCCGATGAGGGTGAGGGGCAGCGAGTGGGGCGGCATCGGGTGCTGCGGCCAACCCCGGCGCTTGCCGAGGATGAGCACTGCGGCGAGGGCGGCGATCCCGGCGTTGATGTGCACGACCGCCCCGCCGGCGAAGTCGAGCGCGCCGGTCTTGAACAGCCAGCCCTCGGGCGAGAACACCCAGTGGGCCACGGGCGAGTACACGATCACGACCCAGATGCCGATGAACCACACCCAGGCCTTGAACCGCATGCGGTCGGCGATCGCACCCGTGATCAGCGCCGGCGTGATGATGGCGAACATCATCTGGTACCCGCTGAACAGCAGCGGCGGGATCGGGAGCTCCGAGAGCCCGGGCGGGGCCTTCGTCGCCACGTCCTTGAAGAACGCGAAGTCGAGGTTCCCGATGAAGCTGCCGGTCCCCCCGAAGGCGAGGGAGTAGCAGATCACCGCCCAGAGCACGGTCACGATGCCCAGGGCGAAGAAGTTCTGCATCAGCATGCCCAGGACGTTCTTGGCCCGGACCATCCCTCCGTAGAAGAGGGCGAGCCCGGGGGTCATGAACATCACCAGTGCTGTGGCGATCAGCACCCAGGCGATGTCCCCGGCGTTGTACTTCACGTCGTGCTCCTTTCACCCCGGTGCACGCCGCCGCGCACCGGGCTCATGACGCTGTCACGTCCCCGTCAGGTGGTCGACAGATTCCCCCGGGGCGGTTTCCCGGCCGTTGCCGCATTGTTTCGGGCCCGTGAACGCCGGAATCCGGTGGCGGCAGCGCTCCGGGACGGCCGGGTCCTCGGACGGCCGGTTCCCGGGACGAGCGGGCGGCGGGCTCCCGCAGGTGCCCGCCGCCCGTCGAGGATCGCCCCGTCGAGGACTGCGTGGACGCCGGCTCGGTGCCGGCCTGACCCCTACCGACCGATGGTCGGGTCGGGCGACTCGCCCGCGCTGACCAGCACCCGGTCCTGGGTCGGGTCGGCGCCCAC
>CAIUKV010000190.1 GCA_903899845.1 uncultured Actinomycetes bacterium
AGCGCTTCCCCGGCGTCGATCCGACCGAGGCCGTGCCGGTCGGTCACGACGCGTTGCGCCGCACCCTCGAGGGGTTCATCGAGGTCGGCTTCACCAAGCTGGTCCCGGTGCCGTTCGGCACGACCATCGACGACTGGGACACCGAGCTCACCCGCCTCGCCGACGCCACGCTCGACCTCCAGACCTGACCGCCCGAGCCCGGCGCTCCAGGGTCACGGTGCCGGTCCGGTCCGGGCCTCGGTGGGGGTGTGGGGTGTTGCGGGGCGGTGGAGACGTTCGAGGTGGATCCCCCCGGGGAGGGCGGGGTTGCCCGTGAGCGAGAGGTGGCCGTGGGGGACGAGTTGGCGGTGGTGGGGTGCGCACACGGTGACGAGGTTGGCGACCACGGTGGGCCCGCCCCACGAGACGGGGACCATGTGGTGGACCTCGAGGCCCTGGCGGGTCTCGCATCCGGGCCAGCGGCAGCGGCCGTCGCGGGCGATGATCTGGCGGCGCAGCCGGTCGCGGATCGCCGACGTGGCCCGCAGGGTGGCGAGCACGTCGCCGTGCTCGTCGACCAGGGACGCCTCGACCACCGCGTTGGCGTGCAGCTGCTCGAGCTGCGCGGTGGACAGGAACACGCCGTGGGTGACCTCGGCCGGGCCTGATGCGGGCACGTGCACGACCACCTTGGGGGCCACGCCCTCGGCGACCGTGTGCCGGTCGCCCTGGGCGCGCTGCACCAGCGCGATCAGCGCGTCGGCGGCGCGCCGGTCCCACGGCGCCCACGGCGCGCCCGGTGTGGGGCGTTGCGCGTCGGTGATCCGGTGGATCACCTGCTCGAACGCGGCGCCGGCGAGGTCGGGGAGGGCGAAGCGGCCCTCGAGCATGCCGGAGTCCTCACCCCACCAGTAGCGGAGGTGGCGTGCGTCCCAACGTCGGTGGGTGTCGGCCGCGGTGGGGACCCGCCGGGCCCGCACCGCACGGTGGAGGTCCGACGGGGCGCAGGTCGGGGCCCGTGTGGCCCACTCGGCGTCCGACGCGGCGTCGGCGAGGCGGGCCACGGCCTCGAGCTGCCCGGCGCTCAGGCGCCCCTCGGCCGCGGCGGCCGCCACGCACGGCAGGTCGTCGAGCGCCCGGGCGGTCGCCAGGGTCGCCCGGGCGTCGCGCAGGTCGACACCATCGGCCGCGGCGACCGAGTCGTCGATCCGGCCGTGCTCGTCGAGGACCCGGGTCACCGCGAGCTCCTCGAGGCGCAACCGGCGCTGCTCGGCCACCAACCACACCCGCCGCGCCTCGAGCCACCCCACCGGACGACACCGCAGATCGTCGAGCGCTCCCGACCAGTCGAACATGCACTGATCCAAACACCCAGGTACGACACCCAACCCGGAACCGCGAGCGTCGCGCCTCAACCTCCGTAGTTCATGCGGGTGTCCTCAGCACTCCGGGTCGGACACCCGCACCCCCCACCGCGCCTCAACCCCCGTAGTTCATGCGGGTGTCCTCCATGCGCAGGACCTCGGTGTCCTCGTCGGCGAGGAACGCGCAGTCCACCACCTCGCCCACGAAGAACGTGTGGTTGCCCGCCACGACCCGCTCGCGCACCTCGCAGTCGAGGTACCCCACCGACTGCGCCAGCACCGGCGCACCGGTCACCCGCTCCACGAACGGGAACCCGTTGAGCGTGGACCCCTCGAGATCCACCTCGACCGGCTTGGTGAACTTGCGCACGATGGCGCGATCGGCGCGGGCGATCAGGCACACGCTGAACACCCCCGACGCCTCGACCAGCTCGTGGGTGAACGCGTCGCGCTCCACCCCGATCCCGATCCACTTCGGGTCGAACGAGATCTGGGTCACCCAGTTCGTCGTCATGCCGTTGCGGCGCGTCCCGCCGTCGGTGGACCCGACCACGTAGAGCCCCGACGGCATCTTCCAGAGCAGCCGCCGCCGCATCCGGTCGTACTCGTCACGGGCGGCGTCGTCGTCGCCCACCCCCGGTGGGAAGGGCCCGACCACTCCGGTTCCACCTGCCTGCGCCATGGGCCCAGGCTAGGAGCCGGACGGGTCGGGCACTCCGTAGGCTCCGGGCGTGGCGGTCCTCCTCGGCATCCTCGTCGCCGCCGGGTACGGCTCGGGCGACTTCCTCGGCGGCCGGGCCGCCCGGGACGCGCCCGCCCTCGGCGTCCTCTTCCTCGCCCAGTGCACCGCGCTGGTCGGCGCGGTCGTCGCTGCGCTGGCGGTCGCCGCCGACCCGACCCCGGCCGACCTCGCCCTCGGGGTCGCGGCCGGTGTGGCCAACGCCGGAGGCCTCGGGCTGCTGTACCGCGGCCTCGCCACCGGCCGCATGGGCGTGGTCGCACCGGTCACCGCCGTGGTCGCCGCGATCATCCCGATCGCCTGGGGCCTCGGCACCGGCGAGCGGCCGTCGGCGGTCACGCTGATCGGGGTCGTCGTCGCGGTGGCGGCCGGCGGCGTGGTCGCCCGTGAGCCGGAGTCGGCCGACGAGCCCGCCTCGGCCGGGACCCGCGCCGCGCTGGGCATGGCGCTGGGGGCCGGGTTCCTGTTCGGCTGGTCGTTCGTCGCGTTCGCCGAGACCGGCGACGGCTCGGGCTTCTGGCCCGTCCTGGTCGCCCGGGTCGCCGCGGTGACCGTGGTCGGGCTCGTGGTGGTGGTCGTGACCCGGCGGCTCCGGGGGTCGGTGCTGCCCCGCGACCACCCCCGGCCCCTCAGCGTCGGCGCCGGCGCGCTCGACGTGCTGTCGACGGTGCTCCTGCTGACCGCCGTGCGGGAGGGCCTCGTCGTGGTCGTCGCGCCCCTGGCCGCCCTCGCCCCGGCGTTCACCGTGGTCTGGGCCTGGACGCTGCTCCGGGAGCCGGTCACCCGACCCCAGGTCCTCGGGATCGCGCTCTCCCTCACCGGACTGGTGCTGATCGCGGCGGGGTGAGCGGGGCGACGGGGCCTCCGGGACGGCCGGGTCGGCCGAGCACGACGGCACCTAGTGTTGGCCCGCACCCGACTCACCACCGGAGGGTTCGATGGGCTGGTTCGGCACGAAGACCGAGATGGTGACCCCGGAGCGGGCGCTCCCGGGCCGCCCCGAGACCATGCCGATCGTGCGGGAGCACCTCGTGCTCGGCACGCCGTACACCCCGCCCTTCCCCGAGGGGTCCGGGACGATCGTCGTGGGGATGGGCTGCTTCTGGGGCGCGGAGCGCAAGTTCTGGCAGGCCCCGGGCGTGCACACCACCGCGGTGGGCTACGCGGGGGGCTACACACCCAACCCCACCTACGAGGAGGTGTGCTCGGGTCGCACCGGCCACACCGAGGTCGTGCTCGCGGTGTTCGACCCGACGGTGACCTCC
>CAIUKV010000191.1 GCA_903899845.1 uncultured Actinomycetes bacterium
CGTGGGGAACCGCCTCGTCGTGTTCCCGCCCATCCAGGCCCGCCTGGCCGAGGTGCTCCTCGACCGGATCGACACGGTGGTCAGTCGGGAGGCCCTCACCAGGCGGGCCTGGCCCGAGGGTGCGCCCGACGGCCGCAACGTCCTCGACGTGCACATGGCGAAGCTGCGACGCCTCCTCGTCGGGACCGGACTCGACATCCGGACCGTGCACCGGCGTGGGTACCTGATGTACTGCGGGGCCGGCGCCGCGGACGGCGATCACGCATGATCCGGGTGGGTCAGCCCCCGGCTCGCAGCGCCCGTGCCTTGGCCAGTCCCCACGCCAGCTGCAACGGCCCGAGATCGGGGTCGCCGAGGTCGGCGAGGGCGGCCGGGGTCACGCCGTAGGCGTCGTCGGGGAACGACCGCTCGAGGAACTCGTCGCGTTCGACGGGAGGGATCCCGGCCGCGGCGAGCACGGCGCCCACCTCCTTCGTCGCGCTGCGCACCACCTCGAGCGGGGTGCTGCGCTGGTCGGCGGCGTCGGTGGCGAACAAGCGGGTCAGCTCGTCGACGACCCGATCGGTGGCCGCCGCCGCAGCGGCCGATGCGCGCGCGTCGAGCGCGGTCCGCTCGGCGGCGCCGAGGCGACCCCACGCGTCGGCGATCCCGGCGACCCGGGCCTCCACCCAGGCCGGGAGGGTCGCGGCCACGCCGGCGACGATGGCCGCCCCCGCCTCGGCGAGACGGGCCGTTGCCGCGGCACGGTCGGCGGCGGGGTCGGCGATGGGCTCGTCGCTCAGGGCGACAGCCCGACCCGGCGCAGGGCCTCGGCGGGCTCGAGCACGAGGCCGGTGACGAACGGTCCGAACTCGGCGTAGCGCGCCGACACCTCGTCGAAGCGCATCTCGTAGACGATCTCCTTGAGCGCGGCGGGGTCGTCGGCGAGCAGCGTCACGCCCCACTCCCAGTCGTCGATCCCCGTCGATCCGGTGATCAGCTGCAGGACCCGCCCGGCGTAGGTGCGGCCGACCCGGGCGTGCCCGGCCATGAGCGCCTTGCGGTCGGCGAACGGGAGGGCGAACCAGTTGTCGTCGCCGCTGCGGCGCTTCGACATCGGGTAGAAGCAGATCGTCCGCTTCATCGGAAGTCGCGGGTGGAGCCGCTGCTCGCGGTAGTGGGCCATGCGGTCGCGCCACGCCGAGAGTCGGGCCTCGATCTCAACGGGATCGGTCACCTGCTCCTCGGCCGCGAGCCGGGCCCGCTCGTCGTCCTCGGTGGTGGTGTACTCCGACGCCTCGGTGAGCGACACGTACGACCACTCCGCCCGCAGCGGCGCGGCGGCGAGCGCCTGCTGGAGCCGTTGGAGCCGGGCCAGGTCGGGCCCGAGCGCGAGCAGCCCGAGGTCGGCCTTGTGGCCGAGCACGACGAACGCGAGCACCTGGTGGTCCTCGTCGGCGAAGTCGGCGACGGCCCCGAGCACGCGGGCCGCGCCGCCGGGATCGGCGGTCGCCCGGTCGCGGTCGACCGAGAAGAAGAGGTGCAGCACCCCCCAACCGCTCCCCGCGACCACCGGGTCCACCACGCGTTCCTCCGGCATCCGGGCGAGGCTAGACGCGCCCGCCGGAGCCCGGCCCCGGGTGGTCCCGGATCCTCGGCCCGGACGCGGCGAGGGCGCCCCGGAGGGCGCCCTCGGTCCGTCGTGCTGGGGGTGGTGGGATCAGAAGTCCATCCCGCCCATGTCGCCACCCGGCATGCCACCCGGCATCGGGGCCGGCGGCTCGGGCTTGTCGGCGACGACCGCCTCGGTGGTGAGGAACAGGGCCGCGATCGAGGCTGCGTTCTGCAGCGCCGAGCGGGTCACCTTGGCCGCGTCGATGACACCGACCTTGACCA
>CAIUKV010000192.1 GCA_903899845.1 uncultured Actinomycetes bacterium
GATCGGCTTGGGCATGAAGGTCAGCGACTTGCCGGCCTGCCGGGCGACGTTCTTGAGCACGTACTTGAACGTCATGAGGCGGTCGGCCTGACGCAGGAGTGTGTCAAACTTGATGCCGATCTCGCCCTGACCACCCGACGCGACTTCGTGGTGGTGCAGCTCGGTCTCGATGCCCACGCCGTGGAGGGCGAGCGTCATGTCGCCGCGCAGGTCCTGATAGTGGTCCATGGGCGGCACCGGGAAGTAGCCCTGCTTGGTCCGGGGCTTGTAGCCGAGGTTGGCCACCGGCTCACCGAGGAACTCGGACGATCCGGTGTTCCACTCACCCTCGATCGAGTCGACCTGGTAGAAGCTGCCGTTCGGCCGGGTCTCGAACCGCACGTCGTCGAAGACGAAGAACTCGGCCTCGGGCCCGAAGTACGCCGTGTCGGCGACGCCCGACGACTTGAGATAGTCCTCGGCCTTCTTGGCGACGTACCGCGGGTCGCGCGAGTAGCTCTCGCCGGTCACCGGGTCGGCCACGAAGCAGTGGATGACCGCGGTCCGGTGCTTCATGAACGGGTCGATGTACGCCGTGTTCGGGTCGGTGATCAGGACCATGTCGGACTCCTGGATCTCCTGGAATCCCCGCACCGACGATCCGTCGAAGCCGTGCCCCACGGTGAAGTGATCCTCGCTGAGCACCTGGGCCGGGATGGTGACGTGCTGCATGATCCCGGGGAGGTCCGAGAAGCGGAGGTCGACGAAGTCGCACCCCTCGTCCTTGACCATCTTCAACACGTCCTGGGGGGTTCGGGGCTCCACGTCGGGTCCTTTCACGGTTGTCCGCCTCGGTTCGGCGGAAGGCTACGTCAGGCTGGGGTCCGGGGACGCAGTCAGGTTCCCCAGGGGCGGTTTCCCTGCTGTTGCCGCGATGTGAACGGCGTGTGAACAGCCCCGGGGCCCCCGGCGCCGGACTGCGCCGGGGCGCCCGGCCCGGACACCGTCGGGGGCCGACCTGTCAGACTGGCGGGATGCAACAGCAGCTCGACTACGTGCTCCGGACGGTCGAGGAGCGGGGCGTGCGCTTCGTGCGCATGTGGTTCACCGACGTCCTCGGGCAGCTCAAGAGCTTCGCGATCACCCCGGCCGAGCTCGAGAACGCGCTCGAGGAGGGCATGACCTTCGACGGGTCCGCGATCGAGGGCTTCAGCCGGATCCAGGAGTCCGACATGCTCGCGGTCCCCGACCCGAACACGTTCGAGATCCTGCCGTGGCGCAGTGGCGGCGACGAGGGGGCGGCCGCACCCGTCGCCCGCATGTACTGCGACATCCATCATCTCTCCGGGGAGCCGTTCGAGGGCGATCCCCGCCAGGTGCTCCGGCGCAACCTCGAGCGGGCCCGCGAGAAGGGCTTCACGTTCTACGCGAGCCCCGAGATGGAGTTCTTCTACTTCGCGTCGTCCGACGCCCCCGAGCCGCTCGACCGGGCCGGCTACTTCGACCTCACCGAGATGGACCTGGCCTCCGACCTGCGGCGCCAGACGATCCTCACGCTCGAGGCGATGGGCATCCCGTGCGAGTACAGCCACCACGAGATCGCCCCGAGCCAGCACGAGATCGACCTGCGCCACACCGACGCGCTCACCATGGCCGACAACATCATGACGTTCCGCATCGTGGTCAAGGAGGTCGCCCGCAACCTCGGCGTGTACGCGACCTTCATGCCCAAGCCGATCGCGGGCGCCTTCGGGTCGGGCATGCACACCCACCTCTCCCTGTTCGAGGGCGACGTCAACGCGTTCCACGACGCCGGCGACCCGAACGGCCTCTCCAAGGTGGCCAAGCACTTCATCGCCGGACTGCTGCACCACGCCCGCGAGCTCACCGCGGTCACCAACCAGACGGTCAACTCCTACAAGCGCCTGATCGAGGGCTACGAGGCGCCGGTGCACATCTGCTGGGCCCGCAACAACTCCTCGGCCCTCGTCCGGGTCCCGGTGCCGAAGCGGGGCAAGGAGAGCTCGACCCGGGTCGAGTTCCGCTCACCCGACCCGGCCTGCAACCCGTACCTGGCCTTCTCGGTGATGCTGGCGGCGGGGCTGCGCGGGATCGAGGAGGGCTACGAGCTCCCCTCGGCGGCGACCAACAACATCTACGAGATGACCGACGACGAGCGGGCGGTGGAGGGGATCGGCCGCCTGCCCGGCTCGCTCGCCGAGGCCATCGACGTCATGGAGGGATCCGACCTCGTCGCCGAGGCGCTCGGGGAGCACGTGTTCGAGTACTTCGTGCGCAACAAGCGACGCGAGTGGGCCGAGTACACCGCGCAGGTCACCCCCTGGGAGGTCGACCGCTACCTCGGGTCGCTCTGAGGTCCCCGGGACCGCTCCACCATGGCCGCACCGCTCCTCGTCTTCCCCGACCCGCCGCCGCCGCTGCTCGCGCAGACGCTCGACCTCGGCGGTCACACGTGGAAGGCCGTCACCAACGCCTCCGTCGCGACCCAGCACGAGCCCGCCGACGGCTGGGGCGGGGCGATCGTCGTCGCCGACGAGGACCCCGAGAGCGCGTTCGTGATCTGCCGGTCGCTGCGCCGGCGCGACGCGTCGTTCACGCCGGTGCTCCTCCTGGTGAGCGGGGGCCGCTTGGCCGACCTCGAGCACCGTGAGGACCTGTTCGACGACTTCTGCCTCGCACCGTTCCACCCGGCCGAGCTCGAGGCCCGTCTGCGCCACCTGCTCTGGCGGACGGGCCGGGCCACGACCGCCGAGCTGGTCGAGTACGGGGACCTCGTGCTCAACCTCGAGACCTACCAGGCCTCCCTGACCCATCGGCCGCTCGACCTCACCTACATGGAGTACGAGCTGCTGAAGTTCTTCTCCACCCATCCCGGCAAGGTCTTCACCCGGGAACAGCTGCTGTCGCGGGTGTGGGGGTACGAGTACTACGGCGGCGCCCGCACGGTCGACGTGCACGTGCGGCGGCTGCGGGCCAAGCTCGGCGAGGAGCACGCGGGCCTGATCCAGACCGTCCGCTCGGTGGGCTACCGGTTCGGCCAGAGCCGCACGGCGGGCGGCGAGTCGGCCCCCTGATCGGCCCGAGACCGGGCCCGGGCCTCAGGCGTCGGTGCCGGCGGCGGCCTTCTCGGCGGCGTCCCGGGTCTCCATCCACCCGAACAGCGCGCTCCAGACGGCGCCGCCGAGCATGACCCCGACCGGGATCACGAGGAGCATCACGATCACGATGACGATGCCTCCGGCCATGGCCGCACCGTAGCACCCACCCGTCCCTGCGCCGGGGGTGCGGTCAGCGGCGCAGGGCGCGCCCCGGGCCGGTGCGGACCGCCGGCCACCGGTCAGGGTGCCCGCGGTCGAGATCGGCCAGCGCGTTCCACGTCGCCGCGGCCACCGCCGCGAACACGGCGTCGGACGCCTGGGCCCGGGGCGGCCCGTCACCGGCGACGATCGTCACGTCCACCGGCGGCACGACCGCCGGTCGCACGATCCCGAACGACCGGATGGTGAGGTCGAGCACGGCGCCGGTCTCGGGGTCGACGGCGAGGCCCTCCGTGCACACCCACCCCAGCGCCATGTGCGTCGCGCCGATGCAGTACGACCGGAGGACTACGTCGTCGAGGGGATCGCCCGCGTCCACCTGCACCTCGACCCGGGTGATGACGCCACGCGCCGGGTCGACGTGGACGCGCGCGTCGCCGATCGCGCCGGTGGGACCGGTCACGCGCGCGGCGAGCGACCCCTCGGGGGCGAGACCGGCGGCGTGCCGGGCCCCGGCCACCAGCACCGCCTCCTCGGCCCACCGCGCGGCCCGGGCCGCGCCCACCGGGGGCCCCGGGACCGACACCGTGATCCACTCGGCGTCGAGGTCCGCCGGTCCCGTCGCCGCCGGTCCCGACCAGTCGGCGTTGGCGACCCGCCCCCGGATGCGGACCCGATCGCCGTCGACCCACGCGGTCGCCGCGATCGGGGGCCGCTTGGGCCCGAGGCGCACGGTGTCCTCCCGCGAGTACACGACCCGCACGGGCCGCCCGAGCCGGTCGGCGAGCTCCCGCGCGGCGGCCGGGGCGAGCGACCCCTGCTTCCCGCCGAACGCGCCGCCGTTGGCGAGCGGGGTCGCCGGGGTCCCGTCCGGCGCGCACCACGAGGCGTCGGGCTCGAGGTAGGCCGGCTCGACCCAACTGGTCGCGAGGCGCACCGCGTGGGGCGGGGCGTCGACCGGCGGCGGGGCGAGAGGCGGCTCGACCTCGCGGGTGGTTCGGCGCCCCTGCACCTTCCCGGCCCGAACCCGGGCCTCGGTGAGGGTCTCGTCCACCACCCACCACGCGCCGGCGGCGGCCCGGGCACCGACCGACTCGGGGTCGACCCCCGGGGGCAGCGGGACCGCCACCAGCGCGTCGCGGGGCGCCCCATCGTCGGCGAACCCACCCGCGCCGAGGGGAACGCCCAGCGCCACCGTCTGGGGCCCACCGGTCTCGGCCGTCGCGCGGGCGGTGGCCGCGTCGAGGGCGCGCGGGGGCGGCGGCTCGGTGACCACGCCGACGGCCTCCACGATCGTCTGCCACCCGGTGCAGCGACAGAGGTGCGCCGCGAGGGCGCGATCGACGTCGGTCCGCCCGGAGCGGCCGCGGTCCAGCATCGCCGCGAGGCGCATCACGATCCCCGGGGTGCAGAAGCCGCACTGCGAGCCCCCGGTGGCCAGCAGCGCGCCGGCCAGGCGGTCGCGGCGGTCGGGGTCGAGGCCCGCCGGGGTGGTGACCGTCCGCCCCGCCACCCGCTCGGCCGGGGTCACGCAGGCGACCCGGGGCTCCCCGTCGATCCACACCGTGCAGCAGCCACACTGCCCCTGCGGCGCACACCCGTCCTTGACCGCCGTGATCCCGAGGTGCTCGCGCAGGACCGTGAGCAGGGACTCCCCGGGACGGCAGTCAGCCTCGACCGGCCGTCCGTCACACACGAAGGCCACCCGATCACCAGCTGCGTCCACGAGCGGGCAGGATAGGAGCGATGACGCCGCACCCGGTCTCCCGACGCACGTTCCTCGCGGGGAGCGCCGGAGCCGCCCTCACCGTCGCCACCCTCGGGATCGGCGCGGCGCCGGCCGGGGCGGCCCGCAAGGCGATCTCGCCGCTGGTGCTGTCGAGCGACCTCCACGCGATGCCCGGGCCCCAGCGGTTCGTGTTCGCGATCGCCAAGGGCGCACGGTACGCGTCGTTCGGGCGGGCCGACGTCGCCTTCGCCCCGCCCGGATCCAAGACCTTCACCACCCTGCGCACCGACCTCGAGCAGGACGGTCTCCCCCGCGGCCGCGGGATCTACGTCGCCGCCGCGACGTTCCCCGAGCCCGGCGTCTGGTCGGCCCGGGCCGTGGTCGACGGGCGGACCGTGCCCTTCGCCGTGCAGGTGAAGCCCGCACCCGAGGCGCCCGTCGCCGGGACCGCGGCCTCCCGGGCCGCATCGCCCACGCCGGCCGCCCCCCTCGGGGTCGACCCGATCTGCACGCGGCGGCCCGCCTGCCCGCTGCACGACGTGTCGCTCGACCAGGTGATCGGCACGCGCCCGGTGGCGGTCATGTTCGCGACCCCGGCGCTCTGTCAGTCGCAGTACTGCGGTCCCGTGCTCGACGAGCTGCTCGACGTGATGGGCCCGTACCGGGACCGGGGCGTCGCGATGGTGCACGTCGAGATCTACCGGTCGACGCGCGGGGCCGCGGTCGCGCCCACGGTGGAGGCGTGGGGCCTGCCGAGCGAACCGTGGTTCTACACCGTCGACGCGACCGGCACGATCCGGCAGCGCCTCGACGGCGCGTTCAGCACCGGCGAGGTGACCACGGCCCTCGACCGGCTCGTCGCCTGAATCGCGCCGACGTTCACTAGGCTCCGGGGGTGAGCCTGCGCACCGCAATCGCGTACCAGGTCTTCGACCGGCCCGACCTCACCCGCCGGAGCTTCGCCGCCATCGCCGCGGCCCGCCCGAGCCGCCTCTTCGTCTTCGCGGACGGACCACGCACCGAGGCCGATCGCATCCAGGTCGAGGCGACCCGTGCGATCGTTCGTCAGGTGGACTGGGACTGCGAGGTCCACCAGCACTTCAGCGACACGAATCTCGGCTGCCGGCGTCGTCTCGTCTCCGGGCTCGACTGGGTGTTCTCCCACGTCGACGAAGCGATCGTCCTCGAGGACGACTCCCTCCCGGACCCGAGCTTCTTCCCGTTCTGCGAAGCGCTCCTCGACCACTACCGGGACGACCCCGAGGTCGTCATGGTCTGCAGCACGAACTACCTCCAGGAGTGGCGGCCCGAGGAACGCGACTACCACTTCTCCCACATCGGCAGCCCGTGGGGGTTCGGGACCTGGAAGCGCGCGTGGGCGCTCTACGAGGACGACATCACCCCCTGGGGGCGGCCCGAGGTCCGAGCGCGCATCCAGGCCCTCCTCGACGACGAGGACGTCTTCGCGTTCGAGGCCGGGCGCTTCGACTGGCTCCTCGCCGATCCCGAGGATCGGCACTGCTGGGACCTCATCTGGATGTTCACGCACCTCGCCCACGGCGCGAAATGCGTCGTCCCGGCACGGAACCTCCTGGAGAACCTCGGCAACGCGGGCCCCGGCGGGCTGCCGCCCGACCACCCCGTCGCCCGCCTCACCGCCTCGTCGGCCCCGCTCCCGGTCCGGTTCCACGACGACCCCGTGGACCGGGAGTACGACCACCTCCACGTGGACCGCCAGAGCGCCTACTGGATCGAGCGCGCGCGCCGGGCGGTGCCGTCGCCCCCCGGCCCACTTCGACGGATCACCCCGCCGTGGGCGAAACGGCTCGTCCGGCGCGTCGGATCCCGGCTGCGGGGCGGCTCAGCCTGACCGATCGCCGCCGGCCGACCGCGCCCGGGTCCGACGAACGCCCGCGGCGCGTGCCACCTTGGCCAGCACCGCCCTCGTCCGTGACGCGGGTCGACGCGCCGGAGCGGGCGTCGGCGCCGGTGCGGTCGCCCACCGCCGGAGCAGTTCGGGATGCACGAGGTCGACGATGGCCGGCCGGCGGTCGGGGAAGCTCCCGTGGACGGCCGGGTCGACGAACAGGAACGTGTTCTGGCGGTACCAGTACGCGACCTCGTCGGCGTCCCACAGCACCGGCCGGACGACGTCCCAGGGCTCGTACCCCTGCGCGGCGAAGAGGCCGACCCAGTAGCTGGGCCACCGCTCGTGGACGTGTCCGACCCCACCCTGGCCCGGCAGCGCCGCGGAGAACAGCACCGCGGACGAGAGCGTCGTCAGATCGCGCACGAAGCCCTCGGCCCGGGCCGCGGGCAGATGCTCGGCCACCTCGAGGCTGATCGCGAGATCGAAACGGCGACCGACCTCGATCGCGGCGCCGAGGTCGCCGGGCACGAAGCAGTCGGCGGGGATCGCGAGCATGGGGACCGGCACGCCTGGGGAGTCGAGGCCGAGCACCTCACACCCGACCAGGTCGGCGGCGCTACGCAGCCACTGCCCGGTTCCGCACCCCACGTCCACCACGCTGGCCGGCCGGACGTACCCGAAGACCTGGGTGAGCACGGCGCGCGCCGACTCCCGGGCGCGGGCGTCGTTGCCGGCGTAGAAGCGCTGGTCGTAGTCCGCAGCGAGGGTCGCGGCCGGTTCCGGCGGAGCCGCTCCGGGGACCGACCCGGTCACGGCGCTACGAGAACGACTGGCCGCACCCGCAGGAGCGCTGTGCATTGGGGTTCGTGATGTGGAACCCGGCGCCCTGGAGGCCGTCCTTGTAGTCGAGCGAGGCGCCCTTGAGCAGCGGCTGGCTCGCCGGGTCGATCACCACGGTGACCGCGCCGTACTCGGTGCGCACGTCGTCGGCGGCGACGTCGGTGTCGAAGAACATCTCGTACGAGAAGCCCGAGCACCCACCGGGTCGGACCGCCACCCGCAGCACGAGGTCGTCGGTGGACTCCTCGGCGGCGATCAGCCCCTGCACCTTCTCGACCGCGGCATCGGTGAGGGTGAACACCTGGCTGGCGTCGGTGACGGCGAACAGCGACATGGCGGCGTGCCTTTCTCTCTCGGACTGACTGACCAGACTACCCAGTGGCCACGGTGACGTGGCACGGCTCCGGGTCGTAGAGGGTGGCGAACTCCGCCACCCGACCCCCGCCCGCGGCGTCGACCACCCCGGCGCAGATCCCGCGGTGCAGGTTGCACACGAGATCCGGGTAGGCCTCGGCCAGCTCCCGGAACGGGCAGTGGAGGAACTCCACCCGCACCGCCCCCTCGGCGGTGCCGTCGCCGGGTCCGACCGCCGGCTCGAAGCCGAGGCGGTCGAGCTCGTCGTGGAGCACGGCGACGCAGGACCGGGACCGGGTGCGCCGGGCGAGCTGGGCCCCCCACCGCTGCCCGATCGCGGCGGCGTCGCCCGCGTCGGCCCCGACCGCCTCGGCCAGCGAGCCGAGGAGGCCGGCGAGGAGGACGTGGGCGGGCGGATCACCCAGCGACGGCGCCCCGGGAGCGAGCGAGTAGAGGTGCTGGGGGCGCCCCACGGTGCCCCGGTGGGCGGCCTCGACCTCCACCAGGCCGGTCTCGCGGAGCCGGTCGAGGTGGAGCCGCACGGTGTTGGCGTGGAGCCCGAGCCGTTCGGCGAGGTTCTGGGCCGAGAGCGGCCGGGTCGAGGTCGCGAGCTCGCGGTACATCGCGTAGCGGGTCTCGTCGCCGAGGGCCTTGAGCACCGGGAGGTCCACGCGTTGACCGTACCGAGATCCGGGACTATTTTCAACACCGAACCTGGTTTTATTAGACCGTGAACCCCACCGATCCCACCCCCGCTCCGGGCCCCGCCACGGTCCCTGCCACCCCCGACCGGCCCACGCCCGAGGCCGTGCGGCGGATGCTCGCCGGGGTCATGGATCCCGAGCTCAACGCCAGCATCGTGGACCTCGGGATGGTCGACGACGTCCGGATCGGCGACGACGGCCTGGTCACCGTGGTCGTCGCCCTGACCACGGCGGGCTGCCCCCTGCGCCACCAGATCAAGACCGACGTCCAGTCGAAGGTCTCGGGCCTGCCCGGCGTGGCCACGGTGAAGGTCGAGTACGGCGAGATGACCGCCGAGCAGAAGGCCCGGGCGATGGACCGGGCCCGGTTCAACGCCCGTGAGCACGCCGAGCCCACCGAGGTGGCCCCCACCACCCGGGTGATCGCGGTGGCGAGCGGCAAGGGCGGGGTGGGCAAGTCGTCGGTCACGGTCAACCTCGCGGCGGCGCTCGCCGCGCGCGGGCTCACCGTCGGCATCCTCGACGCCGACATCTGGGGCTTCTCCGTGCCCCGCATGCTCGGCGCCGAGGGCCGGCTCTCGGGGGCCGACGGCAAGATCCATCCCAACGAGATCCCGGTCGAGGGAGCCGACGGCACCCCCACCGGCCTCCTGAAGGTCGTGTCGATGGGCTTCCTCGTCGACGACGAGACCTCCGCGCTCATGTGGCGCGGGCTCATCCTCACGAAGGCGGTCGAGCAGTTCCTCAAGGACGTGCGCTGGGGTGACCTCGACTACCTGCTCGTCGACATGCCCCCGGGCACCGGCGACATCCAGATGGGCCTCGCTCGCATGCTCCCCCAGGCCGAGATGCTCGTGGTCACCACGCCGGCGATCGGCGCCCAGAAGGTGGCCACCCGAGTGGCCGACATGGCCCGGCGCTCGTACATGAAGGTCATCGGCGTGGTCGAGAACATGCACGCGTTCGTGACCCCGTCCGGCGAGCGCTTCGCCGTGTTCGGCGAGGGTGGCGGCGCCGCGCTGGCCGCCGAGGTCGGCGTGCCGCTCGTCGCGCAGGTCCCGCTCGAGCCCGACGTGTCGCGCGGTGGTGACGCGGGCCGCCCGGTGGCGTTGTCCGATCCGCAGAGTCCTGCCGGATCGGCATTCCACACCCTGGCGGCCCGCGTCGTCGAGGATCTGCTCCCACCCGTGGAGATGAGCGGCTGCACCGCTCGGATCCTCGAGTTGGCGAAGGCCAACCTCACCGCGTCTCCCGGTCCGAGCACCCCCCCGAACCGGTGAGACCAGCCCCATCGTGGGGCACGGCGCGGACCGACACCAGGGACCAAGGACCCGAAACCCCGGGCCACCCGGGCCCGGGGTCCAGCCGGCGGTCGTGCCGCCACGCGAGGGATCGGGCTCAGCCGGTGAAGGTGGGCTGCGGCTCGGGCTCGGGCTCGGGCGCCGGCGGACGGAGGGCCGAGGCGTCGGCAGCGAGGAGCCCGAGGACCGTGACGGTGGTCGGGATGGCCAGGACTGCGTCGACGGTCGGCTCGTCCCCGGCGTTGGTGCAGGTGCTCTCCGGGATCGGGTAGCCCACGGCGGTCAGCGCCAGGGCGCCGGTCTCCGCGCTGAACGTGGTGGTGAGCGCGAGCGGGGCGATGGTCACCGAGCAGTCGGTGATCGAGAGGTCGGGGAGGGCGATGCCGACCGTCCAGCCCACCGGCCCGAGCGTGCCCGAGCCGGTCTGGGGGATGGTGCCGGTGACCGGGGCGTCCACCGCGGAGAAGGTGAGGGTGAACGCGTCGCTGACCGAGGTCGTCCCGGAGAGGGTGAACGACGGGACGACGAGGCTGCCCGAGAACGCTCCGGTGTCGGGGTCGTAGGTCCCCGCCAGCTGGGCCCCGGCGACGGCGGGGATGGCCAGGACGGTGCCGTTGACGCCGAGGCCTCCCTCGGTGACGGGGATCACCACCGGGGTCGGCGCCGCGTTGCCGGGCAGGACGGGGACCAGTGCCGCCGTGGTCACGACTGCAGCGGCGACAAGGAGGCGGACGGATCGGCGGAAACGTGGCGTGCGTGCGTCGATCATCGGGAGAGGCTAGCGACCCGCGCGAAGACCGGGGAGGTCCACGGTCCCGTTCCCGAGGGACCTTGGCCCCGCCCGGAACGGCGCGACTCCTCACCGACGGCTCAGGCCGGTCTCCAACGCGTGCGCGCCGCGCCGGTGACGCGGCCGTCCGCCTTGAGCGCCAGGAGGTGCGCGTGCACCTGCCACCCGGCGGCGGTCACCAGCTCGGGGGGGAGATCCGTGCCACCGTAGATCGCCGCGACCAGCTCGGACACGGTGC
>CAIUKV010000193.1 GCA_903899845.1 uncultured Actinomycetes bacterium
CTTCTGCACCGGCGACGAGCTCGAGGCGCGGGCCGCCGCCGCCCGGGCCGCCGGCCGGCCGCCGGGCTACGACGGTCACTGCCGCGACCTGTCGGCGGCCCGGCGGGCGAGCCTCGCGGCCGAGGGGCGACCGCGGTCGCTGCGCTTCCGCACGCCCGACGCCGGCGTCAGCCACTTCGTCGACGCCGTGCGTGGTGACGTGCGGGTGGAGTGGGCCCTGGTCCCCGACTTCGTGATCGTCCGGTCCGACGGCAACCCGATCTTCTTCCTCGCCAACGCGGTCGACGACATCGCCATGCGGATCACCCACGTGATCCGCGGCGAGGACCTCCTCGACTCGACCCACCGGGTCCTGGCCCTCCGGGCCGCCCTCGGGGTGACCGACCGCCCGGTGTACGCGCACCTGCCCCTGATCCTCGGGCCCGACCGGGCCAAGCTGTCCAAGCGCCACGGTGCGGTGGCGCTCGAGGAGTTCCGCGACCGCGGCTACCTGCCCGAGGCGCTCGTCAACTACCTGAGCCTGCTCGGGTGGGCGCCCGACGACGGCCGCGAGGTGATGGACGTCGAGGAGATCGTGGCGGCCTTCGACCTCGACCGGGTCACCCACGCGGCCGCCGCGTTCGACCACGCCAAGCTCGACTGGATGAACGGCGAGTGGATCCGGCGGGTCGACCTGTCCCACCTCGAGGCCCGCGCGCTCCCGCTCGCGCGCGCCGCATACGGCGACACCGTCGACGTCGCGCTCCTGGGGGAGGCCTTGCGGATCGGGCAGGAGCGGGCGGTCACCCTCGCCGACCTCGTCGGCCAGGCCGACTTCCTCCTCGCCGGCGACGCCGACTTCGCGATCGCCCCCGAGTCGTGGGAGCGGGTGACGGGCGCCGAGCGGATCACCGAGGTGCTCGACGCGGTCGTCGCGCACCTCGAGGTCGCGGACTGGACGGTCGAGGGCGTCGACCCGCGTGGGGTCATCGACGGTCTCGGGCTGAAGGCCCGCAAGGTCATGCCCGCCCTCTACGCCTGCGTCGAGGGCCGCCACGCCGGGTTGCCGTTGTTCGACGCGATGGTCCTGCTCGGTCGGACGCGCACCTTGACCCGGCTCCGGGCCGCACGGGAGCGGCTGGGCGCGTGACCCCACTGGTGCGGCGGGGGATCGTCGCACTCGTCGTGGTCGTGGCGGTGCTCGTGGGGTACGTCGCGCTGTCGGTGGTGCAGGTCTGGCGTGCGGCGCGGATCGACGGCGCCCGCCCGGCCGACGCGATCATCGTGCTCGGGGCCGCCCAGTACGACGGGAGGCCCTCGCCGGTGTTCGCGGCCCGGCTCGACCACGCCCGGGCGCTCTATGCGGAGGGGATCGCGCCGCGCATCGTGGTGACCGGGGGCGGGCAGCCCGGCGACCGGTTCACCGAGGCCGCGGTCGGGGCCGACTACCTGGCCGAGCGGGGGGTGCCGGCCGACGCGATCCTGCGGGAGACGACGAGCCGGAACTCCTGGGAGTCGCTGCGGGCCGCGGCCCGCTTCCTCTTCCCGGCCGGGGTGCGGCGGGTCGTGCTCGTGTCCGATCCGTTCCACTCGCTGCGGGCCCGGCTCACGGCCGAGGAGATCGGCTTCGACGCGACCACCTCCCCGACGCGGGCCAGTCCGATCCGGGGCGTCGCCGAGTGGCGGCGCTTCGGGGGCGAGGGACTCCGGGTCGCGGTGGGCCGCCTCTTCGGGTTCGGTCGGGCGACCCGGCTCCAGGAGCGGCGCGACGCGGCGGTCCCCACCGGACCGGTGGGGGGCCCCCGTGACCGGGGGACGGGCTCCCGGAGTCCGTCGATGCGGCCCGAGAGTCGGGAACGGCTATCCTCCCAGGACCTTTCGGGGGTGGTGTAATCGGCAACACAACAGGTTCTGGCCCTGTTATTGGGGGTTCGAGTCCTCCCCCCCGAGCTCGCCGGCTCCCGATCCGGCGAACCCGGCCCCGTCGTCTAGTGGCCTAGGACGCCGCCCTCTCAAGGCGGTAACGGCGGTTCGAATCCGCTCGGGGCTGCCCTCCAGGCCCGCACCCACGGGTGCGGGCCTGCTCGCGTCGGCGGTTCCGACGCGCCGCGTCCACGCGGGTGGCCGTTCCACCGGTCCCGGGCGTCGAGCGCGCTGCGATCGCGCGTCGCGATCGGGTGTGTCGATCGGGTGTGTCGATCGGGTGTGTCGATCGGGTGTGTCGATCCCGCGCCGCGATCGGGTGTTCGGGTCGATCACGCGACCGACATGTCCAGTCGGCGCGATATCCACCACTCTTTGCGACGATTGGGTTACCGTTTCCTTGCTGGGTTCACCGGCACGCACGTCCACGTCGCGGCTCGTCGGGCATCTCCGCCGGACGAACCGCACCACACGACCCTGGGAGGGAGCGTGAACAAGTCCGAGCTCATCGATGCGATCGCCGAGGGGAGTGGCCTCTCGAAGTCGCAGGCGGAGGGCGCGCTGAACGCGATGCTCGACGCCGTCCAGTCTGCCGTCGCCAAGGGCGACAAGGTGACCCTGCCCGGGTTCGGGGCCTGGTCCCAGTCGCAGCGTTCGGCCAGGCAGGGCCGCAACCCCCGGACCGGCGAGATCGTCCAGATCGCCGCTTCGAAGGGGGTCAAGTTCTCGGCGGGCGCCAAGTTCAAGGCCGCCGTGAAGTAGGTCTCCTCCGGGAGACCGTTCCAAGCACCGAGCAACACCGAGCAACACCAACCGAGAGCATCCACACACAGAAAGAGGGGTGACTGTGCCTCCGGCAAAGCGACGCACCACACGGAAGGCCGCAACGGCCAAGAAGACCACCGCACGGAAGCCGGCCGCGAAGAAGCGGGCTCCGGCCAAGAAGGCGGCGAAGCGGACCACGGCCAAGAAGACCACGGCCCGCAAGCCGGCCAAGAAGGCCGCGGCGAAGAAGACCACGGCCAAGAAGACCACGGCCCGCAAGCCGGCCAAGAAGGCCGCGGCGAAGCGGACCACGGCCAAGAAGACGACCGCCCGCAAGCCGGCGGCCAAGAAGACCACGGCCCGCAAGCCGGCCAAGAAGGCCACCGCCAAGAAGGCGGCGAAGCGGACCACGGCCAAGAAGACGACCGCCCGCAAGCCGGCGGCCAAGAAGACCACGGCCCGCAAGCCGGCCAAGAAGGCGGCGAAGCGGACCACGGCCAAGAAGACCACGGCCCGCAAGCCGGCCCGCAAGACCACCGCCCGCAAGCCCGCCGCCCGCAAGACCACCGCGCGCAAGCCGGCGGCCAAGCGGGCTCCGGCCAAGCGGCGGACGGCTCGCTGAGTCGTTCCGGGCAACCGGTCCACGGGAGGGGCCCCTGCGGGGGCCCCTCTTCGCGTCTCGGGGCCGGCACGGTCCGGTCCGCCGCGCGCCGGGGCGGTGCCGGGTCCGTCCGGCGGGTCAGACCTCGTCGATGCGCTTGAAGGCCTCCGCGGCGGGGGCGCCCACGATCCGTCCGAGCTCCTCGACCTCGCGGCGGAGGCGGGCCTCGAACGCGGCGCGCTGCGCCTCGGCGCGGGGGCCGTCGATGCCCATGGTCGAGCGCCACTGGCTCCGGTGGGCGAGGAGGGCGGCGATCTTCGCGGCGACGGCCGGGTCGGTGGAGGGGTCGCCGAGGCGCTCGAGGTGGTCGACGGTCTCGGCCTCGAACAGCAGCAGGGTGGCGGGGCGGTGGGGGACCAGCCCCGACCCGGGGTGGAAGTGGGGGTCGCGGGCGGCGACCACGGCGTCGAGGGTGAGGAAGCCGGCGTTGCGGTGGTCGGGGTGGAGCCGGTAGCGCTTCCACGGGTCGTGGGCGCACAGCACGTCGGGTCGGATCCGCCGGATGACCGCCGCGACCCGGGCCCGGGTGCCGGGGTCGTTCTCGAGCTCGCCGTCGACGGCACCGACCCAGTGCACGGCCCGGATCCCGAGGACCCCGGCCGCCGTCTCCTGCTCCTGGGCCCGGGTCGCGACCAGGGCGTCGGTGTCGGCGTCGGGGTCCCACGAGCCCTTCGACCCGTCGGTGCACACGAGCAGGTGGACCTCGGTCCCGGCCGCCGCCCACTTGGCGAGCGTGGCCCCGCACCCGAACTCGACGTCGTCGGGGTGCGCGCCCACGGCGAGCACCCGGGCCGGTCGGGCGAGGTCGGTGGTGGGGGGCCCGGTCACGGCGCCGGAACCGGATCGGCTCCGGTGAGCAGCCCGGGCTCCCGGCCGAGCAGGGCGGCGACGTCGTCGGGGGTGTCGACGTCGAAGGCGAGGTGGGGGTCGCGGACCACCCGGACGGCCAGTCCGGCGGCGCGGGCGACGGCGGTGTGCCGCCGGAACGAGTCGGGGCCGTAGGCGAACCCGAAGTCGATTGCGACCTCGGTGGGAAGCGACAGCACCGGGGTGCCGTCGGCGCGGTGGCAGGGCACGAGCACGGCCACCGGACCCCCGGCGTCGCGGGTGACGGCGGCGAAGGTGGTGACGTCGGGCAGGTCGGCGTGCGCGACGACGGTGCGCACGCATCCCCACCCGGCGAGGACCCCGGCCCCGGCCCGGGCGGCGGCGTCGAGCGAACCGGGGTCCGGGGCCGACCGGAGTCCTCGGTCTGTGGCCCAGGCCACGACCTCCGGGTCGTCGGAGACGACGACCACCGGGGCTCGTCCCGCCGCGGCGACGACCCGCTCGGCGAGCCGACGGGCGAGGTGGGCGCGCTCGTCGGGGGTGAGGTGGGGTGCGAGCCGGGTGCCGCCCCGCCCGAACGCGCGCACGGGGACGACGACACCGAAGGGTGGCCGCGAGGTGGGCGGGCGCAGGGCGGCGACCATGGGGGTGCGTACACTACCGGCCGTGTCGAATGGGGCTCCGGGAGCGCAACCGCCCCCGGCGGCCGGGTCCGGGGCGTCGGCCCGACCCCTCCGCTGCGCCGTGGTCGGCGCCGGATCGTGGGGCACCGCCGTTGCCGCGCTGGCCCGAGGGACGGCGGAGGTCGTGCTGTGGGGCCGCGACCCCCAGTTGGTGGCAGCGTGCAACGACCGCCACGAGAACCCCGTCTACCTCCCGGGGGTCATGCTCGACCCGGGAGTGCGGGCGACCACCGACCTCGCCGACGCGTGCGCCGGGGCCGACGTCGTGGTGATGGCGGTGCCGTCGCACGGGTTCCGCTCGGTGCTGCGGGCCGCGGCCCCGGCCATCGGCCCCGATGCCGTGGTGGTCAGCCTGGCCAAGGGGATCGAGGAGGGCACCTTCGCCCGCCCGAGCGAGATCGTCGTCGCGGAGGTGGGCGTCCCCCCCGACGCGGTCGCCGTGCTCACCGGCCCGAACCTCGCCCGGGAGGTCGCCCTCGGGCAACCCACCGCGTCGGTGGTGGCCACACCCGATCCCGAGGTGGCGGTGCGACTCCAGCGCCTCTTCATGACGCCGACGTTCCGCGTCTACACCAACCCCGACGTGGTCGGGTGCGAGATCGCGGGCGCGACGAAGAACGTGATCGCGATCGCGGTCGGTGCCGCCGCCGGCTTCGGGCTCGGCGACAACGCGCGTGCGGCGCTCATCACCCGGGGGCTCGCCGAGATGACGCGGCTCGGCGTCGCGCTCGGCGGGGACCCCCTCACGTTCTCGGGTCTCGCCGGGGTGGGGGATCTCGTCGCGACCTGCACGAGCGAGCTGAGTCGGAACCGCCGGGCCGGGTTCGAGTTCGGCCAGGGCCGATCGGTCGCCGAGATCACGGCGGCGACACCCAGCGTGGCCGAGGGCATCCGCACCGCGGGCGGCGTGGTGGAGCTGGCCCGCCGGGCCGGGGTCGACATGCCCATCGCGGCGATGGTCGCCGGCGTCATCGCCGGGAACGCCGCGCCCGAGGACCTCGTCGGCGCGTTCATGGGCCGCAGCGCCAAGCCCGAGCTGCACGGCATCCGGTGACCGGCGCACCCGACCGCCCCGTCGGCACGATCGGTGGCGGGCCCCCGGCCAGGATCGACCCGGCCGGGACCCTGCAGCCGGCGGGCGCGGCCTGGACGTGCGAATGGTGGATCGGCGCCGACGACCGTTGGCGCATCCCGGCCAACGAGGTGGCCGTCCGTCAGCAGGCGGTGCACAACGTGCCGGTGGTCGAGACCGTGATGCGGGTGCCCGGGGGTGACGCGTTCCAGCGCGTCTACGGGATCAGCGGGACCGGGGACCCCGTGGTGGTCGAGATCGAGAACCGATCGCCCGCCCCGTTCGTGGTCGCCTTCGTCGTGCGCGGCGCGTCCCGGGTCGCGGCCGCAGGGTCCCACGTGGCGGTGGACGGCGCGTTCGTGTGCTCGTGGGCCCGGGCACCGTCGCGGTGGGCCCGGACCGTGGGCGCGCCGGTGCAGGTGCCGGTGGTGACCGGCCGGGCCGAGTCGGGGACCTTCCCGGCGGCCCGCGACCGGGCGGGCCGGATCGAGGCCGCCTTCCTCCACCCGGTCGCGCACCGCACCCGCCTGCGGATGATCGTCACGCGGGGACGTCAGGCACCGCAGCTCCCGGACCGCGACCTGCCCGACGCCGAGCGGGTGGCGGCGGGCTGGCGCCGTCAGCTCGACCGGTCGATGCAGGCGCAGCTCCCCGACCGTCCGCTCGAGGCGCGCCTGCGCGCCGCACGCGCCGACGTGCTGCTCCTCGGGCAGGACCGCACCGTGGCGGCCGGGGTGCTCGCGGCGCTGGAGGACTGGGGCTTCGACGCCGAAGCCGCCGAGGCGTGGCGCCGGGTCGGCCTGCGGACGCGCCGGCGGGCGGCGGCCCGACCCGCCGCCGGGACGTGGGCCGCGCTCGAGCCGGTCGCCGACCCGGCCGGTCTGCTCGTGGCCGCGCGCCGCATCCTGGTCGACGACACCGACCCGACCCGCCTCGTGCTGTGCGCCGACCACCCACCGGCGTGGCGGGGGCAGGCGCTCGAGGTGCGGGCCGCGCCGGTGGGCGCCGGGACGGTGTCGTACGCAGTGCGTTGGCACGGCGACCGGCCCGCCCTGCTGTGGGACGCCCCGCCCGGGACGACGGTGCGCATCCCCGGTCTCGACCCCGACTGGGAGTCGTCGGCGGCGACCGGCGAGGCCCTCCTCGCTCCGCCCGGTCCGGCACCGGCCTGATCGCCGGGCCGCGCGCCGCGCTGATCGCCGAGCCGCGTACCCTTCCTGCGTGCCCGACCTCACGACGACGTCGGTCTTCCTCGACTTCGACGGCACGATCACGCTGGTCGACTCAGGGGTGCACCTGCTCGAGCGGCTCGCCCCGCCGGAGTGGCGCGCCGTCGACGCCGAGTACGCGCGCGGGGAGATCGGGAGCCGCGTGTGCCTGCTCGACGAGTGGGACCTCCTGCCCCACGACGAGGCCCGACTGCGGGCGACGGTCCGGGAGGTCGCGGTCGATCCCGGCGCCGCGCCGCTGGTCGCCGCGCTCCGGGCCGCGGGCGCCGAGGTGATGATCGTCTCGGACGGCTTCGGCTTCTACGCCACCGAGGTCGCCGCCACGCTCGGTGTGCCGGTGCTCACGAACGCGGTCGACTGGTCCAGTGGGCGGCTCGAGTTCCCCCACGCGGACCGGTGCTGCGCGTGCTCGAGCTGCGGCGTGTGCAAGCAGGCCCCGATCAAGGACGCGCGCCACGCCGGACGCACCACCGTCCTCGTGGGCGACGGGGTGAGCGACGTCAAGGCCGCCCTGCTCGCCGACGTCGTGTTCGCCAAGGGCACCCTCGCCGCCTGGTGCGCGGCGCACGGGGTCGACCACACGGAGTTCGCGACCCTGGCCGACGTCGCCGCCGCGCTCGGCCTGGAGGTCTGAGGTGCGGGTGGCGGTGGGGTCCGACGAACGGACCCCCGTGACCGACGCGCTGGTCGCCGAGCTCATGGCCCGCGGGCACGAGGTCGTGCGGGTCGGCCCGCTCGGGGCGACCGGTCCCGACGATCCAGCCGCGGCGACCCAGTGGGCCGAGGTCGGCGAGCAGGTCGGGCGCCTGGTCGCGACCGGGGACTGCGCGACCGGGGTGGTGTGCTGCTGGACCGGCACCGGGGTGTCGATCGCCGCCAACAAGGTGCCGGGCGTCCGGGCCGCGCTCTGCGTCGACGCCGGGATCGCGGCGGGGGCGCGGCGATGGAACGACGCCAACGTGCTCGCCCTCGGCCTGGTCTCACTCACCGTCGAGGGCGCGCGTGCGATGCTGGACGCCTGGTTCGCCACCGAGCCCGATCCGGGGGAGGCGGCGAACATCGCCCGGCTCGGTCCCCCAGGGGAGACCGGGCCCACCGAGGGGGAGGGAGCGGGATGAAGGTCCCGTTGACCGTGCTCGACCACATCGACCGCGCCGAGCTGGTCTACGGGGACCGGATCGGGATCGTGGACGAGCCCGACCAGCCGGCCGAGGCGTGGGGGCCGGTCACCTACACCCGGATCGCCGAGACCGCCCGGGCCCAGGCCGCCGGCCTCGACGCGCTCGGCATCGGGTTCGGCGAGCGGGTGGCGATCGTCAGCCAGAACTCGGCCCGCCTGTTCACCTCGTTCTTCGGTGTGAGCGGGCACGGCCGGATCGTCGTGCCGATCAACTTCCGGCTCAGCGCCGCCGAGATCGGCTACATCGTCGAGCACTGCGGCGCGTCGATGCTCCTGGTCGACCCCGAGCTCGACGAGGCGCTCGCCGAGGTGGGGGCCCCGCACCGCCACGTCCTCGGCGCCGCGTCCGACGAGGTGCTCTACCGGTTCGGGGTGGAGCCCGCGCCCTGGGACGCCATCGATGAGGACGCCACCGCGGCCGTCAACTACACGAGTGGCACCACCGGCCGACCCAAGGGCGTGCAGCTCACCCACCGCAACATCTGGGTGAACGCGGCCACGTTCGGCTGGCAGCTCGGCATCACCGACCGCGACGTCTACCTGCACACCCTGCCGATGTTCCACTGCAACGGCTGGGGCATGCCCTACGCGGCGACGGCGATGGGCGCACGCCACGTCGTGCTGCGCAAGGTCGACGGCGCCGAGATCCTCCGCCGGATCGACGAGCACGGCGTGACCGTGCTGTGCGGCGCGCCCGCGGTCGCCGCCGCCATCCTCGATGCCGCTGCGCTCTGGGACGGCCCCGTGCCCGGGCGCGACCGTGTGCGGATGGTCGTCGCCGGCGCGCCGCCGCCGACCCGGACCATCGAGCGGATCCGGGCCGAGCTCGGCTGGGAGTTCATCCAGATCTACGGCCTCTCGGAGACGTCGCCGTTCCTCACCATGTCGCGCGAGCGCGAGGAGTGGGACGGGATGGCCCCCGACGAGCTGGCCCGGCGACTCTCGCCCGCCGGCGCGCCGGCGCTCGGGGTGCGCATCCGGGTCAGCGCCGACGGCGAGGTGCAGGCCCGCAGCAACGTGGTGTTCGACGGCTACTGGGCCCAGCCCGACGCGACCGCCGAGGCGGTCCCCGACGGCTGGTTCCGCACCGGCGACGGCGGGCACCTCGACGGCGCCTACGTCGTGCTGTCGGACCGCAAGAAGGACGTCATCGTCTCGGGCGGTGAGAACGTGTCGTCGATCGAGGTCGAGGACGCGCTGTTCTCCCACCCGGCGGTCGCCGAGGTCGCGGTGATCGGAGTGCCGTCCGAGAAGTGGGGCGAGACGGTCAAGGCGTTGGTCGTGCTCGCCCCCGGTGCGACCGCTACCGAGACCGACCTGATCGAGCACTGCCGGACGTTGATCGCCCGCTACAAGTGCCCGACCAGCGTCGAGTTCCGGGCCGAGCTGTCGCGCACGGCTACCGGCAAGCTCCAGAAGTTCAAGCTGCGCGAGCCCTACTGGGAGGGCTTCGAGCGCCAGGTCAACTGACCGGCGTCGGCGGTGGCACCGGTCGACCCGACCCTCGACGAAGAGCGGACGCTCCTCGCCGCCGGCGCGACCCGCGTCGCCGGCGTCGACGAGGTCGGGCGGGGCGCGCTGGCCGGCCCGGTGAGCGTCGGGATCGTGGTGGTCGACGCCACCGTGACCGCACCGCCCGCCGGCGTGCGCGACTCGAAGGATCTCTCGCCGGTCCGGCGCACGGCGCTCGTCCCGGCGATCGGGGAGTGGGCGACGGCGAGCGCGGTGGGGCACGCCGCCCCGGCGGAGGTCGACGCCTACGGGCTCACGGGGGCGCTCCGGCTCGCCGGGCACCGGGCGCTGGCCCGGATCGGTGACCCGGTCCCCGACGTGGTCCTGCTCGACGGCCACCACGACTGGCTGACCGTGCCCGACCAGCACGACCTCCTGGCTGCCGGGCACCCGGACCTGGTGGCGGTGCGCCGGGTGGTGACCCGGGTCAAGGCCGACCGGCAGTGCGCCGCAGTGGCGGCCGCCAGCGTGCTGGCCAAGGTGGCCCGGGACGCGCTGATGGCGGTCCTGGCGGTCGACCATCCCGGATACGGGTGGGAGCGCAACAAGGGCTACGCCTCGCCCGAGCACCAGGACGCCATCCGCCGCCTCGGGCCGTCCCCGCTCCACCGGCTCTCCTGGAACCTGCCGACCGGGCCTGCGTTGGGCTGATCCGGGTGCTGCGGCGCCGTCGACGCCGTGTCCGCTCGGGGGCGGGCATCCATGGCTAGCGTCCTTAGTCCCGGTCGTCCCGATGGGTCGGCGGCGTCGGACGAGCCGGAGGAGACGCGCGTGGAGCTGGATCCGGTCGTCCCCCTCTCCGAGCTGCCGCCGGTGGCGGCGGCGTTGCCGGGGCTGGCGGCCTCGGGTCCGGACCGGCTGTCGATGCGCGACGCGCTCGGTGCGATCTCGGTGGGTGAGCTCGACGCGCTGGTGGGATCGATGGCGCGGGTGGTGCGGGAGCGGTGGGTGCCACCGGGTGGGCGCGCCGGGTGGGCTCGACGGGTCGGGCCGGGTGGTGCCCGTGCCGGTGCTGGTGGGGCGCGACCGGTGGTCGGTGGTGGCGCTGCTGGGGGCGATGCGGGCGGGGGTGGCGCACGTGCCGGTGGCGGCGGATCTGCCGCCGGCGGCGTTGGCGGAGGTGTTGGGTCGTCTGGGCGGCCCGGCGCAGGTGTTGGGCCCGCCCGGGTCGGGGGTGGCGCTGCCGGCGGGGGTGGACCTGGTCGCCGTGGGTCTCGGGGTCGATGATCCGATCGGGCCGCAGCCGGTGGATCCGGACGGCGTGGCGGCGGTGCTGTTCACGTCGGGGTCGACGGGCCGGCCGAAGGGGGTGGTGCTCTCGTGGTGGAACCTCGCCGCGATCGCGGTGCTGGCCGATCCCCTCGGGACGCGGGACCAGCACATGAGCCTGGTCGCTCCGCTGCACTGGGCCGGCGGCTACTCGGCTGCGGTGCGGATCGGCCACGGGCGCACGATGTCGGTCCTGCCGCCGGGGCTGGCCGATCCGGTGGCGCTGCTTGAGTGACTCGACCGCGAGGAGGTGGCGCGGGTGGCCATCCCCCCCGTCGTACGCCGCACAGCTGGTGGGGCGGTGGCCGGCGGGTCGGCGGTTGGAGCGGGTGCGGGCGATCAGTGCGGCCGGTGAGGCGACCCGGTGGGAGGACGTGCCGGGTCTGCGGGCGTTGGTCGCGCCCGACGCGGTGATCGACGCGTTGTACGGCAGCACGGAGGCGGGGATGGTCCCGGTGTGTCGGCTGGTGATCGGTCCGGGCGACGAGGTGGAGTCGGGTCGGGTGCCGTTGGGGGACTGGACGGTGCCGGGGCGGGGCCGGTTGGTGCCGCTCGCGGACGGGGAGGATCTGGCGGAGATCGTGGTGCGGGGGGTGGTGGCGCGCGGCTACTGGGACGATCCGGAGCTCGAGGCGGCGCACTTCGGGCGGGACGAGGACGGGACGCGGGTGCTGCGCACGGGGAATCTCGCCCGGCTCGACGGGCGGGGCCGCTTGGTGATGGCGGGGCGGGCCGACGAGCTGGTGAAGATCCGGGGGATGCGGGTGGAGCCGGCGGAGGCGGAACGGGCGTTCGCGGGCATCGCGGGGGTGGAGCAGGTGGTGGTGCTCGCGCACGAGGGGGCGCGGGGCACGCGGCTGGTCGGGCACGTGGTGGTGGATCCCGATGTGGTGGCGGGTCCGGCGGAGGTGCGTCGGGAGCTCGCGTCGCGGCTCCCGCCGCATCTGGTGCCGAGCCCGTTGGTGGTCCACGCGGCGCTGCCCCGTCTCGCGAACGGGAAGGTCGACCGGCAGGCGCTCCTCGCCGGGCCGGTCGAGGCGTGGCGGAGCGCGGTGGCGCGTCCGGCGCGCGATGCGCTCGAGGCCGACGTGCTGGTGGTGTGCGCAGAGGTGCTCGAGTGCGACGACGTCGGGCCCGACGACGACCTGTGGGAGCTGGGGCTGGACTCGCTGCGGGCGGTGGAGCTCGCGGCGGGGGTGTCGGAGCTGGGGTGGGGGCCGTTCGATCAGTCGTTGCCGTTGCGGCACGTGAGTGCCGCGGGGATCGCGGACGCGCTGCGGGCCGGGGCGGCCGGCGAGGACCCGTACCGGGCGTCGGAGGTGGTCACCCTGACCGAGGGGGACCCGGCCGGGGGGGTGCCGGTGGTGGCGTTCCCCGGGGCGGGGGGCACCGCGACCGCGTACGTGTGGCTGGCCCGGGCGTTGGGGTCGCAGCGGTGCTTCTCGGTGGTGGAGCCCCACGGTCTGCACACGCCGGGTCGTCCGGACCGGTCGGTGGGGGCGGCGGCCGATCGGGCGGCGGGTCTGGTCGCGGCCCGGCATCCCGACGGGCCGGTGGTCCTGGTCGGGCACTCCGCCGGGGGTGCGGTCGCCTACGAGACCGCCCGTCGGCTCACCACCCGGGGCCGGTCCGTCCGGGTGGTGCTCCTCGACGCGCGCCTCACCGGGCCTCCCCCCGCACCCGGCGCCCCGACCTCCGGCGCTCCGGCATCCGGCGCTCCGGCATCCGGCCGCCCGTCCGTCCCGGGCCCCCGGTCCCGGTCCCGGTCCCGGTCCCGGTCCCGGTTCCGGCTCGAGGGGCTCGTCTCCCGGATCGTGACCGAGGTCCGGCTGCGGTGGCGGACCCGACGCCCCGGGCCCCCGAGCCGTGACCTCGTGCGGTTCCGGGCCTTCGGCCGCATCGGCGAGCGGGCCCTGCGCGACTACCGGCCCGCACCCCCCACCTTCCCCGTCGTGCTGCTCCACGTCGACGACACCGCCCGCGACGACTGGCGCGCCTTCGTCCCCGACCTCGACTGTCGACCCGTGCCCGGAACCCACCTCACCATGCTCCGCCCACCCCACGTCGACGCCGTCGCAGGCCACATCCCTGCCGACACCCGGACCCCCACCCACCCGACCTGAGCCGCCGCCGCCGCCGGATCCCCTAGGCTCCCGCGCATGGGTCAAGCGATCACCGTGACGTCACGCGTCGGGTCGTCCGCCACCGTGCGGCTGTTCGACTGCAACCGCTCGCTCACCGGGATGGCGATCGAGTCCTACGGGTCGGTCGACGAGACCGGGGGTGGCCGGCCGCCCGACGTGCTCGCCCGGCGGCTGTTCGACCTCGGGGCCACCCGCGTGTCGGTCTCGTCGAGCGGGGTGACGGTCGAGGCGCCGGAGGCGGCGTGGACCGCGCTGGAGCCGGCGGCGGCCGCCGCGATCGAGCACCTCTTCGGGTACTACGGCGACGACGCCGGCTGGGCGCCCGACGCGTTGCGGGCCATCGGGGTCGAGCCGGTCCTGCCGCCCGAGCCCGCCGGCGACTGAGGGGCCGCTCCGGCCCGGCCGGCCTGCTCCGACCCGGGGCTGGCAGACCGAACGTACGTTCGGTATACATGCGGGATGGTCTCCGACCTCCCGACCGGTGCCGGGCCGCCCCGGCGTGACGACACAGCCCGGGCGGCGGCCCGGGCCGCGCTGGCCGAGATCGGCCGCCGGGTCCGGCCGGTCCACGCCGCCCACGAGCGGCTGGTGGAGGTGCCGGGGTCGCTCGGGGCCCGGCTCCCGCAGCGGGGGGTGCGCCGGGGCTCGGTGGTGGCCGTCACCGGCGCACCCGGCGCCGGGGCCACCACGGTCGCGCTGACCCTCGCCGCCGCGGTCACGGCCCGGGGGGAGTGGGCGGCGGCGGTGGACCTCGGGGGCACGCTCGGCGCGCTCGCGGCGGCGGAGGCGGGCGTCGCGCTGGAGCGGTTCGCGGTGGTGCGTCCACCCGGGGGCGCGCGCGGGCTCGCCGACCGCTGGGCCGCGGTCGTGGCCGCACTGCTCGACGGCGTCGGGCTCGTGATCGCGGAGCTGCCCCGGTCGGTGCGCACCGCGGACGCCCGGCGGCTCGCGGCCCGGGCCCGCGAGCGCGCCGCGATCCTCGTCC